>JAEWTC010000091.1 GCA_023459675.1 Bacillota bacterium | reverse complement strand
TGAACGTTGGCGAAACCGTGATCAAAACCAACTACGATACCGGCATACAAAGCCAGCCGCTGCGGCTGACCAGCCTGTTCACGTTCGACGGCCTCAAACGCCTGCCCGCCGAAAGCGCCTCCATGGGGGACATCGTTGCGCTTTCCGGCCTGGAGGACCTCTCCGTGGGCGATACCGTTTGCAACGCCTCCGCGGTGGTGGCGCTGCCCTTCGTCAGCATTACGGAGCCGACGGTGATCATGACCTTCTCCGTCAACAACAGCCCCTACGCGGGCCGCGAGGGCAGGTTCGTCACCAGCCGCCAGCTGCGGGCGCGCCTGTACAAGGAGTTGCAGACCGACGTCAGCCTCCGCGTCAGCGATACCGACAGCCCCGAGGCTTTCGAGGTGCGCGGCCGCGGCGAGCTGCACCTGTCCATCCTCATTGAAACCATGCGGCGGCAGGGCTACGAGTTTCAGGTGTCCAAGCCGCAGGTCATTTATAAGGAAATCGACGGCGAAACCTGCGAGCCCATTGAGCGCATGGTGGCCGACGTACCCCAGGCCTATGCCGGCGCCGTGATCGAGAAAATCGGCCGCCGCCGCGGCGTGCTCAAAAGCATGCACGGCCTAAGCCGCGTAAGGCTTGAGTTTCTGGTGCCGTCGCGCGGGCTGTTTGGCTACCGCAGCGAGTTTATGACCGATACGCGCGGCGAGGGCATCATGTCCGCCGTGTTCGAGGGCTACGAGCCCTCAAAGGGTGAAATCCCGCACCGCGCCATGGGCGCGATGGTCTGCTTTGAAACGGGCGAAGCCACCGGCTACGGCCTGTTCGGCGCGCAGGAGCGCGGCACGCTGTTTATCACGCCGCAAACCAAGGTGTACAAGGGCATGATCTGCGGGCAGAACGCGCGCCCGGAAGACCTGATCGTAAATGTCTGCAAGCAAAAGCACGTCACCAACATGCGCAACGCCTCCGCCAGCGAGGACAGCCTCCGTTTGGTTTCCGTGCACCCAATGACTTTGGAAGAGTGCCTGGAATTTATCGACGACGACGAGCTTTTGGAAGTCACGCCGGAAAACTTGCGCATGCGCAAGCGGGAACTTGCCCACGAGCAGCGGGCGCGCGCGCAGAGCCGCGTGAAAAACGGCTGAAACGTAACAAAATCTGCAGCCTCCGTTTTCCTGTGGTATAATTTGCATATCCCCAGCCCGTAAGGAGGATCTCTGCCATGAGAACGCTCGCCTTGCGCGTTTTTGCGCTGCTGCTCGCCCTGCTGCTGCCCGCCGTTGCCGCCGCGGACACATACCTGTCCCGGGAGGACGCCGTGCATGCGGATTTCACGCTGGGCGTCGGCCTGCATGCCGACGGTTTTCCCAAGGGCGGCGCGCACTGGAAGGACTGGGAAACTTTCCTCTCCCGGCTTACCCTGCGCGGGAGCCTGGACGGACAGGCGTTCCTCACGCCCACCAGCCGCGTGTATATGGAAGGCGCGCTGCAGCTGGAGGGGAAGGATACAATCCCCTTCGTGTACGACGGCTACCACAGCTACCGTTACCTGATCAGCCCCATGTTCATGAACGATACCCTGCATTTCCAAATGCATAACTTTTTTGATTTCATGCTGAAGCCCTATTACTTCATGGAGCTTCCCACGCCATATCTGGCGCTGTTCCTCTATCCCAACGCCACGTATTATCTGGCCGAGAGCTTCTATACCCCCGTGGCGGAGATGATGGCCGAAGCGCGGGAGGAGGCCGAAGCGGGCCTCGAAACGCAGCCCGACCCGGACGCGGCCGCCGGCGCGGATACCACGGAAGCCCCCGCAGCGGAGGTTGGGCAGGCGGCCGAAACCGCCGGGGAGGCGGGGAGCCTGACCTACGTCGTCCCCTATGAGCGGCTGTACGAGCTGTGCGAGGGGCTGGACTATCTCACCACCGACGACGAGGGGTATTACCGCGTATATTACTATTTCGATACGCTGCTGGCGGCGCTGTACGCGTCCGAAATGATGACCGATACGCTGTCCAACCTCGAAGCCGTGCTCGACGTGCTGGACCCGGAGCAAAACGGCATGACCGTTACGCAGACGGCGGACAGCCTGACCTGCACCCTCGGCGAAACCGAGGTGTTCCGCAAAACCGTAACCGGGAACGTAACCGAGCTGAGCCTCCGCCTTCCCGTGCCGCAGGATTACGAGCTGACGTTTCAATACCGCAGGGAAAACACAGGCGGGGCAAACAATATCTCCGCCGCCGCCGCCGTAACGCTGGACGGCAATCTTGCCGTATCGCTGTCGCTTAGGGGGGAAGGGCTGCCCGCGGAAGGCGCGCTGGGCGGCGAGGGCTCCGTAACCGCCGTGATGGACGGATATGTGTTTGAACAGGTTCCACCCGCGCAGACGTTTACCTTCCGCTGGTCGCGCACCGCGGCCCAGCTGCCCTACGACCTGACCGTGACCGCGGACTGGCTGCACCCGCAAACCGGGCTGCCCGCCCTGTCGGTATATTTTAACGGCTCCCTTTCCGCGCGGGACAAGAGCGTATTCCGGGAAGTGGAGTACGAGCAGAACGATTTCTTCGGGCTCAACGATATGTTCCTGCGCGAGTACAAGGAGCGCTGGACGAAAACCATCGGGCTGTACCTGCTCCCCATCGCGCTCCATACGCCCGGCGGCGTGATCGACGACGTGGTGAACTTCATGATCGACAAGGATATCCTCATTTCGCTGATCGAGTAGAATTTGCCCAACAAGCGCGAATAAGGTATACTGATTGCGTGAACACTGGAGGTGGCCGCATGCAGACAAGCCTGTTGATTAAAACGAGCGAACGCCCGCTGTATAAACAGCTGATGCAGCGGCTGCGCAACGACGTCACCGCCGGCGTGTACCCCCCGGGGGAGCGCATTCCCGGCGAGCAAACGCTGTGCAAGGTTTACGGCGTCAGCCGCGTCACAGTACGCAAGGCGCTGGAGGAAATCGTGCGCAGCGGGCTTCTGGTGCGCCGCCAGGGCAAGGGCACGTTCGTGGCGCAGGAGAAGATGGTGCGCGATCTTTCCCATGTCACCAGTTTTTCCGACGCCTGCGCACAGATCGGCCAAACCGCGCAGACCCGCCTGATCGAGCGCAGGCGGGAGGCGGCCTCCGAGGAAGACCGCGTGAACTTGGACGTCGGCAAAAGCGGGGAGATCATTTCCATCTGCCGGCTGCGGCTTGCGGGCGGCGAGCCGGTGATGCTGGAATACAACCGCTTTTCGGCCGATCTTGCCTTTCTGCTGGACGATCCCCTGACAGGCTCCCTGTATGCGCTGCTGTCCGCCCACGGGCTGGTGCCAAGCCACGCCGTGCACGACATCTCCATGGCCCGCGCCGATGGAACGGTGGGAAAGCTCTTGGAAACCAAAACCGGCGACGCCCTGCTGCGGCTGGATCAGCTGGTGTTCGATCAGCACGGCCGGCCGCTGCACCTGAGCCGGCAGTGGATTCGCGGGGATCGGTTCACCTTCCGTATTTAGGCATCTTCGCGCGAACGCTCAACGGTCATCCTATGCTTCTTTTCACGCCGCGCTTTGTTGCTTCCACTCGAAATACTTCCAGTATTCCTTCGTGAAAGCGCCTCGCGTGACGCAAAAATAAGCGAAAAGCTGACCATTTCGGATCGCGTGAATCTGCCCAAATCCTCGTGGGGTTATAGCGTAGTACGCGAACTGGTTCGCCCCCAGGCAATGGTGTTCCGAAGGACGAGATTTAACGGCGCACCGCGCGGACAAGAACACATCCTACGCCGGAAACATCCGGCTCCCAAGGCGTTCCGGGGCGGGCCCTCATTGCGGGCAGGCGTTCCGGGACGTGAAAAAACATAAAAAGGAATGATTACACTGCCAAAATTTGCATTATTCGTAGACCTGGAAAACTGTGGCGCGAAGGTGCCCACGTTCTTGAGCGTGCTGGAGAAAGTCAAGATCCGCGGCGACGTGCTGCTGGGAAAGGTGTACGGCTATACCGAGCAGTACGTGGGGCTCAAGGAAGTGCTGCTCTCCAATACCTTTACCGTGGTGCCCTCGCTTCGCCACGGCATCAGCCAGAAAAACAACGCCGATATCCTGCTCGTCATCGACGCACTGGAGGTCGCCTATACCAACCCGCTGATCGACAGCTTCTGCATCGTATCCGGCGACAGCGATTACACCCCGCTGGTGGGCAAGCTCAAAAGCATGGGCAAGTTCGTTTTGGGCATCAGCCGCAGCGAAGCCGCGTCCAGCATCTTCATCAACGCCTGCAACGAGTTCCAGTTCCTTGAAAACGTCGGCGGCAGCAGCCGCCAGCCCTCCAGCCGCAAAAAGACCGTGGCCGAGGAAAAGGAACCCCTCGACGAGGCGGAGCTCAACAAGCTGATCGAAAACATTCTGGAGGAGCAGACCGACGACGAGCTCTACGCCAGCGAGCTGAAGGGCGTGCTTTTGCGCCTGCGGCCGGACTTCAACGAGAAGGCCTTCGGCTGCTCGACGTTTGGAAAACTGCTGGATAAGCTCCAGCAGAAGTACGGCAACCTCTCCGTCCGCTCCGACAATTTCAACGTCATGGTCGCGCTAAAGCAGGCGGTGGCCAAAAACGGCGGCGCGCCCAAGCTGACCCGGGAAAACTGGGTGCAGGCCTTCCGCGACCGCCTGGAGCAGTACAAGGACGACGGGTTCGACCGCATCAACCCCTCCATCCTCAAGGCGGACATGCAGGCCGCCTACCCGGAGTTTTCCGAGCGTTCCCTTGGGTTCAAGCGCTTTTCCGATCTGCTCAAGGCGCTGGAGAAGGAAAGCATCCTCAAGGTGGAGATGGACGAGCAGAACACGATGCTAATACAGGTTCCGTAAACGCAGTCACGGAGGAAGCAGTATGAGCGATTTTGCCCGGATCGCCGCGGTCAGCCTGCGGGTGCACCTGGGAAACGTGGAACAAAACAAGCGGGAGATCCTCGTAAAAATGCGGGAACTGGAAGCGCAGGGCGTGCAGGTTGCCGTGTTTCCCGAGCTCTGCCTCACCGGGTATACCCTGGGCGATCTCCTTACGCACGAAACCGTGCAGCGCGCGGCCTGGACGGCGCTTACGGAGCTTGCGCAGCAGACGCGCGGCATGGCCGCGGTGGTGGGGCTGCCCGTGAACGTGCGCTCCCGGCTGTACAACTGCGCGGCGGTGCTGCAAAACGGCGCGATCAAGGGCATCGTTCCCAAAACATTCTTACCCAACGGCAATGAGTTTTATGAAACCCGCTGGTTCGTAGGCGCGGAGCAAACCACCGCTGAAGACGCACAGGCTATGCCGCCCATCGCGGCGGACCTGCTGTTTGACATGGGGGATTTCACCTTCGCCGTGGAAATCTGCGAGGACCTGTGGACGCCCGTTCCGCCGTCCAGCTTCTACGCGGCGGAGGGCGCGGATATCATTTTGAACCCCAGCGCGTCCAACGCGCTGGTCACCAAGCACGCCTACCGGCGGGAGCTGTTGAAACAGCAATCCGGCCGCCTGTACGCTGGCTATGCCTACGCGTGCTCGGGCTTTGGGGAATCGACGTCCGATCTGGCCTTCTGCGGCTACACGGGCGTGTTTGAAAGCGGCAGGGTGCTCAGCGAGGGCGAACGGTTTACGCTTTCCGGCGGCTGCGCAATTGCGGATATCGATATCTGCCGCCTGCGCTACCAGCGCCAGCGCAACGGCAGCTTCCACCAGCGCAAACGCTCCTCCCGCGCGATGACCGTGGTGCCCATGGCCTGCGTCAATTTGCCCGATACGGCGGAGCTTTTGCGCCCCCTGCCGCCGCTGCCCTTCGTGCCGCCGGACGGCCAGGGCGCCGAAAACCTGGAGGAGATATTAAACATCCAGTGCACGGGGCTGATGACGCGGATTCTGGCCATCGGGCAACCCAAAATTGTGGTCGGCGTGAGCGGTGGGCTGGATTCCACCCTTGCGCTTCTCGTAGCCGCGAAGGCCTGCGATAAGCTGGGCTTAGGCCGTGAAACCGTAGTCGCCGTCACCATGCCCGGCATGGGCACGGGCAGCCGCACCCGTGGCAACGCGCAAAAGCTGATGGAAACGCTCCGGGTCACGGCGCTGGAAATCCCCATCGAAGCCGCGGTGCGGCAGCACTTTGCAGACATCGGGCAGGATGAAAACAAACACGACGTGACCTATGAAAACGCGCAGGCGCGCGAGCGTACGCAGATTTTGATGGATTTGGCCAATAAGGTGGGCGGCATCGTGCTGGGCACGGGCGATATGAGCGAGCTTGCCCTTGGCTTTTGTACCTACGCGGGCGACCACATCAGCATGTACAACGTCAACTGCTCCATTCCCAAAACCCTGGTCAAGCGGCTGGTGCGCCATATCAGCGAGCACAGCTTCGGCGGCGCCGTGCGCGCCGTATGCGAGGACGTGCTCGATACCCCCATCAGCCCCGAGCTGCTTCCCGCCGTGGAGGGGGACATGGTACAGCGCACCGAGGAGATCATCGGCGATTACGCCCTGCATGATTTTTTCCTCTACCACCTCATGGATTCGGGCAGCGGCGCAAGCCGCCTGCGGCGCTTTGCCGCGCAGGCCTTCCGGGGCGTGTACGCGCCGGAGAAGATCAACGCGCAGCTCGCGGAATTCATCCGCCGGTTTTTCTCCCAGCAGTTTAAGCGCAACTGCGTGCCCGACGGCCCCAAGGTGGGCTCCGTCAGCCTATCGCCCCGGGGCGACTGGCGTATGCCGTCGGACATGAGCGATGCATTATGGAGGGATACCGATGGCTGAGCGCCTCTGCCCCAAGTGCCGCGCGGCGGTCGGCACGGCCGAGCAGGCCGCGTTCTGCCCGTTTTGCGGGGAAAAGCTTCAGCCCGCGGGCATGGATCTTTCCGAGGTGCTCCGCGAGGCCGACCCCGTAAAGAAGCACGACCGGCTTTTGGCCCTGTTGGAGCAGCACCCGGATAGCCTGGAGGTTGCCGAGGAGCTGCTGCTGCTGGGGCGGCTGTACGAGCGCGGCAAAAAGGGCATGGATTTTTCCGTGATCAAGTGCTACGTGCTCAACGCGTATCTGGAGCCGGAGGAATTGAAGCCCGCCAAACGCGAGGCGCTGCGGCAGGAGATCTTCCACCACCCCGATCTGGACCTGTGCCTGAAACTAGCGGAGGATCCGGATCTGTTTTTGCGCCGGTATTTAACCCGGCTCTCGGCGGAGTTCATCCGGCTGTTCTTAAAAGGCTCCACACGCCATATGCACGCCGTATTCGGCTATGTGAACGAGGGGAAAGCGCCCAAGCATCTCGCGCTGCCCGCGGCGCAGACGCTGCTCCAAATGCACCGGGATGAAAACCTGACCGGCGCGCAGAAAAGCATGCTGATGCGCGCGTTTTACGAAGCGTTCGCCCGTGAGATGAACGGGGAGACGCGCTATTTGGACGAGACGCTGCAAACCCTGCACCTGACGATCGACGCTCAATAGGAGACGCGCGCTTGGATAAAACGCCAAAACCCAAAAACGGGCGGCGCAGGCCGCCCGCGGACATGCCCCGCGAAGTGGAAACCATCCGGCGCAGCTATGTGCAGCCGCCCAAGCGGGACACGCTACCCGCGCAGAAGGCGCTCACCGACGAGCCGGAGGCTAAGCGCCCCGCCAAGTGGAAGGCCGTGGTCAGAAAGCTGCTTCTTTTGCTGCTGCTGATTTTGGCCCTTGCGTTTTTGTACCTGTTTTTGCTGATGGGCGAGCCGGACGACGACGACGAGGTGCTTTTAAAGCAATCCGCCGCGCAGGAGGAAATCATCCGCATGCCCATGACAGGGCAGGAGATGACCGGCACGGTGGACGTAAACGCCGCCGCCGTGAGCTTTGGCAAGGACGTGATGGAGCTGCGCGGAAACGTGTTGCCGCTGTTAAAAGCCGCGCTGTATGACACGGCCTACGGCGGCGGATATGCCCGCAGGCTGACGCTCACCTACCAGTTCCCGGACGGCTCCGTGATGACGGTGGATTCCATCCGCCCGGCGGGGGCGATCACGCTGTTAACAGATTCCGGTTACGCCCTGCGCGTGGATACGCTGTACACCATGGCCGGGCTGGACGCCGTGCGTATGGATTCCAAAGACTATATCCGCGTCGCCGCCGCCGGGGAGGACGCCGTATATGTTGCGCACATTCCCATGTCGCAGGAAAAGCAGCTTGCGGATTATCTGCGCACGTTGGGGCTGATCCGCGCCGACGGGCAATAACCGAAGGAGAACACGCATGCAGCCGGACATCCGTACCATGAAAAACCTGTCCCTGATCAAGCGATTTGCTCCGTATTACAAGAAGTACGTCCCCATACTGGCGTTCGACCTTCTCTGCGCGGCGGCCACCACGCTTTGCGACGTGGCGCTGCCGCTGATCGTGCGCAACATTACCCAGCTCGCGGTGGATGATGCGGCCCTGCTCACGGTGACGTACGTGCTGCGCATCGGCCTTTTCTACGTCGCGCTGCGCCTGGTGGACGCCGCCGCCGATTATTATATGACCTCGCAGGGCCACATCATGGGCTCCTGGATTGAGCGCGACATGCGCGCCGATCTGTTCAGCCATCTGCAAAAGCTCGGCTTTTCGTACTATTCGGAGGCGAAGGTCGGGCAGATTATGGCGCGGATCACTTCCGACCTGTTCGAGGTCACGGAGTTCGCCCACCACTGCCCGGAGGAGTTTTTCATCGCGGCGATCAAGATCGTCGCCTCCTTCACCATCCTCATGGGCATTCATTCCGGCCTTACGCTGATCGTGTTTGCCGCGCTGCCGCTGATGTACGTGATCGCCCGGGTGTTCAGCGGCCGCATGCGCCGCACGTTTCAGGAGCGGCGCCACCAGCTGGGAGAGATCAACGCCCAGGTGGAGGACAGCCTGCTGGGCATCCGCGTGGTGAAATCGTTTGCCAACGAGCCCATCGAAATTGAAAAATTCCGCCAAAGCAACGAAACCTTTATCCGCGTCAAGCGCAAAAGCTACCGCCTGCTCGGGGGATTTTCCATGTCCCGGCGCATTGTGGACGGGGTGATGTACATCGTGGTGGTGATCGCGGGCGCGCTGTACCTGCGCAGCGGGCAAATCACCGCGGGCGATTATATGGCGTTTCTGCTGTTCGTTTCCACGCTTTTAACCTCCATCCGCAGGATTGTGGAGTTTACCGAACAGTTCCAAAACGGCATGACGAGCATCGAGCGCTTCTGCACCCTGATGGACGAAAAGCCGGACGTCCAAGACGCGCCGGACGCCAAGGAACTGACCGACGTCAAGGGAAACGTGACGTTCGACCACGTGGGCTTCCATTATTCCGATAACGACCGAGACGTGCTTGCCGATATCAACCTGAACGTGAAGGCGGGCGAGCGCGTGGCGCTGGTCGGCCCCAGCGGCTCTGGCAAAACCACGCTGTGCAACCTCATCCCCCGGTTTTACAACCTGTCCGCCGGGCGCATCCTCATCGACGGGCAAGATATAACGACCCTCACCCAGAAGTCGCTGCGTGAGAACATCGGCGTGGTGCAGCAGGACGTATACCTGTTCTCTGGCACCGTGTTTGACAACATCGCCTACGGCCTGCCCGGCGCTAGCGAGAACGCGGTGATCGAGGCGGCGAAGCTCGCCGGCGCGCACGAGTTCATCATGGCGCTGCCAAACGGCTACCGCACCTGCGTGGGCGAGCGCGGCGTGAAGCTCTCCGGCGGGCAGAAGCAGCGCGTGTCCATCGCGCGCGTGTTCCTGAAAAACCCGCCGATCCTGATTTTGGACGAGGCCACCAGCGCGCTGGATAACGAAAGCGAGCGGCTGGTGCAAAAGTCGCTGGAAACGCTCTCCGTTGGGCGCACCACCTTTACCATCGCCCACCGCCTGACCACCATCAAAAACGCCTCCACCATCTGGGTGCTCACCGAAAACGGCGTGGAGGAACAGGGCACGCACAAAGCGCTTCTGGCAAAGGGCGGCGTGTATGCAAAGCTGTACGCCATGTATGTTGAGGAGGAATAGCAATTGCAAATCACAAAGCCGGAAGCCGGCGCCCTGCCGGAAATCTGCGCCCTGTACCAAACCGTGATTGCGGATATGCACGCGCGCGGCCTGTTGCAGTGGCAGTGGGGAAGATACCCCTATGAAGCGCTGCTCCGGGAGGATATCCGGGAGGGCCGCCTCTACCGCATGGACGACGAGCAGGGGCTGGCGGGCGTGTTCGCCCTCACCGTGGGCGGGCTGGAGCCGGAGTACCAGGCCGTGGACTGGCAGATGGGCGGCAACCCCGTATGCCTGCACCGCATCGCCGTGCTGCCCAACCGCGGAGGCAGGGGGTATGCGAGGGCGGCCGTGGAGTTTGCCAAGGATTTTGGCAAGCGCACCGGCTGCGATAGTTTCCGCGTGGATACCTACGAGGACAACAACCGGGCGCTTGCGTTTTTCGCGTCCGTTACCGTGCGGGAAGCCGGTACGTTTACCCTTGCCGGGTTTGCGAAACCCTACCATTGCTTTGAAGCTCCGCTGTAAAGGCGCGGGCGGCGGGCATACGAACGTTCGTGTGATCGGAGGAACTCCTTTGGCAGGCAGCAACAGGCGGCGCGCGCTGACCGCCGCGGCTTACTTCACGCTGATCCTCACGCCGTTTCTGGCGGTGGGGCTCGTTTCGCTGTTCCTCGGCAAGAACGGCTTTGCGGCCGTGCCCATCTGGTCGGACGAGCTGGATTACTGGCGCAGCGTGTATTCCTTCGTCCACTACGGCATGCATACCGGCTATATCGGCATCGGGGAGCTGCCGCCGGAAATCGGCGTGCTGAGCGTTCACGGGCCGGGGCCGCTGCTTTTATACGCGTGGTTTGCCAAGCTGTTTGGCTGGGGGTATTCCTCCATCCTGCTGGTAAACGCCCTGTGGGTCAGCGCGGGCGCGGGGGCGCTCCTTCTGCTGGTACGCCCCAAGGCGCGTACGGCAGTTTTGCTGGCGCTGTCCATGCTGTTTTACGCGCCGTTTATATTGTACTGCTGCACGTCCATGACGGAGCTTGCCAACTACGGCCTGCTGATGCTCTACGCCGGGCTTTTGTACCGCCTGTGGGAAAAGGTCACGCTGCCGGTGCTGCTGGGCGCGCTTGCCGCGGTGCTTTTCTTGAGCGTGTACCGCATCCTCTATTTCCTGCTGTTCATCCCCGTGGCGGTGTTTGCCTGCGATCGGAAAATTTCGTGGAAGCTCGTGCTCTGGCTTGCGGCCATCGTCGTGGTTTCGTTTTTCATCAACTACGGCATGCGCCTGGTGACCAGCCCTTATGAATCCGGCTTTCTCTACCACTTCCTGCGCGCCGGTTTCCGGGAGGCCGCGCGGATGTTCTGGTTCCACGCGCTCAACAACCTGCACGCCTATTTCGTGCTGGCGCTTGCCAATACAAGCGAGGTGGTTCAGCGCTGGCTGTACTGCGGGATGCTGCTATTCACGCTTCTGGGCGTGATTGTTTCCAAAAAGGAACGTTTCCTGTACGGCTTGGGGTTTTTGCTTCTGTTGCTGCCGTGGCTGATCATCATTCTTTTCTACGAAGCGCAGGACTGGGCGGACTACCGCTCGCTCGCGCCGTTTTTGTGGCTCGTTACCGCCCTGTTTGTGCTGCGCGGGCAAAAGCTGCTGCCCATCGCCTATTTTGCGGGCTGCGCGGCGGTGGCGGTTGTTTTGCTGACCGGCGCGCCCGAAGGCGCGTTTGCGGACGAGAACCGTTTTGACAGAAAACCCTTCTCCGCAGAGCTGCAAACGCTGTGCGAAGCCATTATCTACGATCCAAACGCCGAGGACCCCTTTCAAAACACCGTGCGCACCGAGATTATGGAAATTCAGGTGATGGCGCAGCTGCACCCTGGGCTTGGGGTGCAGTCCGGCATCATGTATGAAAACAACACCGGCAAATGCCGCTGGATTTTGACGCGCTTCCTGCGCATCTACATGACGGGCTTTGAAACGGTGACCGATAACATGGCGGGCGGCCTGTACAAGAAGATTGACGGCTGGGAGGAATAGAGAATGGAAAAGCGCGTCCGGGCAGACTGGTGGAAATGGTTCGCGGGGATCGCGTCTGCGGTGCTGGGCGCGGCGGTGCTGCACGCGCTGCTCAGCCGCCCCCAGAGCGACATCGCCATTCATACGCTGTGGGCGGGGCAGGCGAGCCTTGCCGACTGGAAATCCTTCATCCGGCAGGCGGCGCACCCGCTGTGGCGTATCTGCGTATTTCTGGTATCGCAGACGGGGCTTACCATCAACCAGAGCGCGCTGCTGTTCACCGCGCTGTGCAAGGGGCTGGAAACGCTGGCGCTGTACGCGCTCGCCCGGCGGCTCATCGGCCACCGCGGCCCGGTGGCCGCGCTGTGCGCGCTGGCGGCTTCCGTGGTTTCGTCGGTCTGGGTGCCGTGGATCAACCCGACGGTCTTTCTGGGTGGCGGCTCGCCCAACCCCTGGCACAGCCCCACGCAGATCGCGCTGATGGCGCCGATGATCGTATCCGTCTCCCTGGTGGCGATGGCGGAGGAGCGCAATCTGCGCTCCGGGGAAACCATCCCCTGGAAGCACGCGGCGCTTCTGTCCGCGGTGATGCTCGTCAGCGCGCTGATCAAACCCACGTTTTTGCAGGCGTTCCTGCCCGCCGCGGGCGTTTACTTTCTGGTGCGCTGGGTGGAAAACCCGGGCCGCAGCCGGTATTATCTGCGGCTGCTGCTTGCCGCCGCGCCCGCGGTGCTTGCCATCCTTCTGGAGTTCCTGTTCTACTTCGGCGGCGTCGTGGAAAGCCAGGGCGGGCTTACGGTGCTGGTCAGCGGAGCCAAAACGCTGGACGTGCTTACGCTTGTGCTGCTGACGCAGCTGTTTCCGCTGTGCGTGCTTTTGCTGTTTGCCGACCGCGAAACCCTCAGGCAGCCGTTGTTCCTTCTCACCCTTCTGCTGGACGGCGTTGCCGTGCTGCAGATGCTTTTCTTAAGCGAAACCGGCTACCGTGCGCAGGACGGCAATTTCGGCTGGGCCGTGATGGGCGCGGGGCTGATGCTCTGGGCCGTGACCCTGCCGCTGTTTGCCCATCGTGTTTCGGGGTGGGTGAAGCGCTTGCGCACCGCCTCGCAGGGCCTTCCCACTGTGGTGAGCCGCCCCCGCGCCCAGGCGCTGAAAATTGCCGCCGGAAGCGGTTTGCTGCTGTGGCATCTGGCGTCTGGAATCGGGTATATCGTATACCTTCTCACCACGCAAAACGCGCTGTGACGCGGCTTTGCGCGCCTATTGCGCGCCGCTTTGCATATTCAGATTATGTAAAGAAAAATCGCGAGCGCATCATAAAACTCGTAACAATGCGGCAATAGTGTATTTACTTATTCGTAATTTATTGCTATACTAGCCCCATCTTATCGTGCGTTTTGCGCGTTCATTGAGGGGGACAGCCGATGAAATGTAAGGTTCACCGGATCGCTGTACGGGCCTTGGCGCTTGCGCTGATGTTGTCCATGCTTGGGCTTAGCGGCGCATCCGCCGCGCTTAAAATTTACAAAACGCTGGAGTTCGGCTCCAGCGGCAGCGAAGTGACCGCTATGCAAAACGCGCTCACCACGCTCGGGTTTTATTCCGGCGCCGTGGACGGGCGTTTTGGCCGCGGCACGGAAGACGCCGTGAAGGCCTACCAGAAGAGCCTCGGGCTGGAGGCGGACGGCAAGGCCGGCACCCTGACGCTCAACGCCCTGTACGAGGCGGCCGCGGCGAGCTCCACTTCGTTTGCGTCGGGAACCAGTTCCACCACCCTGCAATACGGCGACAGCGGGGAGCGCGTGCGGCTTTTGCAGGAAGCCCTGAAAAAGCTCGGCTATACCATCGGCACGGTGGACGGCAAATTTGGCCTGGCGACGCGCACCGCGGTGATCGCGTTCCAGCGCTCCCAGAAGATTACCGCGGACGGGTTGGCCGGCACCAAAACGCTGGAGCTTCTCTTCGGCGCGGCCAACGCGGCCCCCGCATCCACGGACAACGGAAGCGCTTCGTCGTCTTCCTCCCTTTCCCGTTCGCTTCGCAAAGGGGATTCGGGTACCGACGTACTGGCGATGCAAACCAAGCTGAAAGACCTCGGCTATTATGCGGGAAGCCTGGACGGCAGCTTCGGCAGCGGAACGCTGACAGCACTGAAGGCCTTCCAGACTGCCAATCAGCTGACCGCGGACGGCGTTTGCGGCTCCGGCACGTTTGGAAAGCTCTATTCCGCGTCGGCGGTTGTCGCAGGCGGCTCCTCCTCTTCCCCGTCCTCCTCGTCGTCCACCGCCGCCTCCGGTACCACCGCGGCGGGCAGCCTAACGCTGGGCTCCTCCGGCGCGGCGGTAAAAACCATGCAGGCCGCGCTCAAAGCGCTTGGGTACAGCGTCAGCGCGGACGGCGTTTTCGGCGCGCTCACCCAGGCGGCGGTGATCCTGTTCCAGAAGAACAACAGCCTGACGGCGGATGGCGTTGCGGGCACAAGAACGCTGGAAGTCCTCAATAGCAGCGCCGCGGTGGGGGTTAACAGTTCGCCGCCCTCATCCTCGTCGTCTTCTTCGTCGTCTTCTTCGTCTTCTTCTTCCTCGTCCTCTTCGGGCAACTCCACGTCCACGTCCTCGTCGTCTGGCTACAGCTCGTCTTCGTTTGGCACAGCCTCCGGGCCGGACGGCGCCGCGGTGCGCGCCTTGTACTGGTACACCGAGGTGAAGCCCAACTTAAGCACCGGCAGCACGATGGTCGTCTATGACTATCAAACGGGGCTCACGTTCAACCTGCGGGTGTACAGCCGCGGCCGCCATGCCGACAGCGAACCCCTCACCGCCACGGATACCGCCACCATGTACCAGGCTTTCGGCGGAGTCGTTACGTGGACGCCCCGTACGGTGTTCGTCAAGCTTCCCAACGGCACGTGGACCCTCGCCGCCATGCACGACGTAGCCCACCTGTCCGGCAGCATATCGGACAACAATTTTGACGGCCATCTGTGCGTGCACTTCCTGCGCACCATGGACGAAACCAAGATTCTCGACCCCAACTACGGCGTGCAGTGCCAAAACGCCCTGCGCAGCGCCTGGAAATCGCTCACAGGGTATTCCATTCCCGAAAATTAACCCGGCCGCGGTTGCCCCGGCGCGTGCGGCCGGTATATTCATACGAAGAAGGTGCGGATAATGGACGCGGTGGATCGGCGTGGCTACGAAGTGATGACGGAGCGGTTTGCGGGGGATTCGCTGGTGGCGCTGGCAACGCTCAACGAGGGCAGACCCGCGGTGCGCACCATCGACGCAGCGTACCGGGACGGCAGCTTCTACGCCATCACCTACGCGCTTTCGGGCAAAATGCTGCAAATCGCCGCCGACCCGCGCGTGGCGGTCAGCGGCGAGTGGTTTACGGGGCAGGGGCTTGGGGAAAACCTCGGCTGGCTTTGCGCACAGGAGAACCGGGCGCTGCATGCGATGCTGAAAACCGCCTTCGCTGCCTGGTACGACAACGGCCACATCAACGAGGCCGATCCCAACACCGTCATCCTGCGCATCCGGCTGACGGACGGCGTTGTGATGGAACACGGCGCGCGCTACGTGCTGACGTTCCCTGCGTAACAGGGAAAGAACGGGATATTCGAAACCGGCCGCGTTCTGCGGCCGGTTTTGATTTGCTAAACGAATGAGCGTTGCCAGGCCTGCGCCGCCGGGGGAGTGCGGCTTTCGGCTCCGCCGGGCTTGCGCTTCGTTGGAAGCGGAAGGCGCAGTTTTTCAGGGCAACGGCGCGGGGGTTTCCCCTTCCGCCCGCGCGTACGCCGTGATCGTCACCGGCCCCAGCAGGCCGGAAAGCAGGTTCTCGGGTTCGCGGTCGATGTTGTCCTCGTTCCAGTAGCGGTTCCAGGCCAGCGCCATGCCTTCGTCCACCAGCATTTGGCGGCGGGCTACGGCGGCGGAGTTGGCGGCAACGACCGCGATTTCGTTATCCCCGTCCCGAAGGAACGCGGTGATATCGACGGTATACGGTTCCCATACGCGCGTACCGCACAGGCTGTTGTTCACCCAAATTTCCGCGGAAAAGCACACGCGGCCCAGGTGCAGCGCGTAGCGCAGGCCGGGCTCCTTTTGCAGCGTCACGGTTTGCCTGTACAGGGCGCGGCCGGAGAACCAGGAAAGGCCGTGGCCGCGCCAGTCTCCCAGCGCGGCTTGCAACGGCCGCACGCGCACGCGCACGCCGCTTTGCAGGCCGCCGCGCCCGTCCGCCGCGGTCAGCTCCAGCCGCAGCGTGTGCGGACGCCCGTCGGGCGGCAGCTCCAGCGCGCCGCCCGCAAACGATACGGGGGTGTCGTCCAGATACGCGGCATACGCGCCCTTTGCGTCCGGCGGCTCTACGCAGGCCGTGCCCGCGGGCAGCGTCACCGCGTAGGTAAGCGGGCGGGGGTACGCCGCCGTTTGTCCGAACAGGGGCAGATCGCCCCACGGCTGCATCGGCGGCCTGCCGCGCTCCCACGCCATTACGAAATCCCCGTCCGCAAGCCCCGGCGCAACGTGGCAGAGCACGGCCTTGGGATCAATCTCCCGCACGGCTTCCGGCACGGCAAGGGGCCAGCCGGGCGGCGGGGCGGCGGCCACCGCCCAGGAAGCGTCGGTCAGCAGCTCCGCCTCGCCCCGCTCCGTTCGCACCGTGCCCTGCAGCAGCAGCGAGGCAAGCGCGTCGGGCGGGATGGCTTCGGCCTGCGTCAGCTCCCGGCTGTCCAGCGGGGTATCGGTATGCACGTG
>JAEWTC010000090.1 GCA_023459675.1 Bacillota bacterium | reverse complement strand
CACCAGGCCAGCGCAAAGGGAAGATGCTCGCTCATTTTTTTGCCGAGAATCAGTCGGTTGGGGTCATAAAACTTAAAGGACAGGGGGTTTTTGGAATCCGCCCCCTCGAATTGCACTTTGGGGAGCTTCTTGAAAATTTCTGCCATGTGATTTCCGCCTCTCTTACCGGTTCATAATGTAATTTATGGTAACTTTCTGCCATTGTGCACGAGCACACTCACTAGTATTTTACAGCAACCGATCAACGTTTGTCAACGATAGAATCCGATATTTTCGATCGGAAATCCGAAAATATGGATTGATACTTTTGGGCGTTTCCATTATATTGTGAGTAACGTCATTTGCGTTGATTCATGCGCAGCACGGAAAGGGTCCGACCCCGAAAAGAAATATACGCGTGACGCTCCTTTCGCAACATTAAGGTCTTAAGCGCTGACAATCGTTGGAAATCATAAGACAAGAAGGGTTAGCCATGAAACGCGCACTGATCATCATCCTCACGGTGGTTTTATTCTTCTCCGGGATCCACGCGGCGGCCGAAATCCCCGAAAGCGAGTACGCGGGATCTATTCTTCGGAGTGCCGTCGAATTGACGGCACAGATGGCGGCAGACGCCGCCGCGAGCGCTTTCGGCGATCAACGGCAGGCCGATTGGGCAAACCGGCTTGCGGACGTCGCGTACATGTCCCCCGTCAAGGCAGTTATCCTCAAGCTGGATACGGCTCAAACCGAAGCGCTCGCCGCCGGGCTGAATACGGACGAAGAGAACTGTCTCGGCGCGCTTTCCTTGCAGATCAACAACGAATACTCCGCTGATTTCGCCGCGGCAGCCGAACATCTGGCCCTGAAATGGGACAGCTACAACCTGGTCGATCAGAATACGCTGGTTTTGCTGGCCTTCAAAACGGAATTGTCTCTGACCTTTCTCCGCACAAACCTGCAGGCGCAAAGCGTTTTTCTGATCGGCGACACAAGCGTGCCGGACCAGATTGACAGCGGTTACGTCGAAAGCTATCTGCAATCGCTTGGGATTCCCGGCGCGGCTTACCATATTTATGACGCAGACGCAATCCGCAGGCTTATGCTTTTGAATAACTCGAACAAAATCCACGATTGGCCTCAGTTGGAAACGGCCGTTCTTTCCTCGGCCGCCAGCTTTGTGCGCCTGCTGCCCGAATTGTATCAATGCGGCATTTTCAACGCTGATAGCACGGGTTATGGTCTGGCGGAACGTTATCTGGAGGCAAACGCCGAACCGTTATCGCAGGCGCTGGCCGCCTCGAAATTCATTTCGGAAACGATCGATCCCATCGTCAGCCCCTATTATCAGGAAACAGGCAAAAAGGCGCGGTGGATGCTCATCTATGGCTTCGCGCCCGGCTCCGGCTGCAGCGTTGCCGGTCTTCTGCCTGCGTTTTCCGACGAACAGGCCGCTAAAGCCTATGATCCGGCGGGCACAGTCCTGGCCGTTTGGGAGTACCGAAAGGGAGATTCAGATCATAAAACCATTTTCATGCCGATGCTGGAGAGCGCTTTGCCGGCGGCTAAAATCCCCGGCGGCATGGAGGATACGGATTACATCCTGCTGGTCAGCACCAATTGGGACGAGGTTTATAAGGCCACCGACAGCGTTACCCTCTATAACGCGGCAACGACAGCCGCGCTGTACGACGCGAAAACGGGTTTTCTGATTCAACACCTCGGCGAAACAACCGACGTTCCCGGCGGATGGATTACGTACTACGGGAACGCCTACTTTACGCCCGTTGATTTCAATACGATATGGGATCTGATGGCGGCAATGTCCGACTGATGGTCAAAGGTTTTCGAGGATCTTGATCTGGTGTTCCATAACAATTCGGCTGCCCTGCTTGGGCGCGCCGGACAGCAGGATATCGAACGCCGCCATCACCGAATCATACCCCTGGCGGAACGGCTGCTGGCAGATGACCGCGCGCACCAGCCCGCTGCGCATCATGGCGACGGTCGCGGGTACGAGGTCGAACGCCACGACGCGGATCTCCGCTTCCCGGCCAAGCTCCCTCACGGCGCGGCAGGCGCCTTCCGCGCCGGCGGCCACGATGAACACCGCGTCGATCTCCGGGTGGCGGTTCAACATTTCCAGCGTCATGCGGTAGGAATGTTCGGCGTCGTCCATGGCGCTGACGCTCGCTACGATATCGAGTTCGGGGCATACGCTGCGGATGTGGCGCTCAAACCCGTCGCGGCGCTGATCGTGCCCCAGCAGCATGCTGACGCCGGTTACGATGCCAAGGTGCGCCCGCCCTGCCGTTACGATGCGCATCACGCCGGCCGCCGTTACGCCGCCCGCCGCGTAATCCGAACCCACGTAGCAGCGGCGCGCCGTGTTTTCAATGTCGGTGTTCACCGTCACAGTCGGGATGCCGCAAGCCGCAAGCTCGTTGATTTTTACGGCAATGCGCGGGTTGTTGATCGGCTGGATCACCAAAGCGGATATGCCGCTTTTCACAAGCTCCCCGATCAGCGCAAGCTGCCGGTCCACGTCATACCCGCGCTGCGTTTTGAGCATCAGGGTTACGCCGTAGTCGGTCAGTTCCTTCTCGGCTTTGCGAAAGCCTTCGATGACGTCGTCGAAGAAGGGGTTGCCCTCGCTGGAGATGACCGCGCCGATGACCGGGGTCGTTTTCTTGAGCGTGAGCGCCTTCCCGGCGATGTTTTTTGTGTATCCCAATTGCCGGATCGTCCGCAGGACGCACTCCTGCGTTTCCGGCTTCACCTTGCCGCGGCCGTTGAGCACACGGTCCACCGTGCCGCGGCTGACCCCGCATTGGTCGGCAATCTGTTTGATCGTCACAGGGAACCACTCCTAGCGTGCCTCGGCGCCTATATTCCTACCGTTTATCATAGCCGCAGGGGCGCAGGTTGTCAAATGCGGGCAGCCCGGAAACAGAAACCATTTGCCGCAATTGCGACACAAAGGCTCGCATTCTTCCGGCGAAACCTATGTAATTTTCCTATCCGGCGTTTCACCGGAAATGTAAGCGCTTTAGTTTTGGAAAACCAAAATTTATGCCTGCGTACTATTGACAACGACACCCCGTTGGGATACAATACGCTTGCCTGTTAAGCGTTGCAACAATGCATAAATATACTTGCGCGGTACCGTAGGATCCATGATTTGACAGTACTTTTGCGGTCTCCCCACACCCGCCCCCAGGGGGCAATTCTTACGGCGGCGCGTATCTCAAACGTTTTCAAGGCTGATGTGAGCATCGGTCTCGAAATAAAAACAAAAAAGGAGTGTATTCATCAATGAAGAAAGTTCTCGCACTCGTATTGACCCTCGTCCTGGTATTGTCCGTGGTCGGCACGGCCATGGCAGCGGGCAAGGTCGGCATTTCCATGCCCACCAAGAGCCTGCAGCGCTGGAACGAAGACGGCGATTACCTCAAGGCGCAGTTCGAAGCTGCCGGTTATGAAGTGGAACTTCAGTATGCCGGTGACAACGACGTGCCCACCCAGGTTTCCCAGCTGGAAAACATGCTGCTCAACGGCTGCACCGTGTTAGTCATCACCGCCATCGAAGCCACCTCCCTGGGCACCGTGCTTGCCACCGCCAAGGAAATGGGCGTCAAGGTTGTGTGCCACGACCGTCTGATCATGGATACGGACGCGGTTGACTACTACGCCACCTTCGACAACTTCCAGGTCGGCGAAATCCAGGGACAGTACGTCGTGGATACGCTCGGTCTGGCCGAAGGCAAAGGCCCCTTCAACATCGAGTTCATCGCGGGCGACCCGGGCGACAACAACGCCGGTTACTTCTTCAACGGCGCGCTGAGCAAAGTGCAGCCGTATCTGGACAACGGCCAGCTGGTTTGCGTGAGCGGCCAGACGACCTTTGAACAGGTTGCCACCCCGAAGTGGACCACCGCGACCGCCCAGGCCCGTATGGATGATATCATCGCGGCCTACTATGCCGGCGGCACTCCGCTGGACGTGGTCCTCTGCTCTAACGACTCCACCGCCCAAGGCGCCACCAACGCGCTTGTCGCCGCCGGCTTCGAAGCGGGCAAAAACTTCCCGATCATCACCGGTCAGGACTGCGACATCGCCAGCGTGAAGAACATCATCAAGGGCCTCCAGTCCATGTCCATCTTCAAGGACACCCGCATTCTTGCGGCCCGTACGGTTACGATCGTCAACTCGATCCTTGCCGGCACGGAAGTGGAAGTCAACAACGCCGTCAACAACAACGTGTTCGACGTGCCCACCTTCTATTGCACGCCGTTGTTTGCGGACGTCAACAACTACGCGGCTCTGCTGATCGACAGCGGCTACTATACCGCCGAAGAGCTGGCCGAGTAAGCAAAGATCAACCGTAAGGACGGCTCAGGCATGATACGTCCAAGCGACGGGGAGATGGCAGTCCATGCCATCTCCCCTTGCGGTAACTAAGGAGGATGCTTCATGGCATCAACGATCCTGCGGATGGAGAACATCACCAAACTATTCCCTGGCGTAAAAGCGCTTGACAACGTCAATATCGATGTAACGGAAGGCGAAATCCATGCAATCGTGGGTGAGAACGGCGCGGGAAAATCCACGCTGATGAACGTGCTCTCCGGCATCTATCCATATGGCTCCTATTCGGGCGAAGTGTATTATCACGACGAGCTTTGCCAGTTCAAAAACATCAAGGACAGCGAGCGGCGCGGAATCGCCATCATCCATCAGGAGCTGGCGCTGGTGCCCTATCTGAGCATCGCGGAAAACATGTATCTGGGCAACGAGCTGGACAGGGGCGGCGTGATCAACTGGGATCTCACCAACCAGCAGGCCGCCAAGTTCATGGGCATGGTGGGGCTTCGGGAAAACCCGCGCGCGCTGATTAAGGACATCGGCATGGGCAAGCAGCAGCTGGTGGAAATCGCCAAGGCGCTGACCAAGAACGTTAAGCTGCTGATCCTGGACGAGCCTACGTCGTCGCTCAACGAAAGCGACGCCAAAAAGCTGCTGGACCTGCTGATTGAGTTCAAACGCGAGCGCGGCATTACCTCCATCATCATCTCGCATAAGCTCAACGAAATCGAATACTGCGCGGACCGCATCACCATCATCCGCGACGGCAGGTCCATCGAAACGCTGGACAAGACCGTTGACGAGATCACCGAGCCGCGGATCATCAAGGGCATGGTCGGCCGGGAAATGACCAACCGGTTTCCCAAACGGCAGTCCGTGGACATTGGCGACGTGGCTTTCGAAGTGTGCGATTGGACGGTATACCATCCGCTGTACGCAGATAAAAAAGTGGTGGACGGCGTTTCGCTCAACATCCGGCACGGCGAGGTGGTGGGCGTTGCCGGGCTGATCGGCGCGGGACGCACCGAGCTTGCGATGTCGGTTTTCGGCAGAGCGTACGGGCAGAACATTTCCGGCACGGTGCTCATCAACAACAAGCCCGCCCGGCTTACCAACATTCCGCAGGCCATCGAGCACGGCCTCGCCTACGTTACCGAGGACCGCAAGGGCAACGGGCTGGTGATCTCCAATTCCATCAAGCACAACGTTACGCTATCACGCATCGAGTTCGTATCCCGGCACGGCGTGATCGACCAGGATTTGGAAGGCATCCGCGCCAGGGAGCAGAAGGACAAGCTCGATATCAAAGCGCCGTCGGTGGAACAGCTGGTGGGCAACCTGAGCGGCGGCAACCAGCAGAAGGTGCTGCTGGGCAAATGGATTTTTGCCAAGCCGGATATCCTGCTTCTGGACGAGCCCACCCGCGGCGTGGACGTGGGCGCGAAGTACGAGATCTACCAGATCATCAACCAATTGGCTTCAGAGGGCAAGGCGGTTCTCATGATTTCCTCTGAGCTGCCCGAACTCTTGGGTATGTGTGACCGCATCTATGTGATGAACGAAAGCAAACTGATTGCCGAGTTCGAACGGAATGACGCTTCGCAGGAGGCAATCATGGGCTGCATTCTGCAAGCCAGCAAGGGGGATATCAGCGCATGAACAAGGTGATTGCCACAGTCAAGAAAAACATGAAACAGTACACGATGATGCTGGCGCTGGTCGTAATCGTGTTGATGTTTCAAACCCTGACCGGCGGAAAACTGCTGTTCCCGATGAATGTGTACAACATCATCAACCAGAACGCCTACATCGTGATCCTGGCCATCGGCATGCTGCTGTGCATCATCGGCAGCGGCTCGATCGACTTATCGGTCGGCTCGCTGGTCGGCCTGGTGGGCGCATGCGCGGGAACTTTCATCATGAAATGGAAATGGGATCCCTATCTGTCCATCCTCCTGTGCATGTGCGTGGGCCTGCTGCTGGGCGTATGGCAGGGGTTCTGGATCGCCTATGTGAAGATCCCGGCCTTTATCGTAACCCTGAGCGGCATGCTGGTGTTCCGCGGCGCTACGCTGATCATCCTGCAGGGCGGCAAGGCGATCCCCGTATTCCCGGTGGAATTCTACCAGTTCTTCAAGGGAACCGTGCCGGAGTTCATCGGGGTGTGGCAGGTCGCCGGCATGAGCATCTACCTGACATGCCTGCTCCTGGGCGTTCTGATTGCGGTCGTGTACTGCGTGATGCAGGTCGTCTCCAACCGCAACAAGAAGCGCAAGGGATACGAGTACGCAACGCCGGGTTCGCTGATTGCCCGCATGGTCATCATCTCCGCGATCGTAATCTGGTTCTTCACGCTGCTGGCGCGTTATAAGGGCATCCCCGCGGTGCTGCTGGTGCTTGGGCTCATCGCCGCGATTTACACGTTCGTCACCACCAAAACGGTGGTCGGCCGCCACATTTACGCGATGGGCGGCAACGCCAAGGCCGCCCGCCTGTCCGGCGTGAAAACCGAGCGGCTGATGTTCTTCAGCTACGTGAATATGGGCCTTCTGGCCGGTATCGCCGGAATGGTGTACGCGGCGCGTTTGGACAGCGCCACCCCCATGGCCGGAGACGGTTTCGAGCTGGACGCCATCGGCGCCTGCTTCATCGGCGGTGCCAGCGCGTACGGCGGCATCGGCGCGGTGAGCGGCTCCGTCATCGGCGCGCTGATCATGGGTATCCTCAACAACGGCATGAATATCCTGGGCATGGACGCAAACATGCAAAAGCTCGTAAAAGGTTTGGTGCTGCTAGCCGCCGTTGCGGTCGACGTCATCAGCAGAAATCAGGGTGGCAGAGGAATCCTGCAGAACTACATCGACGTCATCAAGAAGTATGCGGTACTCAGCGGCCGGGCCAGACGCAAGGAATACTGGATGTTCTATCTGGTGAACGGCATCATCTCGTTCGTCCTGGGTTACCTCGCCACGTACAACCTGGTGCTGGTCATCATCGCATGCGTATACGCGGTGGCGATCATCCCGCCCTCGCTGGGCGTTGCGGTCCGAAGGCTCCACGATACGGGGAGACGCGGGGTACTGCTCCTGCTGTCGCTCATCCCGGTGGTGGGGACCGTCATTCTCGTCATTATGCTTTGCCAGGACAGCAATCCCGGGAAGAACGAGTACGGCGAGTATCCCAAGAAATAACGGATGAGGGTTGCCCCGCGCAGCCGCCCTCTGCCCGATTGCCCAAATCCCCTATCCCTGCGGGGTGCGATGCGGGAAGTCCCCCGGCAAACCGACGCGCTTGCCTGACCTATACAGCATACCGGCCAACCAGCCGCACCCGTGCGCGGCTGGTTGGTTTTATGTTGGAACGCCCGGCGTTTCAGCGTTCACACAACAAAACCGCGCCCGTACGGGCGCGGTTTTGTTCGCTCTCGCTGAAGCCTGACAGCCTGCGAAAGACCCTGGCAGCGGCGCGGACAGGATGAGCCGGGGCGCGCCGCGCCGGTGGGAAGGGCGGCGTAGCGCTTACCGCGTCAACGCCACTCTGTGCCGGGCGTTCCGCGCAGGATAGCGGTCGGCTTTCCAGCCGTTCCAGCCCGCGTCCGTTTCCCCGCTTTCATTCATCCGCCACGGGGTCCGCGTGATCGGCGTTGAGGTACCGCTCGATGATGAAGCGCGGGCGGCGCTTGACTTCGTTATAGATTTTGCCGATGTATTCCCCGATCACGCCCAGACAGAATAGCTGTATGC
>JAEWTC010000089.1 GCA_023459675.1 Bacillota bacterium | reverse complement strand
GACCCGGTGGAGGTGCTTCTGGGCGACAAGCTGCTTGTTGCGCTGGTGGGTTTGCTTGCCGTGGCGCTGGCGGCGATCATGTACTTCTAAGGCTTCCCGGGCGCGTCCAACCGTAAAAAGATGATCAATTTCTATTGACATCTTTTTTTTGTTGTGCAATACTATGGATACAAGATAGAGTGAATACAAGTTACGGCGCATCATAATCCATATAATGCAACGGATAGCGATGAATACATAGAATCGTAGAAGAAACTAATGTGCATGGCGACAGCGGTGTATATGCTGTTTCCAAATAAAACATCAAATGGGGAGGAAACGTTGCAATGAAGAAAGGTTTCGCGCTTTTACTTGTGCTGGCGCTGGTGCTGGGGATGGCGTCCGCCGGCGCAGCGACCATGACTCTGGGGCACTTCGGCAAGCTGCCGGAGACCGGGGATCCGCTGGGCACGGCCGCCCAGGCGTTCGCCGATAAGCTTAAGGAGCTGTCCGGCGGCGCGCTGGATGTGGACGTGCGCGGTGACAGCGTACTGGGCAACGCCAAGGAAATGATCGAGCAGACCCAGCAGGGCCTGATCGAAGCCTGCCTCGTATCGCAGGGAACGCTGGACAAGTTTGACATCCGCTACGCGTTCGTTACCGCGCCGTATATGTTCTCCGGCTATGAGCAGGCTTACGCCGTGGTGGACGGCCCCTTTGCCGCTTGGGTGAACGATGGCACGCTGGAAGCCGCGGGGCTGCACAACATCGGCCCGTGGGACTATGGCTTCAGGATGCTCACCAACTCCGTACGGGAAGTGAAAACGCCCGAGGACGTGGCGGGGCTCTTGCTGCGTACGCCGTCCGAAGTGCAGAAGGTGGCCTGCTTCGAAGCGCTGGGCGCAACCGTGCAGCCGCTGGCGTTCTCTGAACTGCTGCCCGCTTTGAAGCAGGGTACGTTCGACGGCCAGGAAAACCCGATCGCGACCATCGTGAGCTTCAAAATGTGGGAAGTAAACCAGAAGTACGTCAGCCTTACCCGGCACACCTGGGAAAGCGTCAACCTGGTGGTGAACTGGGACTGGTGGCAATCCCTGAGCGCCGAGGAGCAGGGCTTCATCAACGAGGCCTATGTGTACGCGCGTGACCTGATGCGCGGCATGATTCAGGACGCCGAAGCGTACTACATCGGCGTGCTGGAAGAAAACGGCGTACTCGTGACCACGGTGGACCTTTCCCTGTTCAAGGCCAAGATGGGGCCCGCCTGGGCCGCCGTTTCCGCCTATGCCAACGATACGGACGGCTCCATGCTTGCCAAGTTCCTGGAGATTGTAGACAGCACCGCTAAATAAACGTTCGGGATTGACGGGGGAGAAACGCCGGAAGCACCCCTTCCGGCGTTTCTCCCGCACGCGCCGCCACGCATGCGCGGGCACGAAGGAAAAAAGGAGGCTTCCCGCCCTATGGTTGCTCTCATTGTGAGTTTGGTTCTCCTTGCGCTGATGTTCATCGGCGTGCCGGTGTGCGTGGCGATGGGCATTACGGGCGCGGGCGCGTTCGCGGCGCTGGATATGGCAAAGCTCCTGCCTGCGCTGGCGCAGCGCGTTTTCTACGGCACCACGGGGTTTACGATGCTGGCGATCCCGTTTTTCATTCTGGCGGGAAACCTGATGAACTCCGGCGGCATTACCGACCGCATTTTCAACTTCGCCAAAGCCATGGTCGGCCACTGGCCGGGAGGCTTAGGGCAGGTTAATGTGATATCGTCCGTCATCTTCTCGGGTATGTCCGGCGCCGCGGTGGCCGATGCGGCGGGCCTTGGGTCCATCGAGATCAAGGCCATGAACGACGCGGGGTTTGACGAGGATTTTTCCGCGGCCATCACTGCCGCTTCTTCCACGATCGGGCCGGTGATTCCGCCCTCGATCCCGTTCGTGGTGTATTCGTCGTTTACGTCCACCACGGTGCCGCGCTTGTTTGCGGCCGGGTTCATCCCCGGGTTTCTGATGGCGTTCGCGATGTCCGTGGCTGTTTATTTCATATCCAAAAAGCGCAAGTACCCCGTAAGCCCCAAAATGCCGTGGCGGCTGCGGTTGAAATACCTGTGGCAGGCGCTGCCGAGCCTGACCACGATCGTGATCATCGTCGGCGGAATTTTGGGCGGTTTCTTCACGCCCACGGAGGCGGCGATCATCGCCACGTTCTACGCCTTGTTTTTAAGCACCGTGGTGTACAAAAAGCTTTCGCGCAAGGAGATCTGGAAGGTGGTGTACGATAGCCTTGCCACCAGCTGCAAGACGCTGTTCATCATCGCCGTGGCTAACTTCCTGGCCTGGTTTATGATCCGCCTGCGCATCCCCGACCAGATCATCGCGGGGCTATTGAGCATCACGCAGAACCCGCAGCTTTTGCTGCTCATCATCATCGGCATCCTGCTGGTGCTGGGCATGTTCCTGGAAGGGATCGCCGTGATCCTGATCGTGACGCCAATCTTCCTGCCCATCGTGGCGCAGATGGGGATGGATCAGGTGCAGTTCGGCGTGGTGCTGATCCTGGCCAGCATGATCGGGCTGCTTACGCCGCCGGTCGGCATGAGCCTGTACGCGGTTTGCTCCATCACGAATGTGGATTTGATGACGCTGTCCAAGGCGGTGGTGCCGTACGTGATCGGCATATTCATCGTGCTGCTGCTGTGCGCGTACTGGGCGCCGCTTTCTATGTTTATTCCAACCCTGCTGTACGGTTAAGGAGGTGCGGCCGATGAAACTACTTGTTTGGATCCGCAGGGCGGACAAGCTGCTTGCCGCCGCCTTAAAAGGAATAGCCGTAGGGCTTTGTGCGCTGATCGCGCTGCTGCTGTTGTGCCGCGTTATTTTGCGGCTGCCGTTCTTTACGGCGTCGATGGCGTGGAGCGAAGAGGTGATCGAGCTGACCATGGCGTGGATGATCCTGATCATGGCGGCGCTGCTGTTTCGAAACGGCGAGCATTTCCGCCTGGACCTGCTGGAAAAGAAGCTCGCCGGCAAGCCGCTGGTCAAGTACCTGAATTTGCTGATCACGATGATCAACCTGCTGTTCGTTGCGGCGCTGTTCTATTACGGGATCAAATTCATGCTTCCGCAGGCGCAGTTTTCCCCGATTCTAAAGATCAACCACCGGTTTTTCTATGCCAGCGTTCCCGTAAACGCCGGGCTGATGATGCTGTACCTGCTGCGCGACCTTGTTCGAAACGTTCTGGCCTTCCGCAGGCTTGGACCCGTCCCGCAGGCGGCGGAGCGTGCCGCCGGGGAATAAGCGCGCAATGCGCACAAACGAAAAACCCCCGCCCAATTGCGTGGCGGGGGTTTCTGCGGTGAAATCAGCTTTCGGTGAAATAATCCTTCAGGTCGGAGAACAGAAGCTTGCCCAGGCGCGTGATGCCGCCGTAGAGGTGCTTTTGCATCAGGGGGCGGATGGCGGAGACCTCGCCCGTTTCCAGCGCCGTGAGGATGGCCTCGTGCTCGTCCACGATCTGGGAGAAGTTCTTGATCGCTACGATGTCCAGCATCCGAAAGCGGG
>JAEWTC010000088.1 GCA_023459675.1 Bacillota bacterium | reverse complement strand
GGTCGCTGCTGTACGGGCTGCTGGAGGGCAACGAAATGCTGGTTTCGGCGCTTGTCAGCCAGTTCGTCAGCAACGTGCCCGCCGCCCTGATGCTGTCCGAATTCACGGACAACGGCCGCGCCCTGGTTACCGGCACCAACGTGGGCGGGCTTGGCACGCTCATTGCTTCCATGGCCAGCCTGATCTCGTTCAAACTGTACGTGAAAACGCCGGGCGCGCGGCCGGGCAGGTTCATGGCGTGGTTTAGCGTCGTCAACTTCACCATGCTTGCGCTTTTGCTCGCGTTTGTGCTGATCCTTGCCTGACGCTCGCCGGAAGGGCCGCAGGGAGCCCTTCGGCGGGCGCGCCGCCCTTGCGAAAGCGGATCGGGTACGGGCGAAATCAACCCTTCGTGACCGACGGCTTTTTGCCGCGCTGTGGGAACAAACGGACGGATGATGTTCTTCGTGCGAGAATGCCTGAACTTATGCTATACTGGATTTCTATTCCCAACAGAAGGGCGGGTTCCCCATGGCGAGGTTCATTCCCTACCAAAAGCTGCAAAGGAAAAAGCAGCAGGAGCTGGACCGGCAAAAACGCGGCTCGTGGAACGGGGTTCATCCCGTGACGCGCAAGCCCGAAGACTCCAAGGTGTATAATCGTACGAAAGCGCAACGCTGGAAGAAGGAAACCGGCGATGCGCTTTTTTGTTGCGCCGGATTGGCGGGATGGGATCATCGTCTTCCGGCAAACTCCTCCGCTTGCGGCGGCCGCCCGCGTTTATTTTGTATGCGCGCACCCTTCATCAATCAGTAATAGGCCTTCCAGGCCACCGAATTCTTAGAAGCAAGGATGTCCGGTTCGGTTTTCGAAACCGTCGGGGTACCTCGCGCGGCGGTTAACC
This sequence comes from Bacillota bacterium, assembly GCA_023459675.1. Taxonomy (GTDB): domain Bacteria; phylum Bacillota; class Clostridia; order Christensenellales; family Aristaeellaceae; genus CAXXOK01. The sequence continues at coordinate 71,308 of JAEWTC010000088.1, read as the reverse complement.
CGCCTTATCGTCACGATTTACATCTATGTCACGCTCCCTGTGGTATAATTATGTCGGGGAAGTGAGGGACCTATGAAGAAGCTATACCTGATTACGGGCGGAACGGGGCACCTGGGGCAGAACGTAATCCGCCTGCTGAAAAGCGATACGAACAACGAACTCCGCGTGCTGGCGCTGCCAGGCGATACGGCGGAGCTGCCCGCCGGGGTGGAACGCGTTGACGGCGACGTTTGCGACCCCGCCTCCATGGAGGCGTTTTTCGATGCGAGGCCGTATGCCGAAGCGGTGCTTTTGCACCTGGCCGCGGTCATCACCATCGCGTCCAAGGAAAACCCGCTGGTCTGGCGGGTGAACGTGGAGGGCACGCGAAACGTGATGGAGCTCGCCCTGCGAAACCATATCAGCCGCGCGGTTTACGTAAGCAGCGTGCACGCCATCCCGGAAAAACCCATGCGCGAGCGGATTGCCGAAACGGCGCTGTTCTCCCCGGAACAGGTGCAGGGGCAATATGCCAAGTCCAAGGCCGCCGCGGCGGAAATCGTGCTGGAATACGCGGCGAAGGGCCTGAACGTGAGCATCGTGCACCCGTCCGGGATCATCGGGCCGGGAGATACGCTGCTCAACAACCACCTAACCCGTACCGTGGCGGCCATGGCGTCCGGCCGCATTCCGGTCTCCATCCCCGGCGGGTACGATTTTGTGGACGTGCGCGACGTGGCCAAGGGCATCCTCCAATGCGAGGCCAAGGGGAAGGCGGGGGAGTGCTACATCCTCTCCGGCCACTATTCCTCCGTGCGCGATCTGGCGCGGATCATCACCGGCTACACAGGCCGCCGGTTTATGCCGCTGCATATCCCCGGGTTCGTGATGCGCTGGGCCGCGGTGCTGGGAGAGCGCTTTGCAAAGGCCTTCCGCCGCAAGCCGCTGTTCACGCCGTATTCCCTGGCAACGCTGCATTCCAACGCGCTGTTTTCCAACCGCAAGGCCAGGCGGGAGCTTGGTTACAGGCCGCGCCCGCTGCGCCTGACGGTGCAAAACGTATTGCAATCGCTGGGCTTCCGGGCTAAGGTGCGCACGCACGCGTAAACGCCGCCGGAATGCGTAACAGCATGATAAAACCGCCGTTTCCGGCGGTTTTTTGTTTGCGGATTATGTATGATGGCGGCTCAGTCCAGCGCCAGGGATAAATACGGTGCGCCGCCCGTAAGCTCCGGCTTGGGCGCAAGCCAGCGAATCATGCCGAAAAGCCGCTCTGGCGCGCCGGGCACGGTTCCCCGCATCAGCCGCACGCGGTAGGATACGGCGCGCAGCTGCCCGTGGAGCACGGCGAGCGCGGATAAGGGATCGCCCTGGGTCAGCGCCAGTTCCCGCACCAGAACCCCGCCCTCCGTCTTCTCCCAGGCGGCGCAGCCGCCGCCGCCTTCCCAGGCAACCTCGGTAACGCCCCCCGCCTGCGCAAAGGTGCGCATGGCATATGAAACCGCCGGTTCGTCCCACATGGCGTACAGAGCGCTAGTAGGAAACGCCGCGTCCCGTATCCGCGCATACGCTTCCGGGGCACAGGGGGCGCTGGTTCCTTTCCTTGGGAAAGGGGGCAGCGCATCGGCGGGGAGGGTGATTTCGTCCAGCGCGAACGCGGTTTCATAGCCGCGCTTTTCATAAAACGCAAACAGCCCGCCGTTTGCGGGCACCAGCACGGAGGCGGCAACGCCCAGGCGCGCCATGTGCGCGTGGGCGGCTTCCATCAGACCTGTGGCAATGCCCTGCCCGCGGGCCTCCGGGGTGGTGGCCACCGCGTACACATACCGCGCGGGCAGTTGTTCCCCGCCGCCTGTCCGCAGGGTGAACGCAAGCATCGTCAGCATACCCGCAACCGTGCCGTTCCGTTCATCCACCAGCATGCTTTCATCCTTGTGCCGCAGCGTAAAAAACGCCTCCACGTCCGCCGGGGCGTCGCCGAAGACCTCGGCCCAGAGGGCTTTCAGGCGGGGATGATCGGCAGGCGCGGCAAAACGGATCATGCGAAGATCGGCTCCTTTTGGGTGGCGATGTATTTCTCCACCAGCAGCACGGGGTTGTAGGAAAGCTTGGCGCGGCGCAGCCCTTCCACGCCCGCGTCCTCCTCGCGGTTAACGTAGGGGTACGGTTTGCACCGGTGCTGCACAAACTGCTGGTTGATCATGGGGTACGCGCCTTGTATCTCGGCATAGGCCTTCTCAAAATGCACCAGGAAGGTATCCTCGTTCAATGGGTCCCCGATGGTGAAGGCAACCACGCGGTCCTCGGAGCGGATCAGCCCGCCGGAGAGCTCCAACTCGTCAAAATGGCGGATGGCGGATTCCACCGCGCAGTACTCGTCGCTGATTCCTGTGTCCGGCGAGCAGCCGTTTTGCATGCACCATACCGTGTTCATGCGCCGCGCGTCGTCCAGGTTATCCCGGCTCAGCGGCTCGTATTGCCAGTTGGGATGGTTGTCCAGAAACCGGCGGATGTGGTTGCGCTTCGCGGCCAGCTTCTTGCCCTCGAGCGTGGAAAGCGCATTGGTTTCGTAAACGTAGTCCGCGCCGTCGCGCCAGAGTTCGAAGGCGAACTTGCCGGGGAACAACGCCTCCAGCTTTTCCTTCGCGTCGGGAAGCACGGTGTTGAACACCAGGGGTTTTCCCGCCTTGCGTGCGTCTTTTTCCAGCTCGCGGATCACGGGCTCCAGCGCGCCCTGTCCGGCCGGGAACAGGTAGGAAGGGTCCTTGGGATCGGCGCGCAGAAGAAAATAATCGTCCAGGCGCGCAATGTGGAACGCGTATACGTGCCGCCATACGAACGTGGTGGTAAAGCTGTACTCCAGCGACCCCCGTTTATCCAGCCTCAGCAGCGGTTCAACCCATTCTTTGTCTTTCAGCGTAACTTCCCGAAAATCCAAACTCAAGCAAAAGGAACCTCTTTTCCGCGTCTTGTTTTGGTGCCGCCTTCCCGGGGGAAGACCCATGTTATTATATACCAAAGAGTTGGCAAACGGAAACAATCCTCCCGCGGCATTGAGGCGGCGGCGGGCGCATGGTATACTTGGGGCAAAGAAAACATAACGGTGCGGCACGGAGGAATGCAAGCGATGCGCGAGGCGGATGAACGGGCAAGGCAGGCGCTTTTGGAAATCGGCAGGCTGATGTACGAGAAGAACTTCGTTGCCTCCAACGACGGCAACATCAGCGTCCGCGTGCGGGAGGACGAGATCTGGGCAACGCCGACGGGCGTCTCCAAAGGCTTCATGCGGGCGGAGGAGCTGGTGCTGCTAAAGCTGAACGGCACGGTGCTGGCTCGGGGCAGCCTGGCGCCGTCCAGCGAGATTAAGATGCATTTGCGCCTCTACCGGGGAAACCCGGAAACGATGGCCGTGTGCCATGCGCACCCGGTGATGAGCACCTCGTTTGCCGTGGCGGGCGTCCCCCTCAACGAGCCGATCTACCCCGAGGCGATGGTGAATTTCGGCTGCGTGCCCTGCGTGCATTACGAAACGCCCGGCTCGCAGGGCGTGCCGGATTCGGTTGCGCCTTACGCCAAAAGCCACTGTGCCGTGCTGCTTTCCAACCACGGCCTCGTCACCTGGGGGCGGTCGCCGCAGGAAGCGTGGCGCCGTATGGAGGCGGTGGAGCACTACGCGCAGATCACCTTCAACGCCTGCTATGTGATGGGCGCGGCCAAACGCCTGAGCCGGGAGCAGATCGCCTCGATCGCGGAGATCCGCAATGCGCTGGGCGTGCGGGAGGGCGTTTTGCCGGAAGGGCTTTCCGCCCCCTGCAATCTGGAGGACGCAACATAACGGAGGTGTCTATGCGCGATTTTCTTCCGTTTGATACCGTAACGCTGAACGAGGAAGCCGGGGAGCTTATCATCCTCGACCAGACCAAGCTCCCCAACGCCGTGGAACTTTTGCACCTGCGGGAGCTGGAGGACGTCCGCGAAGCCATCCGCGCCCTGCGGGTGCGCGGCGCGCCCGCCATCGGCGTCGCCGCGGCGTTCGGGCTGTATCTTGCCATGAAGCGCAGCGCGGCGGAAACGTTCGCCGCGTTTGACGCCGAGCTGAAGCGCGCCAAAGCCCGGCTTGCCTCCGCGCGCCCTACGGCGGTCAACCTGTTCTGGGCGCTGAACCGCATGGAAGCGGCTGCGCTTTCGCATGCCGCGCAGCCCGTGGCGCGCATCAAGGAAGCGCTGCGCCGGGAGTGCGAGGCGATTTTTGAAGAGGACGTCGCCATGTGCCGCGCCATCGGCGAGCACGGGCTTTCGCTGCTTACAAACGGCGACGGCATTCTGACCTACTGTAACGCGGGGCAGCTGGCAACCTCCCGCTACGGCACGGCGCTCGCCCCGGTGCACGTGGGGCGGGAGCGGGGGATGCAGTTTCACGTTTACGCCTGCGAAACGCGCCCGCTTTTACAAGGCGCGCGCCTGACGGCGTTTGAGCTTGCCGCCCACGGCGTGGACGTGACCGTGCTGTGCGACAACATGGCTTCGCAGGTGATGAAAAACGGCTGGGTGCGGGCCGTGCTCGTGGGGTGCGACCGCGTTGCCGCAAACGGCGACGTATGCAACAAGATCGGCACCTCGGGGCTGGCGGTGCTTGCGAAGCATTACGGCATTCCGTTTTACGTGCTGGGGCCGACCTCGACTATCGACGTCACCATGGCGGACGGCGGCGCGATCCCCATCGAGCAGCGGCCGGCGGAGGAGGTTTCCTCGCTTTGGTACAGGGAGCCGATGGTCCCGCAGGGCGTGAAGGTGTACAACCCGGCCTTTGACGTTACCCCGCACGCGCTGGTAACGGCCATCGTCACCCAGCGCGGCGTGACGTATCCACCGTACCGGGATACAATTCCGCTGATTTGCACATAACCTCCCGCGCGGCGTGCCGCAGATTGCCGGTTTTCCAAACGGCATTTGCATTTCCCCGGTTTGTCATGTATAATCAGGGTACATCAGAACAAACGAAAAGAACGCAACCCTATAGGGGGTGTGACAGCGATGGATGCCGGGAAGACGATTATTACCATCGGGCGCGAATACGGAAGCGGCGGCACGGATATCGGCAAAGCGCTTGCCCAGAAGCTTGGGGTTCCCTTCTACGACAAGGAAATCCTCTCCCTTGCCGCGCAGGAAAGCGGAATCTGCGAGGCGCTGTTCGAGCATCAGGACGAGAAACCCGTTCCCAGTTACCTGTTCTCGTTTGTCAAAGGCGCGGGCGATATCACCCAACCCAACCTCCCGGGCGATATGCCGCTCAACCACCGCATTTTCATGGCGCAGTTCAAGGCCATCACGCAGGTGGCGGCCAAAGGCCCGTGCGTGATCGTGGGGCGGTGCGCCGATTATGTGCTCAAGGACCAGCCGCACATGATCAGCCTCTTTCTCTATGCCGATCTCCCGGCGCGCATTGCGCGCACCATGCAGAAGAACAACATCACCCGGGCGGAAGCCAAGGATCTGGTACACAAGCGCGATAAACAGCGCCAGGGGTACTATAACTTTTTTGCGGACGGCAACTGGGGCCACCGTTCCAACTACCACCTGATGTTCAACACCACCGGGTTTACGCCGCAGAGCGCGGCGGACGCGATCATCGCCTTCGTGCAAAACCGGGGCGAGTAAAGTTTTACAGAGGTTTCGTTTCAGCCGGGACCGGAAGCGCTGCGAATTCGCCAAGGGCGATCTCCAGCGCTTCTTTGTTGATCTGGCACAGCGCCACGCCGTCCACCGAAAGCAAGTATTGGAACGCGTCCAGCGGATACGCGGCCAGCGAGCGCGCGGCGCCCTTCACGGTGGTTAACGTCATCTGCCATACGGGCGTCCCCTCGGGCTGCCGCATTGCGTCCAGCGTTCCGGATACGGTCATTTGCCCAAGGCGCTGGGCAAGCGCCGTAAACGCGTCCAGCGACAGGGGCTCTCCGTTTCGGGTAACGTCCACGGTATATATTACGTTTCCAAACTCGTCGGTTGCCAGCTCGTTATTGGGCAGCACCTTCTCGGTATAGGAGGCGCAGAAGTCCTGCGTACCCTCGCCCGTCTGCACCGTAATGCGCTGCAGGGTTTCGCCGTCCATATCCGCGGGCCGCAGCAGCAGCAGGGCATCTGCGTCCGCGTCCAGAAACGCGGAAACCAGAAAACTTGACACGCGGTAACATGTGCCCGCGTACTCGCAGTAATAGAAAAAATCGCCGTCCTTCGCCCCGATGTTCAGCGTGATCACCGACGGCTCCAGCGGGGCGCCTGTGAGGACTCCCGCGGCGTCGATCCGCGCGTCCAGCCCTTCGCGCTGGGCGATTTTCACCACCGCCTGCGGAGCGTCCAGCCCGTACGCGCTGCGGTTCTCATCCGTTACGGGCAGAAGGCGTGCGCCGAGGCGGAAGTTTTCCGCGGCGCTGCGCAGGGCGTCGGCGGCGTCCGGATCCATGGGGTAAACGTACGGGCTTTGCAGGGAAGCGGCGGCGCCGCCGTCCGCCCCGAACGTGCAAACGATGGGCTCATCGTCCGCTCTGGCAACGCTGATGCTTTCGATCAGCGAGGCATGGATCGTCGGCTGGGTAATGGACAGCAGCAGATCCGCGGTGTATTCGAACGTTTCGTAGACTCCGGTGTTGCACAGGTACACGCCGTCGTCGCCCGACCAGCGGTAGTAGTAGTAGGTCGTATCGGCCAGGTTATACCCAAGCGCAATCGTCACGGTGCTGCCGTCGGCATAGTCGGTTTCCACGGTGATCTGCGGCGGCGCGAGCCCCATATCGGCAAGGCTGTCCGTCACTTCGTCCGCGTGCTCCGCCACGGTGTCTTCCACGGAGATCGCGGTGGCGTACTGCAGGATATACTCCGTGTACATCGGATTGATGGGTTCGGGGTCAATGCCTGCGGCGGAAAGCACCAGCGTGCCGTTCTGGTTGGTCAGCGTATAGGCGCTGCCGTCCGCGTGCGTTACGGTAATGGTCGCAAGCTGCGCCGGATCATGCACCGCGATGGTTTTGTACGTCGGCGTATACGGGGCGGACGCGCCGTTTTTCCCGGGGAATTTCGCCCGGATCGCCGGCAGCAGCAGCACGAACGCCAAGGCCAGCAAAAGCACGGCGGTCAGAAAAAGAAGCGGCTTCCAGTGGCGGCTTTGTTTCCGTTTCGATTTGGCCAACAGGCGTTTCCTCCGCGTTTTTATTTATTTCTGCGGGGCAGGAGCACGTAAAGCGAAATCAGCAGCAGCAATACCGGCACCGTAACGAGCAGCACCGCGGCAGGTGCCGCGCTCTGCACGGTCAGCCCGGGGCGCAGCGCGGCTTTGGCGGCGATATCCAGCGAGATGTTTTTCTGCGGCAGCAGCTCGTACATCAATTGCAGGATGAACTGCTGGTTGAAGGTGCGCTGGTAGATGTATTCGTCGGTAAACACGGTGGAATTGCCGATGGCGAACATCCGGCTGATGTTGCCGTTTGGGTGCATGCGCGCGGAAAGGATCGCAAGCGTCAGCTCGCCTTTGCGGTCGCCCTCCTGATAGTCGATGGAGCCGTCGCCGTCCGTGGTGTTGCGCAGATAGGCGTTCGGGCCGGATTTCAGCACCGTCGCCGCGGAAAGCGAAGCGTCCGGCTGGTCCGCCGGCGTTTCAAATGCGCTGGCGCCGACCAGCAGAAGAACGTCCATGCCGTTGGTGATCAACGGAAGGGTCATGTCCATGGCATTGAAATAGGGGAGCAGATAGATGCGCTCGCCGTAATAGCTGCCGGCATCCTCCGCGCCCGCCACCACGATGCCCGGCAGGGGCGTAACGGCGTAGCTGCCCAGCAGCGCCTGGTAATTTTGCAAATCCAGCGGGTCCGTATAGTCCCGGATCACGAAAAAGCTGCCGCCGTTTTGCGCAAACGCCTGCAGGGTTTCGATTTCGCCCTGGGTGAAATCCTTATACGGGTTGGCGATTACGAACAGGTCCACGCCGTCCAGCGTGTCGCCCGAAAGCAGGTTCACGGTCTTCACGTCGTAGCTGTTGGCCTGCAAGAAGTCCAGCAGGGTTTCCATCGTTTCGGGGCTGAGTTCCCCGTGGCCCTGGGAAACGCCGATCACCGGCACGCTGTTCTGGCTGACGTAGAGCAGCGCCTCGGTCACGCTTTTCTCGTACGCGAGCCCCGCAATTTCAAACGAACCGGTTTCGATGTTGTATCCCTGCGTGATGAAATCCTTGTAGCTTAATATCTTGTGCCGCCCCGTCGCCTCGCAGCTGACCACGACGGTGTCCGCGGAAACGGACGCCTGCAGATCGCCTTCGAACAGCGTGAGGAAACCGGGGTTCTTGGCCAGGTCGATCGGCTTAACGGTGATGAGGTCGTTCAACAGGTGGTAGCGCATCAGCACCTCGAACAGCTGGTTATCCATATCGTTGGATTGGTACAAAAGGTACAGCGTTACCGGCTGCGTGAGGGTAGCAAGCGCCTTTGCCGTTTCCTCGCCCGTGGCGGTATAGCCGTTGAAGGAGTAGTCCTTCTGCCAGCCGTAATTGGTTTCCAGGCTGTCTATGGCAATGCTGATCAGCACGGCGATGGAGATGAGCAGCGCCATGACCAGCGCGCTGTAGGAACCGAAGCGCCATTTGGGCTTGCGCAGCATGGTTACGAACCGTTTCCACATCATGCGGCCCCTCCCTGCGAAAAACGACGCGCGTCCAGAAGGCGCATGGTGCCGATCACAAACAGCGCGATCACGAAGAGGAAAAACGTGATGCTCGCAAAGCTCAGCTGGCCGAGGATGAACGGCTCATAGCGATCGTACAGGCTTACAAAACGCAGCGTGCGCGAAATGAAGGCAACCGGCACCGCGTCCGCGATCAAATCCATCATCCACAGCACCAGGTTGCCCGCGAAGGCCAGCAACGCGGCGGAAACCTGGCTTGCCGCAAAGCTGGTGAGGAAAAAGTCGATCGCCAGAAAGGCCATCGCCTGCAGGGAAAACCCCAGATAGCCCACAAACCATTCGCCCGCGTACACCGTGCCGTACAGCGCCAGGATCAGCGTGCAAACGTTGGTCAGCGCGATGGCGATCATCATCACGGCGGCGGCGGCCAGAAACTTGCCCAGCACGATGGAAGGCAGGGGCACGGGGCTGGACAGCAGCAGCTTGTCGGTCCGCTTGCTCTGATCGTCGCACAACAGCCGCATGGTTAAAAGCGGGCACAGCAGCATGAGCAGAAGCGTCAGCTGCGATAAAAAAACCAAAAGCTCGCCGGACAGGGTTTGGATATTGTTCAGGTAGAAAATCACGCCGGAGAGCGCGGAAAACACGCCGAGGAACACGTAGCCCACCGGCGTGCGGAAGAAACCCAGAAATTCGCGTTTCAAGACGGTTGTCAAACCGCAACCTCCTATTCGGCGATCGCCTGCAGGAAGATCTGCTCCAGATCGTCCTCATGGCGCGTCATGCGCAGAATCGGCGCGCCCATGGCGCTGCACAGGGTAAACACCTGCTTTTCCGGCATCGCGGTTTTGCCAAACGACAGCGAAAGCGCAATCTCCCCCGGGTCGGACGAGGGCAATATCTGCATGTCCAGCAGATCATCCATGTGCTGCAGGGCGGCCCGCAGGCGTTTTCCATCTCCCTGAATGCGGCAGTGCAGGGTGGCGCTTCCGCCGCCGATGGAGTTCAGATCGGCGTCCAGCTTTACCTGGCCGCGGTGGAGTATTACCACGCGGTCGCACAGCTGGCGCACCTCGGGCAGAATATGCGAGGAGAATATGATGGTCCTATCCTTGCTCAAACTGCGGATCAAGGCGCGGATCTCGGTAATCTGCTTGGGGTCCAGCCCGGCGGTCGGTTCGTCGAGAACCAAAACCTCCGGGTTGCCGCACAGCGCCTGCGCAAGGCCCGCGCGCTGGCGGTAGCCCTTGCTCAAATGCCCCAGCATACGGGTGCGCACTTCGGTCAGCCCGGCGTTTTGCATCACCTCGCGCACGTGGGCGGGGATCTGCGCGCGGGTTACCTTTTTCAAGGCCGCGGAGAAACGGAGGTACTCTTCCACGGTCATCTCGTCGTACAGGGGCGGATGCTCGGGCATATAGCCGAGGACCCGTTTGGCGTCCGCGGGGTTTAAAAGCGGATCCTGCCCGTTGATCAGCACACGGCCGGCGCTGGGCGCAAGGCAGCCCGTGATAATGTTCAGCAGCGTCGTTTTGCCCGCGCCGTTCTGGCCGAGCAAGCCCAGCACGCGGCCCTGCTCCGCCTTCAGCGTAACGCCGCGCAGCGCTTCCACATTGCCGTACTTCTTGCTGACGCCCTGTACCTCGACCAACGTCCGATCCCTCCATGGCAAGCGTTTGATACGCCTAAATTATAGCAGACGGAACCGGCCAAGTTATGAATGAATTGTGAACAAGCGGCGAATATTCGTAAAAAATGGCCGGCGAACTACGCGCCGGTTTCCGCGTTTACGAACGCTTCGCAGGCGCGCATGGCGAGCAGGGTCTTCTCCAGCAGCGTATCCAGCTCCCACGAAAGCATCTCCGCTCCCCGCGCGATCGTCTCCCGGGAGCAGCCCGCGGCAAAACCCTTGTCCTTGAACTTCTTTTTGAGGCTTTTCAGCTCCATGTCCTGCACGCTTTTGGACGGGCGCATCAGCGCCGCCGCGCCGATCAGCCCGGTCAGCTCGTCGGCGGCGAACAGCACCTTTTCCATGAGGTGCTCCGGCTGCACGTCCGCGCAGATGCCGTAGCCGTGGGAACATACGGCGTGGATCATCGCCTCATCCGCGCCGCCGTTTCGCAAAAGCTCCGGCGCTTTCCTGCAATGCTGCTCTGGATAAAGCTCGAAATCGACGTCGTGCAGAAGCCCGGCCGTCGCCCAGAAATCCGCCTCGTCGGCAAACCCGAGGTCGTTGGCATACCAGCGCATCACGCCTTCCACGGTCAGCGCGTGGAGAATGTGGAACGGTTCTTTGTTATACTGTTTCAAAAGCGCGAGCGCTTCCTGCCGGTTCAGCCTGCTTTGCATGGGCGGGGCCTCCTCACGGATCGTTTATTTGAGCACCATCATACCATGAAAACAGTGCGGGCAAAAGGTTTTCCGGCAATTTCAACCGGGCGTTGCGTTGCGCATTTGCAAATGTTACAATGTTTCCTGACTGACCCAAGAAATCTTGCGCCGCGTGCAAGAAATAGGGAGGATAAACCGTTATTATGACGGAGCGAGTGGAGCCTGCCGGGTTGGACGTCGAAGCGCTGTACAAGCAATATGCCAACGACGTTCTCCGCGTGTGCTATTTCTACTTGAACGACCGGCATCTGGCCGAGGAAGTTTGCCAGGATGCGTTCGTACGGCTGATGACCAGCGGCACAAAGCTGCAGCCCGGCCATGAGAAAGCCTGGCTATTGAAGGTGGCGCTCAACCGCTGCCGCGACCTGTGGCGAAGCGGATGGGTAAAGCGCGTAATGCTTGGCAGCCCGCAGTTCGAGCTGGTTCCGGCCGAGGACGACCGGGACAGGCGGGACGACGAGGAAGCGATGATGAACGCCGTCCACCGGCTGCCCATGCAATTCCGCGAAGTGATTTTACTGTTCTACTACCAAAACTTCGGCATCAGCGAGATCGCGGAGATCCTTCACTTGCCGGAGGGGACCATATCCAGCCGTCTATCGCGCGCGCGCGCGAAGTTGAAAGATTTTCTGGAAGGGGGAGACGCGTAATGAAGAATCTGGAATGCCTCAAAGAGATCTGCGACCGCGGCCTTGCCGGGCTGAATGCCGACGCGTGCCTTCTGGAACAGATCAGGCTTTCGCAAAAACCAAAACGCCGTTTTCTGCAGTGGCGGCCGGTGCTCATCGGCTGCGCCGCCGTGGTTGTGCTGGCGGGCGCCGGGCTGTTTGCCTTGCCGCGTCTGCTGCCGAGCGGCGGCGATATCAGCGTGGTTACCCGTTCCGCCGGAGGCAGCGCCGCCGCGACGGACTTTGCCCTTACGGCCAGCGTACCGGCGGGCAGCGTGCATATCAGCGAATCCGCCGGGCAAACGCCCAAGTACCGCTCGATTTTCGCGTCGGGGCAGAGCTCAGGCTATCCCCTGGTGAAACTGGGAGACGCGGCGTACCGTATGCTGACCGCGCCCGAAAGCCTGCCGGGCGATTTGCTGGGCGAGCAGCTTGGGATCGTGGCGGAATTCACCGCGGAACCGGCCGTCAGCACCGCGGGAACCGTAAGCAACGTGGTGGCGGCCAACGAACCCGTATACGCCGTGAAGGGCATGCAGGGCGCGGCGGTTGCCGCGACCGTGAACGGCAGCCTGCGCGTGTTCCAGCGCGCCGGTTTCAGCGGCGTGGCCGTACTGGGCGGGGAAACCCTGCAAGACGTGCTGCTGGGCAGCGCGCGGGCGGTTGCGATGGAGCTTTCGGACGTCGGCGTGATCGACGATCCCGCGCAGGCGGAAGAACTGATGAACGTGCTTCTTCAAAACGCGCGCTACGAAGGCGCGGCCGAGAGCGCCAACCGCAGCCAAAGTCTGCTGATCTGGCTGTCCAACGGCCTCAACGTGCAGATGAACGTGGGCGGCGGCACGCTCAGCGCCTGCGGCACGTGGAGCTGCCCGGAGTTTTTTAGCGCGTTCGACGACGCCGTATCCCAGTAAACCCAAGCAAGGAAAGCCTTTCCGCCGGATGCACGCCATCCGGCGGTTTTTTTTCGCAAGACGCTTGACAAAGCGGCGGGTGTACTATATGATGCAGGTGTACTAGGACAACTAATACACTGTACGGAAAGGAATGAGCCATGTTTCAGATTGATCGTTTGGGCAGGAAGCCCATCTATGAGCAGATCATTGAGCAAACAGAGCTCATGATCGCATCGGGCGTTTTGCAGCCCGGGGATCAGCTCCCCAGCGTGCGCGCGTTATCGCAAACGCTGTCGGCCAACCCCAACACGCTGCAGAAAGCCTATGCGGAGCTCGAGCGGGAAGGGATTACCACCAGCGCGCCGGGCAACGGCCGCTTCATCGGGAAGGACGCCAGGGAGCGGATCAAGGCGCGGATGCTTGCGCTGGTCAGCGACGTTGAGCATCTCAGCGCCAGGCTCAGCGCCGCGGGCATCGAAAAACGGCTGGTGACGGAAGCCGTAGAAAAAGGTTACGCAGCCGGCGAAAACGCTGCGCTAGCCCGGAAGAAAGGATTAACGACATGATTATTGCTAGCAACGTGACTAAGCGGTTTTCCGACGTCGTTGCGCTGGACCACTTAAGCTGCCGGATTCCCGATGGCTGCGTATATGGGCTGGTCGGCGCAAACGGAGCGGGAAAATCCACGTTCCTGCGGCTGGCCAGCGGCGTGTACCGGCCGGACGAAGGCAGCATCACCATGGATCAGCAGCCGGTTTTCGAGAACCTGAGCGTGAAAAAGCGCTGCGTCTTCGTGGCAGACGAACCTTTCGCGCTTGCGCATGCCGATATGAAGCGCATGGCCGCGCTGTACGCCTCTGCGTACGAACACTACGACTTCAAGAGGTTTGACGCGCTGGTCCGCGAGTTTGAACTGCCGATGGACCGGCCGCTGGTTACCTTCAGCAAGGGCATGCGCAGGCAGGCGGCCACCATTCTTGCCCTGAGCACCGGCGCGCAGGTCTACTTCTTCGACGAAACCTTCGACGGCCTGGATCCCGTGATGCGCGGCCTTGTGAAGCGCAAGCTTTACGACGAGGTGTTCGACCGCGGGGCGACGGTGATCGTCACCAGCCATTCCCTGCGCGAACTGGAAGATACCTGCGATCAGCTTGCGCTCCTGTACAAGGGCGGCATCGTGATGGAAAGCGACGTCGGCGAGCTGAAAACCTCCATTTTCAAGATGCAGGTCGCCTTCCGTGAGGAGTACGACCAAACGAAATTCGCAGGCTTGGATATCGTTTCGCACAACCGGCAGGGTAGCGTATCCAGCCTTATCGTCCGGGGAGACCGGGCAGCCTGCCGCGCGAAGCTGGAAGCCATGGAACCGCTTCTGCTGGAGGTCGTGCCCATGACGCTGGAAGAAATTTTCGTGTATGAGATGGAAGCGCTGGGATACGCGTTTCAGAAAGGAGAGGATAAGGCATGAAAACCTATAAGGAAATGCTTCGGAAAACCGCGGTTCTCGGCATCCCGCTTCTGGCGATCACAATGATCTATACGCTGGTCGACGGGGGACAGAGCTGCTTTGGATCCGTTCACATTGAACGGGCGCTGTCGGCGATGTCGCTGATGCCCATCCTCCGCTACTACGTATTCACCGCGGTCCTCTTCGCGTTCTACGGCTTTTCGTTCCTGTTCTCACGCAGGGCCAGCGACGTATACCACAGCCTGCCCGTCAAGCGCGGCGACCTGTTCCTGTCCGTCACGCTGGCGACCGCCACCTGGATGGGCGGAACCATTCTGCTTAACGCGCTGGAAATACTCGCCATCCTCCTGATCAGCGGCAGCCCGTTCGTACCGGCGTACATCCCGCTGTCGGTGCTGTTCTTCTTCGTGGCGTCGATGATCGTCTATGCGGCCGCCGCCATCGGCTGCTCGCTCTCGGGCACCGTCGTCACCGCGCTGGCGTCCACGGGCGTGGTGCTGTTCTTCCCGCGTTTCGTGCAGTTCATCATCGCGCGCGGCATCATCGAGCAGGTTCCCATCGTCGGCTGGCTGGATCTCGGCGCGTTTCTCCTGCCCACCACCAACGCCGCCACCGGCATCGCCGCCATGTTCCTGCGCCCCGTGTACAACACGTCGATCATCTCCGTGCCGCATATCCTCTACTCCCTGGCGCCGATGCTCATCATGCTTGGAATCGGCTACTGGGCATTCCTGCGCCGCCCCAGCGAGATTGCGCAGAAAAACGGCGGCTACCGGGTTTGGACGATTATCACCGCCCTGCTGATCGCGTTTGTGGTCATGCTTCCGGTAACGATGAACGGGCAGAAGTTCTTCTCCGTCTACGCGGCGGTGCTGATCCTTGTAGCCCTTGCGGTGTTCTTCGGCTACCAAATGATCGTTTCCACGAAATTCAAGCAGGCGCTGCAAACCCTGCCCATCTTCCTGATCGCCCCGTTGGCTGCGCTCGGCCTGTCGCTTCTCATCAATACGGCGGCGGACAGCATGCTCAACACCGTGCCCGACGCCAACCAAATTCAATCGGTCACCTTCCGCGGTTACGATGAGAAAAACGGGGAACCCGAGTACCCTAGCCTGTTCATCCGAAACGTGGCCTTCACCGACGCGGAACTGAGAACCTATGTGGCGGATGCGCTGCGTACCGCGGTGGACGGAGTGCTCAAGGAAAAGGCCGGCGAACCCTACGAACTGTACAACTACAACCCGTTCCAGGTGATCGAGCCCATCACCATTCATCTGACGAACGGCACGACCTTGAAACGCACCATCGAGTTTGCGAATGTGGACGATCTGAACGCCCTGCGCATGCAAAACGAAGCGTTCGCAAAGGCCGTCACAAGCTACCCGGCGCTCAGGGACACACAGTATCTGGAGGTAGACACCCGGTTTACGCGCGCGCAAAGCGAGGAGATTTACCAAAGCTACGTCGCCGAAGCGCAGGCAAACGGCTTGACCAGCGGCAATTACTACCGCAACCGCGCCGCGGAAATGCGGCCGGACGGCACCTATGTTGTGCAGGGCGAAAACCAGTCGCTGATGGGGATCACCGTCGCTGGGTACGAGGGCAGCCATCGCTACCTGAACTATGAAACCGTACGGCTCAGCGCGCCTGAAACCGCAAGCCTGGTAATGCGTTCCTACAACGATCTCATGCTGGAAGATCCAGCCGAGCAGATCCTCGGAATGTTCCAGCGGTTCGACTCGGAAACCGCCGGGGTGAACGACAGTTTGAACCTGAATTTCAACGTGTATAACTTTGAGGACGAGAACGGCATTGTTTCGCAAAAGAGCGAGGGGTTCTATTTCAGCCGGTTCTCCAAGGATGAACCGTCCGCTTACGACAAGCTGCAGCGCGAGTACTTCAATCAATTCATGAGCCTGCTGCCCCGCGCAACCAAGACCGACGATCATACCGGCGTGTTCATTCAGCTTAACTGGAGCTATTACGACTCCAACGATCCCTATGGCAACGACTATGACCGGTTCCCCCTGGTCTACCTGCGGTTTGAAAACCCGGAAGACGAGAGCGCCTTCCTCGCATTGATCAAAGCGTGGGAAGAGGCGCAGCGCACGACCCGATATTAAACCCACGCGGATGCGTCCTCTGCTGCGTTTGAAACGGGAGGATGAACGCACAGGCTGCCCGCCCGCCGTCGATGGGGGCGGGCAGCCTCATTATCCGGCGGCGGCCGTAAAAAAATCGCCGGTTTCTGAAGGGCTGAAGTTGACAGCCGGACCGTGTTTATTGTATACTATCCTCCGTTGCGAAACGGTGCGCATGGCTGCCTGCCGCAACGGGTGCGTCCCTCGCCTGAGCGCTCGCTTCGCACGGCAGCGCGCTTTGAACCGGGCGCATTTGCTGCGGGCGTGGCGGAATGGCAGACGCGCTGGATTTAGGTTCCAGTGCCCTCAAAGGCGTAAGAGTTCAAGTCTCTTCGTCCGCACCAATTCGAATGATGGAGCATGCGGTAGTAGCTCAGTGGTAGAGTGCCACCTTGCCAAGGTGGATGTCGCGAGTCCGAATCTCGTCTACCGCTCCATTTTTTTCTCGGTACAGGTTGTGCGGCCGGAGCTCGTACACGCGGGTGTAGCTCAATGGCAGAGTTCCAGCCTTCCAAGCTGGCCACGTGGGTTCGATTCCCATCACCCGCTCCAGTCGTCGCCGCGGACTGCGCTCAGTTCGCGGCGACGTTTTTGTTGCACAAAAGCCGTCGCCTCTCACACGCTCCGTCGCGGCTCCTCCTCGCATCAAAGCTTGCTTTGATGCGGCTTTACGAGGGTTAGGACGAGGAATGATGAATGACGGCCGATAGACAAGGGAACGGTTTTATCCGCGGACTGCGCTCAGTTCGCGGCGGCTTCTTCTTTTAGAAAAAACCACCGCTCATTCATTGCGTCGCGGCGTCCACTCGCTTTGATTGTCGTACGGTTCCCTCCCGGTCACCGTACTCTGCCAAAGCTCCCATCTCCGGATCGCTTTCGGCTGCGCCGAAATGCCCGCAGGGCATACGCTTTCCTTCGATTCCTCTTCGCCTCGAAACAGGTTTCTCGGCGTTTATACGTGGGATTGGACGCAGAACGATGGACTAGGGTACGGTTTAGCTGCGGACTGCGCTCAGTTCGTGGTGACGTTTTTGTTGTACAAAAGCTGTCGCCTCTCGCACGCTCGATCTCGGAATACACTCGCTTTGATTGTCGCACAGCAACCTGACACGGTTGCTGTGCTTTGTCAAAGCTCCCATCTCCGGGTCGCTTTCAGCTTCGCCGAAATGCTCGCAGGGCATACGCTTCCCTTCGTTGCCACTCGCTTTGATTGTCGTACGGTTCCCTCCCGGTCGCCGTACTTTGCCAAAGCTCCCAACTCCAGTTCGTTTTGCACTGCGTGCAAATGCCCGCAGGGCATACGCTCGCCTTCGTTGTTGTTGAAATAACAAGGGAAATGCGGTATGCTGTTGCGCAGAGAAGTGGAACCCAACGCGTTCGTTTTGCGTGTGCCCATGGATCGCGGCAGGGAGGAAGAACGAATTTGAAACATCGTGCGCTCAGGATATTCGCCGTGGCGGCGGCTTTTTGCGCGGCGCTGCTCACGGGCTGTACAAACGGCGGGGAAACCGTCGATCAGCCCGGAAAGGCGGGCGTGCTGCTCGGGTTTTCGCAGCTGGGCTCGGAAAGCGGATGGCGGCTTGGCAACACCAAGGATATTCAGGACGCCGCCCGGCGTTCTGGCGTGCAGCTGATGTTTGAAAACGCCGAGCAGAAGCAGGAAAATCAGATCAAAGCCATCCGCTCGTTCATCGCCTATCAGGTGGATGTGATCGCCTTCGCGCCAAACGTGGAGGACGGCTGGGATAACGTGCTTCTGGAAGCGAAGGCCGCGGGTATCCCCGTGCTGATTACCGACCGCCGCATCGTAACCGCGGACGATAGCCTGTACGTGGGGTTTGTCGGGTCCGATTTCCTGTCCGAAGGCCTGCGCGCCGGGCGTTTTCTGCTGGAAAAAATGAAGGACGCGGAGCATGTGAACATCGTGGAAATCTCGGGTACGCTTGATTCCACCCCCATGCGCCAGCGTGCCTCCGGCTTTCGAAGCGTGTTGGAGGGCGATGACCGGTTCACGATCCTCGAAAGCATCTCGGGCGATTTTCTGCGCTCCAAAGGCAAGGAGTGCATGCAGAGCCTTTTACAGCGTCACGACGATATCGACGTGCTCTATTCCCATAACGACGCCATGACCTTCGGCGCGATCGAGGCCATTGAGGAGGCCGGGCTGGAGCCCGGGAAGGATATCGTCATCATCACCGTGGACGGGGAGCAGGAGGCGATCGACCTTCTGCGCGCGGGCAAGATCAACTGCGTGGTGGAATGTACGCCGCTGATCGGCGATATCATCATGGAGCTTGCCAAAAAACTGGCGGCGGGCGAGCCCATCCCGCGGGATACGTATTCCGTGGAGCGCTCCTTTACGGAGTTTGATGAAGATCTCGCGTCGCTTCCGCCAAGGGGATACTGAGCATGGTTACGCTGTTTCACAAGGTGTTTGACCGCCTGCGCGTGGGCAACAGCCTGGCCAACCGCATCCAGTTCAGCTTTATCGTCATCATGGCGCTGATGCTCATCCCCGCGGTGTTCAGCATCGTGATGATGAACAGCTACGCCAACAGCTACCACCAGGCCATCCTCCAAGTGGACAGGGTCGCGTCCATCCGCCCGTTGGTCAATTCCGATATTCCCGACGAGATGTGGAGCATTGTCGCCGGGCGGACGAAATTCGCCCAGGGCCGCCAGTATGCGCTGATGGACGAGGTCAACCAAACGATTGAAACGCTCACGAAAACCGCCACCGGCGGCGGCTCGGTGGAACTCACCGTTGCGCGGCGCACCATGGACACGCTGAAAACCTACATCGACCGCATGGGAGAGCAGATTGCCAGCGGCGCGCTGGTATCGCAGAACGAAGCGCTTTTGGAAGAGGTGCGAAGCGTTTCCTCCCTTGTGGGCGATATGCTGCAAAAGTACATCACCGTGGAAATCAGCGCCGCCACGCAAACCAGCCGTCTATTGCAGCAGCGCCTGTCGCAGATCATGCTGCTGATCGGCGTTCTGCTGGCGCTGACGGTGGCGTTCGCGGTGCTTGCGCAGCGTTCGCTGTCGCAGGCGGTGCGTACGCCCATCGCGGATCTGGAGAGCATGGCGGCCTCCATCGCGATCGGCAATCTGCAGGCGCGCGTGCAAAACCCGCGGGTGACCGAGCTGCAGGGCCTTACCGAAAGCCTCAACATCATGGCGGGCAAGCTCCAGCGGCTGATCGACGAAAACCGGCGTGAGCAGGAGAACCTCAAACGCAGCGAGCTGCGCACCCTGCAGGCGCAGATCACCCCGCATTTCTTGTACAACACGCTGGACGCCATCGTATGGCTGGCCGAGGCGGGACGCACCGAAGAGGTGATCCACGTTACGCAGGCGATGTCCGATTTCTTCCGCATCTCGCTTTCGCAGGGGCGGGATTGGATTCCCCTGGCCGACGAAGTCAAGCACCTGCAGGGGTACCTGACCATCCAGAAGATCCGCTACCGCGATATTCTGGATTACGAGATCGATATCCCCGAGGAGCTCTACCACAAGGAAATCCTGAAGCTGCTCATCCAGCCGCTGGTGGAAAACGCCATTTACCACGGCATCAAGCACCGCCGGGGCAAGGGTTGGGTGCGCATCATCGGGCGGGAGCAGGACGGGCGGATGGAGCTGTCCGTTACCGACAACGGCGCCGGGATGTCCCCCGAGCGGCTGCGGCAGGTGCGCGAAAGCCTGGCTTCGGACGCGGCGGACCCCACGGAGCGCCCGTTCTTCGGGCTGATCAACGTCAACAAACGCATCCAGCTTTACTATAACCAGCAAAAAGGCCTGCAGATCGACTCCAGCGAGGCCGGCACAACGGTCCGGCTGAGCGTGCCGTTTGGGAGGAACAACAATGTACAGGGTATTTCTGGCTGACGATGAGATCGTCGTGCGCGAAGGCATCCGCAACAATTTCCCGTGGGAAGAAACGGATTTTTCCCTGGTGGGGGAAGCGTCGGACGGCGAAATGGCGCTTTCGATGCTCCAGGACATCAAACCCGATATCCTGATCACCGACATCCGCATGCCGTTTATGGACGGCCTTGCGCTTTGCCGCGCGCTCAGCGCCACCATGCCCTGGATGTACATCATCATCATCTCCGGGTACGATGATTTCGCCTACGCCAAGGAAGCGATCTCCATCGGCGTGAAGGAATATCTGCTGAAACCCGTCAGCTCCCAGGAATTGCGCAAGGTGCTCACGCGGATGGCGGAAGGCATCCGCGCCGAAAAGCAGCAGCAGGCAAACCTCCGCCTCTACCGCGACCAGCTGGCGTCCTCCACGGAGCTTCTCAAGCAGAAGCTGTTGAGCGATCTCATTTCCGGCGTACCGGAGGGTGAAATCATCCGGCGCGCGCGGGCGCTGCATACGGGGCTTACGGCCAAGCGCTATCTGGTGATGGTGATCGACCCCGGCAAGGTTGCGGCGCAGATGGAAGACCTCCGCTCCGCGGAAAGCGTGATCCTGCGCCTGGCCAACAACAGCGGCGGCGCCGCGTTCATGTGCCAGCTGCAGGGGCGTTTCGTGCTTTTGATTATGGGCGACGACGACGCCGACGTGGAGGAGCGCACCTACGGGCTTGCGCAGTCCGTGAAATACGACATCGAGCGCAACACCGCGCTCAAGCCCATGGTCACCATCGGTACGACGGTCAACTTCCTTTATAAGGTGCCCGAGTCCTATCGCGAGGCGTGCACGCTGCTTTCCACCATGGTGGAGCTGGAAAAGGGGAACCAGGACCGGCGCATTCTGGGCGTGCTGGATATCGCGCCCGCGGAAAGCCTTTCGCTGATGGACGTGAAAATGCCCAAAATGTACGAGCGCCTGCGCCACGCCAACCGCGCGGATATCGACGGCATTCTCGCCGAGTACTTCGGGGAGATCGGCGAATCCGCGGTGAAGAGCAAGCTGTTCATCAATTATCTGTTTGTGGACATCGTGCTGGTGGCGTCCCGCATCGTGCGCGATTGCGGGGGCGTGCCCCAGGACGTAATCCCCGCGGCGTTCCAGCCGGAAGGCAAAACCGCCGTCACCGTGGGGGTGGACGATACCCTGGAGCTAGCCAAAGAGGTGATCGGCAAAGCGCTGGAGTTTCGCGACGAGCAGGGCTCCGAACGCTACGGCGTGCTGATTCGCAAGGCGAAAGCCTATATCGGCGAGCATTATGCCAACCCGGAGCTCACCCTCCGGCAGGTCGCCAACGAGGTGGCGCTGTCCAACAACCACTTCTGCACCATTTTCTCGCAGGAGACCGGCGTTACCTTTACCGAGTACATTACCATGCTGCGCATTGAGAAAGCCAAGGAGCTGCTGCGCGACCAGCAGATGCGCACGTCGGACGTCGCCGCGAGCATCGGCTACAACGACCCGCACTATTTCAGCTATCTGTTCAAGAAATATATGGATATGTCGCCCCGGGATTTCCGCAAGCAAAGCGCTTCGTAATATCATCCCGTTCGCGCGGAAAATTTCACCCCTTTCCCTGCCCGCCTCCAGGCGCCCCCCAAAACTTCATAAAATACTCAACCAAGTCCTGAAAGGCGTGTATTTTTCGCATGCCTTGAAAATATTACAATGGTGACACTATGAGGGGACAGCGGCAATCGTCCCCAATTGAAAAAAGGAGGCACTTCCATGAAAAAACTTCTTTCTCTTGTGATGGTGCTGGCAATGGCTTTGGCCATGGTCGCAACGGCATCCGCAGACGTCATCACCGTCGGCTACGCGCAGGTCGGCCACGAAAGCGACTGGCGTAACGCCAACACCGAAGACTTCAAATCCGTATTCTCCGCCGAGAACGGCTTTGAACTGTCCTTCGTCGATGCGGACAACGATCACGTCGTCCAGCTTGAGGCTGTGCGCAGCTTCATCGAGCAGGACCTTGATTACATCTGCATCGCCCCCATCCAGAGCGCTGGCTGGGATACCGTGCTTGCCGAAGCGCAGGCCGCAGGCATCCCCGTGCTGATCGTGGACCGCAGCGTTGATGCGCCCGCTGATCTCTACACCACCGCCATCGGCACCGACATGGTCGCCGAAGGCCAGACCGCCGGCAAATGGCTTGCCGAATACTTAAACGGCGCCGCCGCCAACATCCTCGTGCTCGAGGGCAGCGTTGGTTCCAGCGCGGCAATCGGCCGCACCAACGGCTTCAACGAGATCATGGCCGCGCATCCCGAATGGACGCTCATCGACAGCCAGAGCGGCGACTTCACCCAGGCCGGCGGACAGCAGGTTATGGAAAGCTTCATCAAGTCCTATGAAGG
Organism: Bacillota bacterium; assembly: GCA_023459675.1. Lineage (GTDB taxonomy): Bacteria > Bacillota > Clostridia > Christensenellales > Aristaeellaceae > CAXXOK01. Next base: position 48,819 of record JAEWTC010000088.1, on the reverse strand, counting down.
CCAGTTCAACGTCATCGTTGCCCAGAACGACAACATGGCGTACGGCGCGATGGATGCCATGGATGCCGCCGGCATCACCTACGGCACCGACGGCGACGTGATCATCATCTCCTACGATGCGACGCACGCAGGCCTCCAGTACACGCTGGATGGCGACTTCCACTGCAACGTAGAGTGCAACCCCCTGCAGGCTGGTTACGCCAAAGACGTCATCATGAAGCTGGAAGCCGGCGAAACCGTGCCCGCCTTCACGCTCGTGGTTGACCAGGCGTTCGTAGCCCCGGGCATCACCTCCGCGCTTGCCACCACCATGACCCAGGAAGTGCTGGACGCCCGCGCCTACTAAGAGCTCGCAATCACCCCATCTGCATTTGGTTCAGTAACCTTAGAGGAACATGGGAGAGGCTCAGGCTCCTCCCATGTTCTTCCTTATATGGAAGCCTCCGGCGGCATGACGCCTTTGCTTCCTCAAAGCAATATGCTATACTATCAGAAAACGAAAGAAGGGACGGCAATGGACAGCGACGTCGTTCTGACGATGCGGGGAATCTGCATGTCGTTTCCGGGCGTCAAAGCCCTCGAGGACGTGGATTTCACGCTGCGTAAAGGGGAAATTCATGCCCTGATGGGCGAAAACGGGGCCGGAAAATCCACGCTGATCAAATGTTTAACCGGCGTGCATGATTTTGACAGCGGCGAGATCCGCGTCAGCGGCTTTGCCGAGCCCATCCGCAACCGCTCCACCCTGGAAGCGCAGGAGAAGGGCATTTCCACGGTGTATCAGGAAATCAACCTGTGCCCTAACCTGAGCGTGGCGGAAAACCTCTTCATCGGCCGCGAGCCCATGACGAAAATCCACACCATCGACCGTAAAACCATGCACAGGCGGGCTGAAAAGCTGATGCAGGCCTTCGGGCTGGCGCTGGACGTGGAAGTGAATCTGGAGGAGTACTCCCTTGCCCTCCAGCAAATGATCGCCATCGCCCGCGCCGTGGATATGGACTGTAAGGTGCTGATCTTGGACGAGCCCACGTCGTCGCTGGACGAAAAGGAAGTGCAGAAGTTGTTCGAGCTCATGGGCAAGCTTCGCGACCGGGGCGTCGGCATCATTTTCGTTACGCACTTTCTGGAGCAGGTATACGCCGTCTGCGACCGCATTACGGTGCTGCGCAACGGCAAGCTGATCGGCGAATATACCATTTCGGAGCTTCCCCGCATCCGGCTGATCGCCGCGATGATGGGCAAGGATATCGAGGACCTGGCCCAGATCAAACCGGAATACGACAAGAATAAATATGAAAAAGCGCTGGTGGACGCGCAGGGATTAAGCCACGCCGGTAAAATCAAGCCCTTTGATCTGAAAATCGGCTGCGGGGAAGTGGTGGGCCTCACCGGCCTGCTTGGCTCCGGCCGCAGCGAGCTTGCGCGCGCCATCTACGGCGCGGACAAATCCCAAACCGGCATGCTGCATTTTAACCGCAAAGCGGTTAAAATCTCGCACCCGCTGGTGGCGGTGAAGCTGGGCATGGGGATGCTGCCCGACGACCGCAAGGCCGAGGGCATCATCGAGGACCTGTCGGTGCGGGAAAACATCATCCTGGCCATTCAGGCGCGGCGGGGCATGATCAAGCTGATGCCCTACAAGGAGCAGTGCGAGATCGCCGATCACTTCATCGAGCTATTGCAAATCAAAACCCCGGGCCGCGAAACGCTGGTCAAGCAGCTGTCCGGCGGCAACCAGCAGAAGGTCATCATCGCGCGCTGGCTGGCCACCAAGCCGGATTTCCTGATTTTGGACGAGCCGACCCGCGGCATCGACATCGGCACCAAAACCGAGATCCAAAAGCTGATCATCCAGCTTGGGGAAGAGGGCAAGGGCATTCTCTTCATCTCCTCCGAGATCGAGGAAATGCTGCGCACCTGCAACCGGCTTGCGGTGCTGCGCGACCGGGAAAAGGTCAAGGAGCTGTCCGGGGAGATGACGCAGGAAATTGTCATGCAGGCGATCGCCGGAGGTGAACCGCAATGAGGGTAAAGGAAACGATCCGTAAAATTACGAAGATGTACCTGTTCCTGCCCATCTTCAGCATGCTGCTGGTGATGACCGTGAACATCATCTTCGACGTCGTCAACGGCAGCGCGGCGTTTAGCTTCTTCACGATCACCATCAAAAACGGCGTGCTCTACGGCCGCATCATCGATATCCTCAACCGCGGCAGCGAGGCGGCGATTTTAGCCATCGGCATGACGTTCGTCATCTCGGCCTCCGCAGGCGCGGATATCTCCGTGGGCTCGGTCATGAGCCTTGCAGGCGGCATGTGCTGCATGCTTTTGGCCGGGTTTGGCAACGCCAACGTATCCAGCTACGCCGTGCCGCTGGTGGTGGGCGTTCTCGCGGGTATCGCCATCGCGGTGCTGTGCGGCATGTTCAACGGTTTCCTCGCCTCGTATTTAAACATCCAGCCGATGGTCGCCACGCTGATCCTGTTCTCGGCGGGCCGCGCGATCGGGCTTCTGTTGTGCAACAACACCATTGTCTATATCCGGGAGCCCTCGTTCCAGTTCTTCGGCGGCTATCTGTGGATTTTCCCCACCCCGATCATCACCACGGTCATCTGCATCACGGTGGCCATGCTGGTGCTGCGCTATACGGCGCTGGGCATGTATATCCAGAGCGTGGGCATCAATAAAAACGCCGCCCGGATCGCGGGATACCGTTCCAAACGCATCATGTTTACGGCCTTCGCTATCTCCGGCCTGTGCGCGGGCATCGCGGGCATTCAGGCCACCAGCCGCATCTACTCCGCGGATACCAACAACATCGGCCTGTATCTGGAGCTGGATGCCATCCTCGCGGTCGCGCTGGGCGGCAACAGCCTGGGCGGAGGCAAGTTCCGCATGCCGGGCTCCATCATCGGCGCGTATACCATTCAGGCAATCACCACCACGCTGTACGCGCTGGGCGTCAGCTCCGCGCAGGCGCCGCTGTACAAAGCCGTGATCGTAATTTTGATCGTCACCATTCAGTCTCCGGCGGTGAAGGCCTTCTTCGCCAAACGCGCCGCCGCAAAAGCCGCGTCCGCGATCCGGAAGGGGGCGGTCAGCCTATGAGACCCGCGCTTTCCCAAAGCCGCGCGCGCCGCAAGCTCACCAGCAACAATCTGCTGCTGCTCATCACCATCGGGCTGTTCGTTGCCATGTACGCGGCCGGCTGCATCGTATACGGCTACAAGGGCTTTTCCAACCTGCAAACCTTCCTGAACATCCTCATTTCCAACGCGGGGCTGATCTGCATCGTCTGCGGCATGACCGCCGTGATGCTCACCGGCGGCATCGATATCTCCGTCAGCGGCCTAGTGGCGATGAACTGCATGTTCATGGCCGTCGGCATGGAGTACTGGGGCTGGTCCTCGCCCACGCTGATGGTTATGGTCATCGGCATCGGGCTGGTGTTCGGCCTTGGGCTTGGGTACTGCGTAGGCTATCTGGGCATTCAGCCGTTTATCGTTACCATGGCCGGGATGTTCTTCGGCCGCGGCATGACGGCCGTCCTCTCCACGCAGCAGGTAAGCATCGTGTCCGACCAGTTTTTCGTCACGCTTGCCAACCTCCGCATCAATATGCCTTTCGGGCTTGGCTCGTATACCAACAAGCGCGGCGTGCTGCTGGTGCCCTATATCCGCGTCACGGTGCTGGTGGCGCTCGCCGTCGTGATCATCACCTACATTGTGCTGCGCTACACGCGCTTCGGCCGCAGCCTGTACGCCGTGGGCGGCAACCAGCAGTCCGCGCAGCTGATGGGCCTGAACGTGAAGAAAACCAGAATGCGCGCCTATATGCTGTGCAGCTTCCTCACCTCCATCGGCAGCATCTGTTATTGCCTCAACTCCATGTGCGGCACGCCGATGCAGGCGTCGGGGCTGGAGATGGACGCGATTTCCTCCTCGGTCATCGGCGGCACGCTGCTGACCGGCGGCGTGGGCAACGTGATCGGCTCGTTCTTCGGCGTGCTGATCAACGGCACCATCTCAAGCCTGGTGAAAACCCAGGGTAAGCTCATGTCCTCGTGGTCCAACGTTCTCATGGCGATTTTGCTTTGCTTCTTCATCGTGCTGCAGGCCATCTTCACCAAGGTGAAGGACGCAAGAAAAGGCTGACCTGTGGTATAATGGCGGGGTAGATATCGTCCATCGACATACGGGAGGGTCATTCAGTGCTTGATTTTTCGTTCATCAGCCCAACGCAGTTCGCGTTCGGCAAGGAAACGCAGCATAAGGCCGGGGCGTTTTGCCGCAGGTACGGTACGAAAGCGCTGCTGCATTACGGCGGCGGCTCGGTGGTCAAGAGCGGCCTGCTGGACCAGATCCGCCAATCGCTTGAGCAGGCGGGCGTCGCCTGTGTGGAGCTGGGCGGCGTGCAGCCAAACCCACGGGATACGCTGGTGTACGAAGGCATCGCGCTGTGCCGCAGGGAAAACGTGGACGTTGTTCTCGCCGTGGGCGGCGGCAGCGTGATTGATTCCGCCAAGGCCATCGCGCTGGGCGTGCCCTACGCGGGCGATTTCTGGGATTTCTATACCGGCGGGAAAACCGTAACGCAGGTGCTGCCGCTGGGCGTGGTGCTCACGTTGCCCGCGGCGGGCAGCGAAGGCTCCAACTCCACGGTGATCACCAAGGAAGAAAGCGCCCTCAAGCGCTTTTGCGACAGCGATCTGCTGCGCCCGAAATTCTCCATTTTGAACCCGGAGTTGACCTACACCCTGCCGCCGTTCCAAACGGCCTGCGGCGCGGTGGATATGATGGCGCACGTTATGGAGCGCTATTTCACCAACACCACGGGCGTAGGTTTGACCGACCATATGTGCGAAGCAGTGCTCCTAAGCGTGATGAAATACGCGCGGATCGCGCTGCATAACCCGCGGGATTACGACGCACGCGCCAACCTCATGTGGGCGGGGGTCGTCGCCCATAACGATGTGCTGGGCGTGGGCCGCCAGCAGGACTGGGCCACGCATATGATCGAGCACGAGCTCAGCGGCCTGTACGACGTGGCGCACGGCGCAGGCCTTGCGGTGATTTTCCCGGCCTACCTGCGCTACCAGTACCCCTACAACGTCATGCGCGTCGCGCAGTTCGCGCAGCGCGTGTTCGGCGTGGAGATGGACTTCGAGCAGCCGGAGCGTACGGCCTCAGAAGGCATCGATAGGCTGGAGGCTTTCTACCGCGAAATCGGCATGCCGACGTCGTTTGCGGAGTTGGGCGCAAAGGAAGAGGATATCGAAAAGCTTGCCGCCAAGGTGCTTTTGAACAATGGCGACCGCTTGGGTTCGTTCCACCCCCTCACCCGCGCGGACATCGCCGAAGTCTACCGGTACGCCTGCAAATAACAGGCGGTCGCCGGGCGCGGGCAGCGGGCTGCGGAAAGCGGCCGCTGCGGGCAGACCGGCTGCATTGCCAGGGAGCGGCGGATGAAACAATCGAAATACGCGGTCGTCGCCGAAAAGCTCGGCAGAGATATCCGCTCCGGCGTTTATGCGGCGGGCGAACGCCTGCCCAGCGATTACGAGCTGATCAAACTCACCGGGTACAGTCGCTATACGGTGCGTCAGGCCATCAGCCTGCTGGAACGCGAGAACCTGGTCTACCGGGTGCGCGGCAGCGGCACCTACCTGCGCGACAGCGCCGCGCGGCATACGACGCATAATATCGCGGTGGTCACCACCTATATCGGCGAATATATCTTTCCGGAAATCCTCAAGGGCATCGAGCGCGCGCTATCCGAAAGCGGCTACGTTTCCATGCTCTACGCCACGCATAACCGCGTGGAGAGCGAACGGAAGATCCTCACCGAGCTGCTGGAAAAACCGATCGACGGGATTATTGTGGAAGGCACGAAAACCGCGCTTCCCAACCCCAACATCGACCTGTACGAAAAATTGCAAAGCCAGGGCATCCCGCTGGTGTTCATCAACGGCTATTATCCGGAACTGCAGCGGGTGGTCTCCGTGGTTTCGGACGACCGGGCCGGCGGCCATGCGGCTTGCCGGTATCTGATGGATAAAGGCTGCCGTACGGTTGCGGGCGTGTTTAAAAGCGACGACATTCAGGGCCACCGCCGTTACGCGGGCTATGCCGCCGCGGTGCTTGCCGCGGGGCTTCCCCTCCGCGACGAGCTTGTGTTTTGGTACACGACGGAGAACCGCGCGGAAATCCTCGCCGCGGCGATGCCGAAATTCGCGCCGTGCGACGGCGTTCTCTGCTATAATGACGAGGCGGCGCTCCAGATTGCCAAGGCCATTCAGGCGGGGCAGATCAAGCCGTTGCAGATCGCGAGCTTCGATCATTCCACCTATGCGTCGTTAAGCCCGGTTCCCGTGTACTCCCTGCTGAGCCCGATGGCGGATATCGGCAGCGCCGCGGGCCGGAAAATGCTTGCCATTCTGCGTGGCGAGCCCTGCAAAAGCGAGGTGCTTCCGTGGAGAAATCCGGCGTAACCCGGAATTGCTTTCCCAAGGCGATCGGCGTATAATAGCAAAAGATGTACGGACAAGTTGAACTGAGCAAGGGAGAAGGAACACATGATGAGCACGGGCAACACCTATTTGGGAATAGAGCTGGGCTCCACGCGCATTAAGGCGGTGCTGATCGACGAGCGGCACCGCGTGGTGGGGCAGGGCAGTTTTACCTGGGAGAACCGCTTTGAAAACGGCATTTGGACCTATCCGCTGGATGAAGCGTGGAACGGCCTGCGCGCCGCCGTCAAAGAGCTGCTGGACGGCTTAAAGGAGCCTGTGCGCATCGGCAGCCTCGGCATTTCCGCCATGATGCACGGTTACCTGCCCTTTAACAAGGACGGTAAGCTTTTGGTGCCGTTTCGCACCTGGCGCAACGTGATCACCGGGCAGGCGAGCGAGGAACTCACGCGCCTTTTCGGCTGCAACATTCCGCAGCGCTGGAGCGTCGCGCACCTCTACCATGCCGTAAAACAGGGCGAGCCCCACGTTTGCGACATCCATCACATCAACACGCTAGAGGGCTACATCCACCACAAGCTCACCGGGGAGTTCGTCATCGGCGTGGGCGAGGCCAGCGGCATGTTCCCGCTGGACGGAAACCGCTACGATCTGCGCCGCATCGCGCAGTTTGACGCGCTGGTGGAACCCTATCATCTGCCCTGGAAGGTGATCAACCTGCTTCCGCAGGTGCGTATGGCGGGGGAGGACGCCGGCACGCTGACCCCGGAGGGCGCAAGGCTTCTGGATCCCAGCGGCAGGCTTGCGGCGGGCATCCCCGTTGCGCCGCCGGAGGGCGACGCGGGCACCGGCATGGTGGCGACCAACAGCGTGGCCGCGCGTACGGGTAACGTATCGGCAGGCACGTCCATCTTTTCGATGATCGTGCTGGAAAAGCCCCTGTCCAAGCCCTATCCGGAGATCGACATCGTGGCGACCCCGTCGGGCAAGCCCGTGGCTATGGTGCATTGCGCCAACTGCACCTCCGATATCAACGCCTGGGCGGACACCTACCACGCGTTCCTCTCCGCCATGGGCGTGGAGATCTCCATCAAGAAAATCTACGACAAAATGTACGAGCTGAGCCTGGAGGGCGATCTGGATTGCGGCGGCATGGTGGTGGTCAACTACCTGTCCGGCGAGCACATCACGGGCTTTGAAAAGGGCTGCCCGCTGGTGCTGCGCCATGCGGACAGCAAGTTTACGCTCCCCAATTTCATGCGCGCGCAGATGTATTCGGCGGTCGCGTCGCTGGCGATCGGTATGCGGATTTTGCATAACGAGCGCGTGGCGATCGATTGCCTCACCGGGCACGGCGGGTTCTTCAAGGCGCCCAAGGTAGGGCAGCAGACGCTGGCCAACGCCATGAACGCGCCCGTATCGGTCATGGAAACCGCGGGCGAAGGCGGGGCCTACGGCATGGCGCTGCTGGCGGCTTACCGCGTGAACCGCAGCGGCGGCGAAACCCTGGAGCATTATCTGGAAAACCGGGTATTTGCGGACGCGGTTCGCACCACCCTGCAGCCGGACGCGGAAGGGGTGCGCGGGTTTACCGCCTATCTGCGGGAATTCGAAAAAACGCTGCGCGTAGAGCGCGCGGCGGTGGAGGGCTGATATGCTCAAACAGCTGAAAAAACAGGTTCTGCAAGCCAATTTAGACCTTGTGAAACATGGGCTGGTGCTGTTTACCTGGGGCAACGTCAGCGCCATCTGCCGCGAAAAGGGGCTCATCGTCATCAAGCCCAGCGGCCTTGCCTATGAAGGCATGACCGAGGACGATATGGCGGTTGTCGATCTGGACGGCAACGTGGTGGACGGCCCCTGGAAACCCTCCTCGGACACGCCCACGCACGTGGAGCTGTATAAGGCGTTTCCGCAGATCGGCGGCGTGGTGCACACCCATTCCACCTACGCGACCGCGTTTGCGCAGGCGGGGCGCGCGGTTCCGGCCTACGGCACCACGCACGCGGATTACTTTCACGGGGACGTGCCCTGCGCAAGGGCTTTAACACAGGAAGAGATCACGGCCGCATATGAGAAAAACACCGGCACGGTGATTTTGGAAACCCTGCAAGGCAAAGACCCGATGGAAATTCCGGCCATCCTGGTGAAAAACCACGGCCCCTTCGCCTGGGGCAAGGACGCGGACGAGGCCGTGTACCACGCCGCGGTGCTGGAGCAGGTGGCCAAGCTCTCCCTGCTCACCGAAACCATCCAACCCGGCGTCGGTAAAGCCGACCAATACCTGCTGGACAAACATTATTTCCGTAAACACGGTAAAGACGCCTATTACGGCCAAGGAGGAGAACACAAATGAAAAAGCTCTACTTTATCACCGGCAGTCAGGATCTCTACGGCGAGGAAACGTTAAAACAGGTGGCGCTGGACAGCAAGGAAATGGTCAGCTTCCTCAACGGCAAGCTTTCCGCCGTCGCCGAGGTGGTGTGGAAACCGACCGTCCTCAATTCGGAAGGCTGCGTCGCCGTGATGCAGGAAGCCTCCGCCGATGCGGACTGCGTGGGCGTAATCACCTGGATGCATACGTTTTCTCCCGCGAAAATGTGGATCAAAGGCCTGCAGATTTTACGCAAGCCGCTTTGCCATCTGCACACGCAGGCAAACGAGCGCCTGCCTTACGACAGCATCGACATGGATTTCATGAACCTCAACCAGTCCGCCCACGGCGACCGCGAGTACGGCTTCATCTGCACCCGGCTGGGTGTGAAACGGCAGATCGTGGTCGGGTATTACCAAAACCCGGCAGTCGTCGCGCAGCTCAGGCAGTTTGCCGAAGTCGCCAAGGCGCTGGATTTCTCCCGCAAGCTCAAGGTGGCAATGTTCGGCTCCAACATGCGCCAGGTGGCCGTGACCGACGGCGACCGCGTGGAAAGCCAGATCCGCTTCGGCTGGGAAGTGAACTACTACGGCATCGGCGATCTGGTGAAGCTCGTACACGGCGTAACCGACGCGCAGCTTGCGCAGAAGATGGCGGAATACAAGGCGGCGTACGAGATCAAAACCACCAATCTGGACGCCGTCAAGGAGCAGGCTCGTTATGAAATTGCGCTGGACCAGTTCGTAGCCGCGCACGGCGTAGGCGCGTATACCGATACCTTTGAAGATCTCTACGGCATGGAGCAGCTGCCCGGCCTCGCCACCCAGCGGATGCTTGGCAAGGGCGTCGGCTTCGGCGGCGAGGGCGATTACAAAACCAGCGCGCTCAGCGCGGTGCTGTGGAAAATGGCCGAGGGCCGCAAAGGCGCGACCGGCTTCATGGAAGACTACACCTACGACATGGCCGACGGCTATGTGCTGGGCGCGCACATGCTGGAGGTTTCCCCCTCGTTTGCGGCTACCAAGCCGGCCATCGAGGTGCATAAGCTGGGCATCGGCGGCAAGGCCGACCCGGCCCGCCTCACCTTCGACGGCGTCACGGGAGACGGCGTCGCCGTGTGCATGACGGATATGGGCACGCATTTCCGCCTGATCTGCGCGAAGATCGAACTCATCAAGCAGCCCAAGCCCATGCCCAAGCTCCCCGTGGGGCAGATCATGTGGAAGATCAAGCCCAACTTCGAGGAAGGCGCGAAGGCCTGGATCGAAGCGGGCGGCGGCCATCACACCGTGGTTTCCACCGCGCTCACCGCGGAGGATATCGCCCTGTTCGCCAAGTTCACCGATACGGAGCTCGTGGTCATCGGCTAAGGTTTTGCTCATGCAAAAAGAAACGGCTCTCCAACCGGAGAGCCGTTTTCGTACGCGTGGGTGTTGCGTAGTTTATAGGAACGCGTCCGGGTTCAGGGGCAGCAGGTCCGCCGGTACGAACAGGCCGTCCTTGCGGATCAGTTCGCCGTCGAAATAGATGCTGCCGCCACCGTACTCGGGCCGCTGGATGTTGACGATATCCCAGTGAACGCTGGAATGGTTGCCGTTGGAGGCGTCGTCGTAGCAGGTGCCAGGGGTGAAATGGAACGAGCCCGCGATTTTCTCGTCAAACAGCGTATCCTGTATGGGGGTGGTGACGAACGGGTTCACCCCCAGCGCAAACTCGCCGATGTAGCGCGCGCCTTCGTCGGTATCCAGCACATGATTGAGCCCCGCGGTATCGCTGCAGGTGGCCTTTACGATCTTGCCGTTTTCAAATGTGAAGCGGATATCGGAATACACCTTGCCCTGGTACAGGCTTTCCGTGTTGTAGCGCAGGGTGCCGTTTATCGAATCCTTCACCGGCGCGGTATACACCTCGCCGTCGGGGATGTTCAGCTTTCCGTCGCAGATGATGGCCGGTATCCCCCGGATGGAGAAGGTGAGATCGGTATCCGGGCCCGTGATGTGCACCTTGTCCGTGCGCTCCATGCGCGCCTTCAGCGCTTCCATGGCCTTGCCGAGCTTCTGATAATCCATGGTGCAAACGCTGTAATAGTAATCCTCAAACGCTTCGGTGCTCATGTGCGCGCTCTGCGCCATGGCGGGGGTCGGGTAGCGCAGCACGCACCAGCGCGTTTCGGGAATGCGGATCTTGCCGTGCACGGCGCCGGAATACTCCCGGGTATACAGCGCCATCTGTTCCGGGGCTACCCCGGAAAGCTCGTAGGCGTTTTCATAGGAGCGCAGGCCGATGTAGGCCTGCATCTGCTTCATGAGGTCCGCGTCGTTTTTGGCTTCCACCGCGTACTGGGCGGAGGTTGCGCCCTGCATGAGCTTGCGCATCACCTGCGGCTCGCGCAGCCGCACAAACGGAACGCCTCCGGCGGCATAGGCCGCGTCGATCAGCCCCATGGCAACCTCGGGTTGGCTGCCGAAAATCTCAATCAGAATGTTCTGGCCGGGTTTCAGTTCACAGGAATAGTTGATCAGCAGGTTACACAGTTTCTGGAGGCGCGGGTCTTGCATCGGGTCGTACTCCCTTTCTGTCTTTGAGTGTCTGCAGCCACCTGGCCGCCGGGTGCTCCAGCCCGTAGGTGAACGCCATGGCGGTGAGAATGGCCAGGGCGAGGCTTAACAGCGTGAAAATGACCTGGAGGTTATGATCGTTATGCAGCGCTTGGGGAAACAGGGGCTTGACCAGCAGTATGCACAGCGTCTGATGCCAGATGTACAGGTTCAGCGAAATCACGGATAAAAAGCGCATCAGGCGGTTGTCCAGCGGTTTTTGCAGTAACCGGGGCAGGAAAGAAGCCGAAAGCATGGTAACGAGCATCGCAAGCGCAAGCGGCAGCCGGACGAGCCACTGGCTCAGCCGCAGGGCGGATAGCCCCTGAATGCTGGCGGTGGACTGTATCTGCAAAACGGATAGGATCAGCGCAGTTCCAAGGCAGAACAGGATGACCGCGGCAATGGAAACCACGGTTTTCGCTTTCCCTGTTTCCGTCAGCCGCCGCAGGCGCAGATAGAGGATCGCGCCCAGCATGCCCAGCGCGTATACGTCCAGATAGGAGGGCATCTGGTTGACCCAGATCGCCAGGTCCTCCGCTTCCAGCGCCAGCGTAACCCGAAACAGGATTCCCGCCGCCGCGAGGATTATAAGCGTACGCGCCGGCTTTTTGCGCATGAACCGCGCGATCAGTGGGAAGATCAGGTAGAACTGCACCTCCACGCCGATCGTCCACAGCACGGCGTTGAGCGGCGTATACAGGTACGTGTCCGGGAACAGCGGGAAGGTGAACGTCACATGGGCCAGCACGTCCGCAATGGCTTCGCCCGCGTTGTCATACGCGCCGCCGGGCAGCGCCACGGCAAACAGCATCAGGAAGACCGACGCCAGATAGGAGGGCACGATGCGGATCAAGCGCTTCCAGTAAAAAGTCTTCGTGCTGGGCATGGGCAGCCCGGCGTCCGCGGCCTGCGCGTAGGGCAGGTATAGCAGAAACCCGCTGAGCAGAAGCATGCCGTCCACAAACAGATAGCTGGATCGCGTAAAATAATCGAAATAAACGGAGGTTCTGAACAGTGAAAATTGCTGCATCAGCCAGCTTTGCTGCCAGAAGTGGTAATTGCACACAAAAAGCACCATCAACGCCCGGAAACCATACAGAACGCCGATGGTCAGCTTTTGTTCACGGTGCGCTTCCCTGTTCATTTCCGTCTCCGTCGGCGCTCACGCGCGTAAAAGTGTAAACTGTGGCGGCATCGTTTAATGCGGTCAGCGTCAGCACGGTTTGCGTCAGCTCCGTCAGCGCGTAGGTTTCCGTCAATGCGTCGGGCGAAGCGCCCGTCAGCAGCGTCCCGTCCTGCACGGCATAGAACCCGGTTTCCTCCGGCAGCGAAAAACTCCCGTCCGCGAGGAACGAGGCGGTTTGCCCGCCGTTTTCCCACGCGCCGATCAGCAGATATACGGGGCGTTGCAGCACGCCGTCCGCCACCTCGGGCAGATATGCGATCCGCTGATAATAAGCCAGCGCATCAAAGGGCTTGCCGTCTTCGTACAACGCGTCCCCGGCCGCGCGGCACGCCTCCTCATACCATGTCTGCAACGGCTGATAGGCTTCGGGCAGGCCGGTGAAATCAAACCCGTCGAGGGCGTCCACAACGCCGGCCCAGTCCTGCGCGTCGTAGGCGGTTCGCGCCGCGTCGGCAGTCCGCCCGTAGGCTTCGTACAGGCTTTCTTCCAGCTTCGCTTGCGAGCTTTCATACGTTCCCAGCGTTTCGAAGATCGCCGCCGCCTGCCGGTACTCGCCCAACACCATATGCCGCTGCGCCGCCTCGTAGCGCGCCGCGTACCAATAGTCCTTCGCGCCGGGGTGATCGCCCAGCGCTTCGAATACCGCCGCCGCGCCTTCCAAATCGCCTGCCTGCTGCTTGCGCAGGCCCTCGGACGCAATGAAATCGCCCACCAGCTGCCGCGTGGCGGAACCCGCGGGCAGGGACTCTAAAAGCGTGATGGCCGCAGCCGTGTCTCCCGACGCCTTCAGCGAAAGCCCCCACTCATACAGCGCTTGGTTAAGGGCGTCGTCGCTGTTTTCGTAGCCGTTCAGGTTCGCGTACGCCTGAATGGCTCCGGCATAATCGCGCACGTCCATCGCCTGGTTGCCCACCGTGTACCATAGGGCCATGCGCCTCTGGGCGCTGTCCTGATAATCGTCAAGCTCCGTAAACAGGCGGATGGCCAGCGTGTAATCCTTCGCGTCAACCGCTTCCTGCGCCAGCGCGTAACGGGCTTGGTTCATCTTGTCCGCGCTGTTTTGGTACTCGCCCAGCGCCTCGTACAGCGGGATCGCATCGCCGTATTGGCCGGCCGCGAAAGCCGCTTCCGCCTTCAAGTAGCGCGCTTGCTTTTCCATATCCGCGCTGTCTTCAAAATCACCCAAGGCGGCAAACTGCGCCGCCGCGCCGTCGAAATCCGCCGCGTCCAGCGCTGCCTTCGCTTTTTGGTATTGCGCCTGCAAGACGCGCACGGCGCTGTCCTTATAATCGCCCAGCGCTAAAAACAGCGCCGATGCGTCGTCATACTGCGCGGCGGCAAGCGCCGCTTCGGCCTGGGCATAGCGCGCCGTATCGGCCTGCGTTTTACTGTCCTGATAATCCGCCAGCAGCGTAAACTGCTCGGCTGCCTGCGCGTACGCACCCGCGTCCAGCGCGGCCTTTGCCGCCAGGTAGCGGGATTGCAGCAGCTGATCGGCGCTGTCTTCATAATCGCCCAGCGCCAGGAACAATTGCGCCGCGTTTGGATAATCGCCCGCCGCAAACGCTTCCGTTGCTTCCTCATACCGTATGGCGAGAATTCTCTGCGCCGCGTCCAGATAATCGCCCGCGAGGGTGAACTGGGCAACCGCTTCCTCGGGGTTACCCGCGGCAAGCGCGGCTTCCGCCTGTTGGTAGTGATACGCGCTCACGCGCTGCGCGGCCTGCGGGTGCAGCGGGATGGTCTGGTACAGCGCCAGCGCTTCCTCCATGTTTCCCTGTTCCTCGCTTGCAAGCCCCTGCTGATACACGCTTTCCCAATACCGGGTTTCGCTGTCCAGATAGGGGATCACGCTTTGGAACAGCTCCGCGGCTTTGGCGTACTCCTGATTGTCAAAATAATCGCTGGCCAGGAAGTACAGGCTTCCGTGGGCCATGAAGGCGGCGTCCTTGTAGTCGCCCGCTTTGAGGAACAGCTTGCCCGCTTCCTCATAGCTGCCTTCCTCCTGCGTTTGCAGCCCCCAGAGGTAATAGGTTTCCTTCAGCTTTTCCGCAACGTCCGTCTGGCCCTGCACGGCTTCGAACCGCTCCGCCGCCGCGGCGTAATCCCCGGCGTCAAACGCGTTCAGCCCGATCCGGGTATCGCAGGCAATGAGCTGCGCGGCGGAATCCTTATACTCGGAAAGATCGGCAAACAGCGCGCGCGCTTCCTCCGGCTTGCCGCCGTCCAAAAGCGCGGCCGCCTTTTGGTACAGGCTTTCCCGGCGCATGGTATCGCTGTCCTGGTAGGTGCCCAGCGCGGAAAAAAGCTCTGCGGCCGCCGTGTAATCGGCAGCGGCGAACGTATTCTGCGCGATTTGGTACCGGGCTTGCAGCGCTTGCTCGGCGCTGTCCTGATAATTTCCCAGCGCGGTAAACAGCGTCGCGGCGGCCTGCAAATCGCCCTGCTTGAAAAGATCCGCGGCGCTGCGGTAATCGCTTTCCTGCACCAGAGTCTGAGAATCCCGGTAATCCTTAAGGCTTAGGAAGGCGGTGCGGGCTTGGGAATAGTTCCCCTCCGCAAGCAAAGCGCCCGCTTGATAATATCGCAGGGCGGGAACGCCCCACAGCCACACGGCCGCGGCAAGCGCCGTGAGCAGCAGCACCGTAAGCGTCACGCTCCACGCAATCCTGCGGGAGCGCTGCGCGCGGCGGCGGATCACTTCCTGCTTTTCGGCGGAACGGCCCGCTTCCTCGCGCGCCGATTGCGCCACGGATTTCAGCTTTTGCTCGTGAACGGCAATCAGATGATCCACGTTTTCGGGCGTACAGGACGCAAACACCGTATCGCGCCCGCGCTTGCAGCGGCAGCAGCGGTCGGCTTTCAAATCGTTCGCGCGGCCGCAAACGCAGACCCAGACCTGTTCCTGCAGCTGCGGGTAGCCAACGGCGTCCTCCCCGGCAACGAAGCGAAGCTGATCCAGCTTGCGGCCGCCGGGCAGGGCGTTGGGTTCGTAATCCACAACGGGCGCGTTGCCGCGCCGCCATACGGTGGCGTCCGCAAACCATACTTTTTCTATAACCAGATCCACGGTAAGCACGTTTTCCCATTCCGTGGGCACCATCGTCACCGTGAAGGACTGCCCGGGGGCCGCGTCCGAAACCGGCATGCGGTCGGTTTGCTTGAGCAGTACAAATTCCTTGGGGCCGTAGCTGGTCAGCGTGATCTGCACCGAAACGACGTGTTTGATGCCGACGTTGTTGAGCATAAAAACGCACTGCGGCACGCCTTCGCCTGGCAGCGTGTACTTCCACAGTTCCACCGGACACGTCAGATCAATTTTCACGCCTATACCTCCCGAGTGGTTTTACGCTGCGCGCGGTCTGTATCAAAATTGAGGGCAGGCTCATCGTTTTCATCTTCTATTTTACACCAGCAAGCCCAATCTGTATAGTGCGGATGTGCGTGCATACCGCATTTATGGTATACTGTACAGCTGAGACTGGAAGCGATAAGGGGATGCCGACCATGATTTTGATATCCGTTGAAAACATACAGAAAAGCTTCGGCATCGACCAGGTGCTGCGCGACGTTACCTTTTCCGTCCAAAAAGGTGAAAAAATGGGCCTCGTCGGGGCGAACGGAAGCGGCAAAACCACGCTGATGCGAATCCTCACCGGCGAGCAGCAGGCGGACGCCGGCGCCGTGCACATGAACAAGGGGCTGAAGCTTGGGTACCTGGCGCAGATCAACGATATCAGCCCGGAAGACACCGTGTGGGACGCGATGCTTTCCGTGTTCAGCCGCGTCATCGCCCTGGAACACCGCATGCGCGACATGGAAACGAGAATGGCGGAAAACCGGGACGAGCAAACGGCGCTCCGTCTGTCCGACGAATATTACAAGATGACCGAGGAGTTCAAAAAACTGGAAGGCTACGCCTACGAGGGCGAAATCACCGGAAAGCTGCTGGGGCTTGGAATCGGCAGGCATATGTTCGGCCGCAAGGTGAAAACGCTGTCGGGCGGGGAACGCACGCGGATTTCGCTTGCGAAACTGCTTTTGCAGGAACCGGACGTGCTGTTGATGGACGAACCTACCAACCACCTCGATCTCGCCGCCATCGAATGGCTGCAGAATTATCTGACCGAGTACAAGGGAACGCTGCTGCTGATCAGCCACGACCGCTATTTTCTCGACCACGTCTGCGATACGATGGGGGAAATGCTGGGCGGCCGCGTGTATAAGTTCACGGGCAACTACACCCAATATATGCAGAAGCGCACCGCGGATTTCGAGGCGCGCATCAAGGCGTTTCAATTGCAGCAAAAGGAAATCGACCGCGAGAAGGCCATCATCGAACGCTATCGCAGCTTCAACCGCGAGAAAAGCATCCGCGCCGCCGAATCCAGGCAGAAGCGGCTCGATAAGATCGAACGGCTGGAACGTCCGCTGGAGGAACGGCAGGTGCGCTTCTCCTTCGACGCGCGCCGCCGGATGGGCGAGGATGCGCTGGAAGTCAAGGGCCTCAACAAGAAATTCAACGGCCGCACGGTGTTTCGCAACGTGGGTTTCCGGCTGCGCGCGGGCGACCGCGTGGCGCTGATCGGCCCCAACGGCGTGGGGAAAACCACACTGCTGAAAATACTGAACCGCAAGGAAACGCCGGACAGCGGCACCGTGCGCTTCGGCGTGAACGTGGATATCGGCTACTACGATCAGCACCAGCAGGACTTAAACTTGAACAACACCGTGCTGGACGAGGTGTGGAATTCGTTTCCCGCGCTGGAACAAAGCCGCGTCCGCAGCGCGCTGGGGCAGTTTCTCTTCACCGGGGACGACGTTTTCAGCAAGATCTCCGCACTCTCCGGCGGGGAGCGCGGGCGCGTGGCGCTGACCAAGCTGATGCTCCGCAAGGATAACTTCCTGCTGCTGGACGAGCCCACCAACCATCTGGATATGGACAGCTGCGAAGTGCTGGAAGAAGCGCTTTCAGAGTTCCCGGGCGTTATCTTCGCCATCAGCCACGACCGCTATTTTGTGAACCGTTTTGCCGAACGCGTGATGGTGATGGCCGAGGACGGCGTCACGGAATACATCGGCAATTTCGACGATTATCTGGAAAAGCGCGACCGGCCAACGCCGCCGGATGCCGTGGAGGACGGCCCCACCAAAACCGCGGTCGCCAAGGACCGGAAAAAGGAACGCCAGCAAAGCGCCGCGCTGCGGCAGCTCAAGGCCGCGGTTGACGACGCCGAGGCCGCGATTGTGAAAAACGAGCAAACGCTTGCGCGGCTGGAAAAAACCATGGCGGACCCTGCGGTGTGCCAGAACCAGGAAAAGCTATTGGAGCTTTCGCTGTTATACCAGCAGGAACAGGAACGGCAGCCCGCGCTCTATACCGCGCTGGAAGCGGCGGAGGCGGCATACCAAAAAGCGGAAGCGGAGTCATAATCTCCGTTTCCGCTATTTTTGTGCCGCGTGTGATATCAGAAGGTCAGGCTTTCAAAGAACTTCACCGCGTTGGCAAGGTCCTCCGCGTCGGGTTTTCCCTTGTTCACGCCGCCGACCAGCTTCAGCGGGCCGAAGGTGTCCAGCGCCTTGCACCAGAAGAACCCGAGCGTTTCAAACCCCCGTTCGCGGATCGCGGACAGGCATTTATCGCTGTATTTCGCTCCCGCCGCATCGCCGCAGGTAAACAGCGCGAAGGCTTTGCGCCCCGCTCCGTCCATGGAAGCGAGCGCCTTGCGCACCGTGTTGTGCAGTTTGCCCATGTAAATGCCGGAGGCAAAGCCGATCACGTCGAACGAAGCGAGCGAGCCGCTTTCCTCGCCCGCCTGCACGAGCGTAACCTCGGGATGCGCGGCTTTGATCGCGTCGAGCAGTTTCTTGGTGTTTCCGTGATGGGGAGACCGATATACGATCGCAATTTTCGGCATATCAAAACGCTCCTTTAATATTGATTTTAGCATCGGTGTTTCGAGATTCATGCGCCGAGTTCCTTCCGCCGCCGCAACGTTTCCTTGCCGTGCCATACGTTACCTTCGGCGCGGCATGTATCCGCGCCAGATGTTTCCGTTTCGGTTCAACCGGTACGAGCTGTGTAACGGCGGGGTTCACAACGCCGTCCTGCGCGGCTGCGGTCTGCAAAAGCGGATTGGTTTTCTGCGGCGAGGGGAACGCGACGAGCGTACCCTGCGTCCGGCGGTCAACCGCATATGCTGAAACGGCGGCTTTTCCAGACCGCCGTTTACTTATTCTGCCAGCATCCCGGAAAGCTGTTCGTTCGTCAGCAGCGGGCGCACCTGCTCCAGCGAAGCTAACCCGGTTTCGGTCTCGGCCAGTATGCCGTCCTTGAGCAGATAGGCCGCATATCCGTTCTCCAGCGCGCCGAAATAGGTTGCGGTCACGCAGAACTCGGCGGCGTTGCCGCACAGCAGCACCCAGTCTACGTTTCGTTCGCGGAGCATGTCGTCGAGCTCCGTTTTCCAGAAGGCGTTGTTGTACACCTTCAGCACTTCGAGGTCCGTCGGTGCGGCTTGCAGCTCGCGCACGTTGCGAAACTCGTTGCCGCTGCCCTCGGACAGATCCCGCACCACGAAAACCGGGAGGTTTGCCTGCCGGAACTGCGCGGCGGCGGCGTTGATGGTCTCCATCACGCGCCGATAGTCCTGGTCTGCGCGCCGATGCGCGAGATAGGCTTCCTGGATATCGATGATCAATAGGGCTTTCTTCATGGCGTTCCTTTCCGCTGGCCGAACCGTAACGGTTACCGCCAGCCGCTGCGATGGGTTATCGTACACCAGATGGCCGGGAACGAAACATTGGGGCAGGGCTTCGTATCAGATCAACCTGCGCATGATCGTATGGTTTTTCCCTTTGGAGCCGACGCAGGTAAAGCCGCATTCCTCAAACAGGGTTCTGGTCGCGTTATACAAAAAGGAAGCCGATATGGTTTCCCCATGCGTGTCCTGCGGATAGCTTTCCACCATGCCGCCGCCCGCCTGGCGGATCAGCTCCAGCGCGCCCAGCAGCGCGGCTTTCGCCACGCCGTTCCCGCGATATTCCTTATCGACAAAAAAGCAGGTGATCCGCCAGTCCGGAAACGTATAACCATCCGTCTCCACCTGCTTTTGATGATAGATGTGCGGAAGCTCCCCCGGTGAGCCGTACTGGCACCACCCAACGGGCCGGTCGCCGTCGTACACAAGCGCCGCGTGCGCGCGGCCGCTCATGACCAGCGCTTTTTTCAGTTCCCTGTTGAAAGCGGTGTCGCCCGTGCGCACGGTATCGCTGCGGTGAAACCAGGTACACCAGCAACCGCCCCAAACCCCGTTGTGGCGCTCGGCCAATACGGCAAAATCCTCCCATGTGGCGGGGCTTAACGGCTTGACGTTTAGTTCCATCGTTTCCTCCTTGCCCGGCAGGGCGGAACAACGCCGCGCGCGTGCCGCCGTTACAAAATCCAGTAGAACGTACGCAGCAGTTCCTGAAAGCTCCGCGTTTCAAAGCAAACGGTTTTCGCGTCCCTGCGGGTAACGCCGGGATAATTTTCGGCCTTGGCGGCGGGGATGTGGTCCTTGAAGCTGAGCTCAATCTTGAATTCCCCGGGCATGGGGTAGAGGCAGGCCGCTTTGGGCAGCCGCAGGGCTTTGGCTGCGGTCTCCCGGATGTTGCGGGCGGCCGTGCCCGGCTGCAGGGAGATCGCCCCGCTGCCGCTGCCTTCGTTGGTCGCCACGGTTTGCAGCTGGGGAACCGTTTCCCGGGCGGCGTCGCAAAGCCCGCGGTCGCCGGAGAGAAAGTATACGGGAACGCCGTAACTGGCCGCGATCATCGCGTTGATGTCAAACTCCGCCAGCAGCCTGCCGTTACACCGCAGGGAGTAAATCCGCGTATCCATGGTGTGCGACAGGGGATTGGCGCTGGAGCCCGCCGCGGCGTGGTAGCCCGTGAACAGCACGCCGTCGAAGCTTTCGTCCAGCCCCGCCATCATCATCTCCGGGGTATCGTTCCAGCCGCGGAAAAGCCTTGCCTGCTCCGGCAGCATCGTGGGAATGATGCTGCGGGCGCTGTCGTGCGCGTCCTTGACCAGAATCTCGGTCGCCCCGGCGTCCAGCGCGCCCTGGCACGCGGCGGCAACCTCGCGGGACATCTGCTCCTGGAAATACCCGTATTGCGGATGGCCCGCCGTTGTTTCGTCCCAATGCACGATGCCCGCCGTGCCCTCCATATCGGCCGATAGGTAAATTTTCATATGCACGCCCCCTATGCAACGAGGATTCGCTGCCGGCCGCGGCGTTTCCTTTCGCCGGATACGGCAATACGGAAACGATGAAAGGCTTGCCGCCGCTTACTGGCGGGCGTGGGCGCGCGGGGCTTCCTGCGGGTATGGCGCATTATATGAAAGAGTGTTATACTGTTTACAACAAATTCGCGATAAAGCGTTGCAAATGTATTACGGATTTGTTATATTTGAACGGTGGAAAGGAGCGCCGCATCGGCGGCAGCGACAATCATGACAGACATAGCCATTCTAGGCAAAGGACCCGCGGGTTTCAGCTGCGCGATCACGGCGCGCATGCGCGGCTTGCAAGCGGTGGTCATTGGCCCCAAGCATAACTTAAGCTGGCTCGCGCGGGCGGACCGCGTGGATAATTACCCGGGGATGAAGCAAGCCAAAGGCGCCGACATCCTCAACGCCTTTGAAGAACAGGCGGTATCGCTGGGCGCGGAGACGCTGACCGGTATGGTGCGCCAGATTCTCCCCACGGACGAAGGCTTCATGCTGCTGGTGGAAAACGATGTGGTGGAAGCCAAAACGATCGTCATCGCCACCGGGGCGGCCAAGCCCAAACTCCTGCCGGGCGAGGAAGCGCTGATCGGCGCCGGGGTGAGCTACTGCGCCACGTGCGACGGCAATTTCTACCGCGGGAAGAGCGTGGCCGTGCTTTCCGAAAGCGAGCAGGGCGCTGAGGAAGCGCATTTCCTGCACGGCATCGTAGCGCAGATGGACTACTACCCGATGAAAAAGCACCCTGTGCCCGCGGGCTTTACAACCGTGGACGAGCGCCCCGCGGCGCTGGAACGCACCGCGGACGGCAAAGTGACGGTCGATACCGGCAAGGCGCGGCGCACGTACGACGGCGTATTCATCTTCCGCACGGGCATGCCCCTGAGCATGCTGCTGGACGGGCTGCAGGCCGATGAAAACGGCATCGCCGTGGACCGCGGCATGCGTACGAACATCCCCGGCGTTTTCGCCGCGGGAGACTGCACAGGCAAACCCCTCCAGGTCGCCAAGGCCGCGGGGGAGGGCAACGTCGCCGCAATCTCGGCGGCGGAGTATATTCAAAAGGGATGAAACCGATATCCTGTAACGTTTCTATTACATCGGCGGCAGGACGCCGCCGGAGAAATTGGGAGGAAAACCTCATGAAGAAACGCGCATTCCAAAAGGTTCTTGCGTTCGTGTTCACCCTCTGCCTGATGGCGGGCATGGCAACTGTCGGCACCGCCGAGACGATCAACGTAGCCGATTACCAGGCGATGCTGCCGGTACTGGATCTGGTTGCCGGTGCGGCGATCAGCGCCAGTGATTTCCCCGTCGTCATCGGCGACGGAGAAACGACGCTGGATCCCAGCTTCGTCGCTTTCTTCTTCACCTATGGCCTGAAGGCCGGCGCATCCGTAGGCATTACCGAGGCCACGCTTGCCGACGTAAGCCAGCAGGAGCAGGTGCTCAAGAGTATCTTCTCCGCGGGGCTGCCAACGCTGGAAGCGGTCGCTCAGCCGGAAACGGCGGATGAATACGTCGGCTTCCTGCCCGTGTATGCGAAGGCCGCCGAAAACGGCGACACGTACCTGATCGGTGAAATTTACCGCGGCTCGATGCCCATCGAACAGATGGGGGCGCAGGATTTCCAAACCCTGACCTGGGAAGACCGCGCGGTGTATACCCTCCGCAAGGACGACGCGGCCAAGGGCGGCTACCGGATCGACGGTTTCTCCGTAGGCTCGGAACTGCTGCTGGAAGCCGAGCTGCAGGAATACACCAACGCCATGCTAATTGAATACATCAACACCAACCTGGGCTTCTCCGTGCTGTACCCCAGCCTCTTCCTCGAAGCCAACGTAACCGAGGACCAAAACGGGCTCTACGCCACAACGCAGGACGGCACCGCCGCCTTCTCCGCCACCCGCGCCGCCAATGAAACCGGCGCAACCCTTGCCGATTACGCAACGGAAGCCGCGGCCGCCGTGGAAGGCGCGCGCATGAACATCAACGACGTATTCCAGTATGCCACCGTCGCCTATGAAACGGCGGACGGCAACACCGTATTCTCCGTCTACATCGTAACCGGGCAGTACGTATATACCGCTACGCTGACCTACCCGACCAGCCAATCCATCCTCTACAGCATGTACACGATGTATCTGGAAAACTCCTTCATGTCCGACGAGGTCAGCGTAGGCTGAGTACGGTGCCGGCTATGAAGCGGTTGCTCTGTATCGCGGGCGTTGTGCTGGTATTGGTTTCGGGCGCCTCGGCGCAAGCCGCTTTCGAGGCGCAGCCCCTGCGCGGAACCGTTTCCTACCCCCAGGGGAGCGCGGAAGGCGCCGCACGGTTTTCGTACCGTTACCGGCTGCCGCAGTTTACGGAGGAACTGCCGCAGGCGGCTGCCGTAAACGCGTATTTCGCCGCCTATGCGAACGATTTGTTATCTGTCGGGATCCCCGCGGCGGCGGGCGGGCTGGATTCTCTGCCCGCCGCGGGGGAACCCGAGTATTACGTCGATCTGGATTACGATATCACCGCGTACGATCCGCAGACGCTGAGCGTTGTGCTGGTCAACCAGCGTTTTCTGGGCAACGTGCTCACGGAAACCTATGATTCCGCCGTGTTTGCGCTGGACGGCCTATACGCGGGACAAAGGCTCACCCTCACGCAGGCGATGGGCCTGGAACAGGAAACGGGCGAGGCGAACGTCGCGGCCGAGCTTGCGTACGGCCTCGTGTGGCAGATCGTGCAGTATGAAATCGCCGCGATGCAAAAGGCGTATTTCCCCGGCGTTACGCAGGAAGAGTTCCGCGCCGCGTTTTCACCGGAGCGGGATTTCTACTTCGACGCGGACGGCAACTTCGTGTTTTACATCCAGGCGGGCCTGATCGCGGCCGAGGTGGAGGGCGTGCTGACCTTTCCGTTCTCCCTGGCGGAGCTCCTCAGCGCGGTTACGCAGGGTTAATGCAAAGAAATTGCCGAAACCCTCTTGCCAAACCGTTCATTCGATGATAAAATGGCAAGGCTGTAATGATTGATCTCTCCCGTTAGGAGGTGTAGCAAATGGGTAAGTTTTGTGAAGTATGCGAAAAGGGTACGCTGAACGGCAACCTGGTCAGCCACTCCAATCGCAAAACCCATCGTTTATGGGCGCCGAACGTGCAGCGCGTCCGCGTGGAGATGAACGGTCAGGTAAAACGCTTGAACGTTTGCACCCGTTGCCTGCGCAGCGGCAAGGTGCAGCGCGCACTGCCGACCAAGTCGTCGGACGTGCAAGCGTAAAGACTGTCAATGCATCCTAACCGCCTGATATCGCTGATATCGGGCGGTTTTCGCGTAAGCGGAAACTACTTCCGCCGCGCGGAAATGGGGAAGCACACCGCATTTCCGGGGCCGCAGCCGGGCGCTGGGCTGGGCTTTACGTTTCGGACGTACTTGGCTCATGGATTGTACAGGGTGTAAAACGATTGGAGGGGGATGGCGATGAAAGAAACCATTCGTGCGCTGACGCTGGCCGCGGGGGCGGACGTGTGCGGTTTTGCCGGAATCGAGCGTTTTCAGGGAGCGCCGCGGGGATTTTCGCCGGCCGATCTGTTTCCTGCCTGCCAAACGGCAATCGTGTTTGGCATTGCGCTGCCCAAGGGGCTGTTCGCCGTCAGCCCCCGGCTTGTGTATCAGCATTTTAACGAACTTGCCGACGCGCAGATTGACGCGTTTGCGCTGCGGCTCGCCCGGGAGCTGGAGGACCGGTACGGCTGCAAGGCCGTGCCCGTGCCCTGCGACAGCCCCTACGAGTACTGGGACGCGGAACGGTTGGAAGGGCGCGGGTTGATCTCCATGAAGCACGCGGCGGTGTGCGCGGGCCTTGGAACGCTGGGCAAAAATACGCTGCTGCTGAGCCGCGCATTCGGAAATCTGCTAAACATCGGCGTCGTGCTGACGGATCTGCCCCTGCCGTCCGATCCGCCCGCGGAGAGCGTCTGTATCCCCGGCTGCACGAAATGCGTGGACAGCTGCCCCGCGGGCGCGATCGCAAACGGGCGCGTACAGCAAAACCTCTGCCGCGCGAAAGCCTACGGACAGAAAACGGCAAGGGGGTACGATACCACGGAGTGCAACCTTTGCCGCACCGTGTGCCCCCTTGCCTTCGGACAATGGAAACAGCCCTTATAACCCGAACAGGCGCTCCGCGTTCCGGTCGGTCGCTGCGATCAGCGCATCCACGGACATCCCTTTGAGCTCCGCCAGCGTCTGCGCCACAAAGCGCACGTAGGCGGGCTCGTTTCGTTTGCCCCGCATCGGCACGGGGGCGAGATACGGGCTGTCGGTTTCAATCAGCAGTCGGTCCGGCGGCACCGTGCGCGCCGCGTCCCGCAAATTGTGCGCGTTCTGGAAGGTAAGCGACCCGGAGAAGGAAATGTACAGCCCGAAATCCAGATAGGTTTTCGCGCTTTCCGCGCTGCCCGTGTAGCAGTGCATCACGCCCTGCGGCAACCTGCCCTTGCGCGCGCGGAGGAGTTCGGTAAAATCCCCGTGCGCGTCCCGCACATGAAACACGGCGGGAACGCCCTGCTGAAACGCAAACTCCAGCTGTTCCGCAAAGGCCTCCCGCTGCGCCTCCCGGGGGGAATGGTCGTAATAATAATCCAGGCCGATCTCGCCCACGCCCCGAATGCGGGGGAGGGACAGCCATCCGCGCATCAGCGTGAGCGTTTCCGGCGTAAAATACTTCGCCTCGTGCGGATGCACGCCCACGACGCCGTACACGTTTTCATAGCGCTGCGTCAGCGCCGTAATCGCCTCGCTGGTTTCGCGGTCGCTGCCCGCCAGAATGCAGCGGTCCACGCCCGCCTCCGCCATGCGCTTGAGCACTTGCTCCACCTCTCCGGCGAAGCGGCCGTCCTCCAGATGGCAATGGGAATCGATCATCGCACAACGTCTCCGTCCGCAGCGCCGCTCTCCGGCGTTACGATGCGCAGCGCCTTGTCGTCCGCGTCCGCGGCGCACAGGATCATGCCTTCGCTCAAAATCCCGCGGATCTTCACGGGCTTTAAGTTTTTCACAAGCACCACCTGCTTGCCGATCATGGCTTCGGGCGTATAGAATTTGGCGATCCCGCTCAGCACCGTGCGCTCCGGCGCGCCCGCGCCCAGCGACAGGCGCAGCTTGAGCAGCTTATCGCTGTTTTCCACCTTTTCCGCGGTTAGCACCCGCGCCACGCAAAGCTTGATTTTAGCAAAATCGTCGATCGTCGCCTCCATCTCGGCTTCCTGCGGCGCCGGTGCGGCCGCGGGTTTCGGCTCGGGAACGATGCCCTTGAGTTCCTGCTCCACGTCGATGCGTGGGAACAGCGCCGCACCCTTCTGCACCGTGGTTCCGGGCCGGATGCCGCCGAAGCGCGCGAGAGACGCAAGCGTCTGAAGCGTTTCGTCCGCAACGCCAAGTTGGGCAAAAATTTCCGCGGGTGTCTTGGGCATCGTGGGCGCAATCAGCACGCCGATGAAGCGCAAGCATTCGCACAGCACGTACAGCACCGTTTGCAGGCGCTGTTTTCCTTCGTCCGTCTTAAACAAATTCCACGGCGCGGTCACGTCGATATAACGGTTCGCTTCGCCGACCAGCGCCCAGATATCCGAAAGCGCGGCGGAATACTGCAGCGCGTCCATTTGTTTTTTCACCTTCTGCGGCGCGCTTTCGGCCAGTGTGATTAGCGCGGCGTCTGTTTCCGTGTAAGCGCCGGGTGCGGGCACCAAACCGCCGAAGTATTTTTCCACCATGGCAACGGTGCGGCTTAAGAGATTGCCCAGATCGTTGGCCAGATCGGCGTTGATGCGCTTTAAAAGCGCTTCGTAGCTGAACTGCCCGTCCGCGCCGAAGGGCATTTCCCGCATCAGGAAATAACGGATCGCGTCGCTGCCGTATTTTTGGGAAAGAATCACGGGGTCCACCACGTTGCCCAATGATTTGGACATCTTCACGCCGTCCAGCACCAGCCAGCCGTGGCCGAAGATCTGTTTGGGCTGCGGCAAGCCCAGCGCGTGCAGCATGATCGGCCAGATAATGGTGTGGAAGCGGACGATTTCCTTGCCCACCAGGTGGATATCCGCGGGCCAGTAACGGCGGTACAGGGTATCGTCCGCCGCGCCGTAGCCCAGAACGCTGATGTAGTTGGTCAGCGCGTCCACCCAAACGTACACGGTGTGCGCCGGATCAAAATCCACGGGGATGCCCCAGCGGATGGTGGTGCGGCTGACGCACAGGTCGTTGAGGCCCGGCTTCAGGAAATTGTTGATCATTTCGTTCTTGCGGGACGGGGGCTGGATGAAATCGGGGTGCTCTTCGATGTACCCGATCAGCCAGTCCTGGTATTTACTGAGCTTCAGAAAATAAGCCTCTTCGGTGGTGCGTTCCACGGGACGGCCGCAATCGGGACATTTGCCGTCCACAAGCTGCAGCTCGGTAAAAAATGTTTCGCAGGGCGTGCAGTACCAGCCCTCGTATTGCCCCTTATAGATATCGCCCTGTTCGTACAGCTGCCGGAACACGCGCTGCACGCACTCCGCGTGCCGCTGATCGGTGGTGCGGATGAAGTCGTCATACTGCACGTCCATCAGCGCCCACAGCGTTTTGATGCCCGCAACGATTTCGTCCACGTAGGCCTGCGGGGTTACCCCCTTGGCAAGCGCCTTGCGCTCGATCTTCTGGCCGTGCTCGTCGGTGCCGGTCACGAAATACACGTCCCGGCCTTCCTGCTTCTTGAAACGCGCCATCGTGTCCGCGGCTACGCTGCAATACGCATGGCCGATGTGGAGGTTATCGCTGGGGTAGTAGATGGGCGTCGTGATATAGAACGTCTCCGGTTTGGGCATAGTATGCTCCTCCTCATCGTGCACCTGCGTTTGCGCCGTTTGTCCCGGCATGAAAAAAGCCGCCGCCTTCCGGTGTTGAAGGGGCGAGCTATACCCGCGGTACCACCCTTGTTTGATCGCTTATTGATGGCGGTAACGGCGCCTGCCGCCCTGCCCTACCTATCGAACAGGGATGCTCCCGGGCCATGTTCCCTGTGCCTTCCGCGCCGCTTTTCACCGTCCGCGGCTCTCTTTGAGCGGTGGTTCACCGGTACTCTCCCGATCTGTGCATTCTTATTATATCGGAATTGCGGTGGTTGTCAATCCTGCGCTCCGGGTAGCGCATGGTAGACTATTGCCACCAGATCAGCCATACGTTCTTGCGATTGGCAATAGTTGCGATATGCCACTAAACGCTTATACCGCTTGGGATAGACGATCTTTGTGAATAAATTACTTATTTAACGACACGGAATCATCATTGACAATACATGAACAAATTGGTAGAATATGCATTGAAACAATCCATTACGGATTGGATATTCTCAAAGTAAGGAGGCGCATGTATGAAATCCACCGGAATTGTACGCAGATTGGACAATCTGGGTCGGGTCGTCATTCCGATTGAATTGCGCAAGACGTTTGATATTGCGATCAACGATACGCTTGAGATCTTCACGGAGGGCGATAAAATCATCATGAAAAAGTATCACCCCGCATGCGTATTCTGTAACGATGCCCGTAACGTACGGCTGTTCAAGGAAAAATTGGTATGCGAGAAATGCATCCGCGAACTGACGGATAAGAAATAACGGCGAAGAAACAGAGGGACAGCCCCATGCAAATGGGACTGTTTTTGTTTTCCGGAAAACGGGGTAAAAAAGAAGCCGCCGCACAAAACGTGCGGCGGCTTGCTTTTCGCGTTACTTGCGTTTCTTCTTCGCTTTTTTGAATTTGTTACCGTGGTTTTCCAGGAACGCCCACACATACCCGTTAATCATATTCGCGCTGTACAGGCCCGACAGGATACCGATGATGATCGGCAGGCTGAACTCGCGGATGCTCGCCACGCCCAGCACATACAGCGAAACGATGGTCACCAGCGTGGTCAGCGTCGTGTTCACGGTACGGCCCAGGCTTTCGGTGATGGAGATGTTCACCACTTGGTCGCGGGGCAGGCTGTGGTACGCCGTTTTGGTGTTGTTTTCACGGATACGGTCGAAGATGACGATCGTGTTGTTGATGGAATAACCCACGATCGTCAGCATCGCGGCAATGAACGACGAGTTCATCTGGATAACGTTGCGCAGGATGACCATGAAGCTGATCATAATCAGCACGTCGTGCAGAAGGCCGAGCACGGCCGCCGCGCCGGAGTAGAAGTTGAACCGGATGGCGATGTACAAAAGCATCAGCGCCGATGCGATCAAAACGCTCAGGACGGCGTTCTTTACCAGCGTCGCGCCGGCCGTCGGGCCAACGTAGCTTGCCGTGGCGTTCTCCACGTCCATGGCGGGGTACTTGGCCAGAAGCTCACTTTCCAGCGCCGCTTGCAACACCTGGA
The DNA here is from genome assembly GCA_023459675.1 of Bacillota bacterium. Taxonomy (GTDB): domain Bacteria; phylum Bacillota; class Clostridia; order Christensenellales; family Aristaeellaceae; genus CAXXOK01. Next base: position 19,518 of record JAEWTC010000088.1, on the reverse strand, counting down.
TCTCTTCGTCGGAATCCAGCTTGGGAATGCGGATGTTGAGCACCGTGCCCTCCGTGCCGGAGGTGGAAATCTTGTAATCGGTAATGCCCTGGCCGCGAAGCGCGGTTTCCACGTCGCTTTGCACAAACGGGGCGTTCATGTTGTATTCGATGGACAAGCCGCCGGCAAAGTCGATGCCGTAGTTGATGCCGTACCCGAAAATTGTCATCACGAGGGCAACCAGCATGATGGTCGCGGAGATCATCAGGCAGATTTTCGAACGGTTCTTAATGATCATCTTACTTCGCCTCCTTCGCGGTCACGGCCGCAGTGACGTTGAGCTGCTTGGAGGTCGTGTACAGTTTGGGGTTCTTAAAGATCCGCACCATGTTCACAAGCAGGAAACGGGAAACGATGATGGCGGTGAACATGGATGCGATTACGCTCAAAAGGAGCGTGGTGGCAAAGCCCTGTACGGAACCCGTGCCGAAGAACAGCAGCACGATCGCCGCGATGATGGTGGTGATGTTGGCGTCCACCACGGCGCTCATCGCGTTTTTGAAACCGATGCGCACCGCGTGCAGAATGGGGCGGCCCGCCAGCGATTCTTCCTTCACGCGTTCGAAAATCACCACGTTGGCGTCTACCGCCATGCCGATGCCCAGGATGATGCCGGCGATGCCGGGCAGCGTAAGCTGAATGCCGGGCACAACGGCGATGAGCAGGAACAGGAGGATAATGTAGATACACAGCGCCCAGTTAGCCAGCAAACCGCTGATGCGGTAGCGGACGCCCATGATGAGCATCACCAGCAGAATGCCGATGATGGCCGCGTTCACGGACGTGCTCAGCGCGTCGTCGCCCAAGGTTGCGGATACGGTGTCCAGCTTGTCCTGCCGCAGGTCCAGGGGCAGGGAGCCGCTTTGCAGCTGCAGGGCATAGGTGTCGGCCTGGTCTTCGGTAAACGAGCCGGTCACCAGAATGTTGCCGCCATAAATAGCGTCATGCACGCCCGGGCTCATCAGCTGTTTGCCGTCCAGTTGGATGGTGATGGTCTTGCCGATGGATTTGGCCGTCATATCGCCGAAAATCTGCGCGCCTTCGGCGGTCAGCGAGAAGCTGATGGCGGGCTTGCCGTTTTCATCCACGGTGCGAATCGCGGTCTTCAGGTAACGGCCTTCCAGAAACACGTTGCCGTCGGCGTCCAGGAACTCAAGCCGTGCGGGGGAACCGATCAGGTCCAGCACGGCGGAAGGATCGGTCACTTCCGGAATTTCCACGCGGATGCCGCTGCCGCCGAGCTTGGAAACGGTCGCTTCCGTGAAGCCCTTGTCGCTCAGGCGGCGCGCGATGATGTCCATCGTGTTTTCCAGCAGCGTGTTGAAATTATACCCCTCCTGAATGAGCTCGTCGGACATGGAGGCTTCGTATTCCACGAATACGCCGCCCTGCAGGTCCAGGCCCAGCGCGATGGACGGGGGCCAGGTCTCCTTGTTCACGTTCACCTTGGGGATCCATGGCAGCAGCTTATATAAGCCGCGTTTGTCCAGGTTCATGCCGTTGAGGCCGACGTAGCCGGCCAAAACGGTGACGACAAGCATAACGCACAGCGCAATGATGGATACCACGCGCTTGGAGATCGTTACATGTCGGCGGTTGCTGACTTTCATGGTTGCAGTCTCTTCCTTTCTTTTGTTTCGCGCGCCAAACCAAAGAGAGGGCAGGCACGCGCACTCCCGGATAACCTGAATTTGGATATGGATTTAGCCGCAGGCGATCTCCTGCCTGAATACGAGATGAAAACAGCGCACGTACCGCCGTTTGCGCAGTACGCGCCCGTTGGCGTCGGTGGTGCAGAGCAGGCGGGGAAGCAAAACGACGACTGCCGCAAACAGCGCGGCAACCCGCAGCCATGCCGCGGCCGGAAGCCCGTCCGCCGTCGTCGGGGCGGGGGGCATGCTGACGAACGCCGTAACGCCGTGAGCCGCGGGCGGTTCCGCCGCCTCAGCCTCCGGCGCGGGGGTTTCAATCAGCGCGTACAGCAAAAAAAGCAGCCCCGCGCAAAGGAGAAGCGTTATGAACACAACAATATAGCGGCGGCTCACGCGCATCCCCCTTCCCTATAGAAAACTGAACTCATTATACGCATCCGCCCCGTTTGCGTCAATATAAACCGTGCGTCCCCGCTCCCTCTTGCGGGGAAGCGCTGTTTATGGCAAAATATAACGGTACCCATCGACTGTAAGGAGGCGCCCATGGCCAAACCGCAATGCGTCGTCATTCTGGATTTCGGGGCCCAATACACACAGCTGATCGCCCGCCGTGTCCGCGAAATCGGTGTTTTCTCCATTGTTCTTCCGTACACGGCTTCCCTTGCGGAAATTCAGGAGAAGGAACCCGGGGGCATTATTCTCTCGGGCGGCCCGGCAAGCGTTTTGGCTGCCGACGCACCCAAGTGCGATCCGGCGCTGTTCTCCCTTGGCGTCCCGGTGCTGGGTATCTGCTACGGCATGCAGCTGACCGCCTATCTTCTGAACGGGCAGGTTGCGGCCTGCGATCAGCGCGAGTACGGACGCATCCCCACCGTGATGGACAAACGCGAGGAAGGCCTGCTGGACGGGCTTGCCGACGCGAGCTGCTGCTGGATGAGCCATACCTACCAGGTGGTCGGCCTCCCCGAAGGGTTCCAGCGGCTTGCCCATACCGATTGCTGCCCCAACGCCGCCATGGCGGACGACGCCCGAAAAATTTACGGCGTGCAGTTCCACCCGGAGGTCACGCATACCGAGGAAGGGTACCGGGTACTGAAGAATTTCCTGCTGAACATCTGCGGCCTGCGCGCCGACTGGAATATGGAAAACTATGCCGAAACCGCCGTCCGCCAGCTGCAGGCGCAGGTGGGGGATACAGGCACGGTGCTGCTCGGGTTAAGCGGCGGCGTGGATTCCGCCGTGGCCGCGGCGCTTTTGTACCGCGCCATCGGGCACCGGCTTACCTGCGTGTACGTGGATCACGGCTTCATGCGGCAGGGCGAGAGCGATCAGGTGGTGGAGCTATTTACGCAAACCTTCCCCGTGCAGCTGGTGCACGTGCAGGCTGCCGAACAGTTTTTCGCCGCGCTCAAGGGCGTAACCGAACCCGAACAGAAGCGCAAGATCATCGGCGCACAGTTTGTGGAGGTATTCAAGCGCGAAGCGGCCAAACTGGGCAAGCGAGATTTCTTTGCCCAGGGCACCATCTACCCGGACGTGATCGAATCCGGCTCCACCAAGGGCAGCGCCGTGATCAAGAGCCATCACAACGTCGGCGGCCTGCCCGCGGAGCTGGGCTTCACCAGCCTGGTGGAGCCGCTGCGGATGCTGTTTAAGGACGAGGTCCGCAAGCTGGGCGTGGCGTTAGGCCTGCCGGAAACTTTGGTCATGCGCCAGCCGTTCCCCGGCCCCGGCCTTGCCATCCGCGTGATCGGCGATCTGACCCCCGAAAAAGTGGAAATTGTCCGCAAGAGCGATTTCATCCTGCGCAACGAAATTGCCAAAGCGGGCCTTGACCGTGGCATCTCCCAGTACTTCACGGTGCTCACCGGCGCCCGCAGCGTGGGCGTGATGGGGGACGAGCGCACCTATGCCTACGCCGTCGCCATCCGCGCCGTAACCACCGATGATTTCATGACCGCCGACGTCGCCCAGATTCCCTACGCCACCCTGGGCAAAATCGCCACCCGCATCGTGGGCGAGGTACACGGCGTGAACCGCGTTCTCTACGATATCACCACCAAGCCCCCGGCCAGCATCGAGTGGGAGTAAGCGGTACGGGTTCCGTTTTGTCATACGGCGCGCTTCATGCGCGCTGTATTTTTTTTGTTCCGGTTTCGGCCGTCGGCGGATCCTCCGGCGCGCCTTCGCCGTGCGCGCCGCGCCGCCGGGTTTGGCAAAGCAAATCGGGGCTGCCGGCAAACGCGCGTGGGCGGCCTTCCCGCGCGGTTTGCTCCGTAAAACGGGGCTGCGGTAACGGCTTGGTTCAGCCTGTGCAAAAGCTCCGCGCCTTCTTGTGGCACTCTGCCGATTGTTACATATAGTATTGACAAACCTATATAAACACAGTATCTTGATAACGGTAATCTCTGTAACAGTGCCTTTCTTCACGTCCGCCCGCGCACCCCTTCCTTCCGGCGTTTCAGGCCCGCGTTGCTTGCGGAAACCCCGCCAAACCGCGCAGGCGGAGCAGCCCTTCGGGTATCCTTGCACATGCAACCTATATAGACAAAAAGTGGAGGATGGAAAATGAAAAAGATCATCGTGTTGCTTCTCGCTGTGTCCATGGTGTTTGTGTTCACCGCCTGTAACACAACCACCACAACGGAACCGGCAGTAACGGCTACCGCGGAACCGACGGCAGAGCCGACCGCCGAACCGACGGCCGAACCCACCGCGGAACCGACGGCAGAACCGACGGCCGCACCCACGGCAGAACCGACGGCCGTACCCGCAGCCGCCGCTCCCGTGAAAATCGGCGTTATTCTGGTGCATGACGAGAACACTGGCTACGATTTTGCGCATATCCAGGGCATCAAAGCGGCCGCAGCGGCGGTTGGCATTGCCGAAGACCAGATCATTTGGAAATACAACATTTCCGAAGATGAAAACTGCTACGATACCGCGACCGACCTTGTGGAACAGGGCTGCGGCTACGTCATTTCCGACAGCTATGGCCACCAGAGCTACATGCAGCAGGCCGCCAGCGAGAACCCGGGTACCGTGTTCATCGCCATGACCGGCGACGCCGCCGCGCTCTCCAAGCTGCCCAACTTCAAGAACGCCTTCAACTTCACCTATGAAAGCCGTTACGTGTCCGGCGTGGTTGCCGGCATGAAACTGGCCCAGCTCGTTGCGGACAAAGCGGTTGGCCCCCAGAACATGGACGCCGCCGGCAACATCAAGCTTGGCTACGTCGGCGCGTTCCCGTACGCGGAAGTGGTTTCCGGCTATACCGGTTTCTACCTTGGCGTAAAATCCGTCGTGCCCAACGTTGTGATGAGCGTCTCCTACACCAACTCCTGGTATGATCCCACCGCCGAAGCCGAAGCCGCCAACGCGCTGGTTTCCTCCGGCTGCATCATCATCAGCCAGCATGCCGACTCCACCGGCGCTCCCGCTGCCTGTGAAGCGCTCCTTGCCGGCGGCACCACCGTGTACTGCGTAGGCTACAACGTGGATATGCTCTCCGTCGCCCCCAAAGCCGCCCTCACCAGCGCGCAGAACGACTGGAGCGTGTATTACACCTATGCCTTCAATGCGATGCTCAAGGGCGAAGAAATTGCCACCGACTGGGCGAAAGGCTATAGCGACGGCGCCGTCATGATTTCCACCCTGGGCGAAAGCTGCGCCCCCGGCACCGCCGAGAAGGTTGCCGAAGTGGAAGCCGCCCTCAAGGCCGGCACCCTGAACGTGTTTGACACCGCCACCTTCACCGTGGGCGGCCAGGCCGTGACCAGCTACCTTGCCATTGATACCAACGGGGACTGGACCGGAGATACCGGCGAAGCGATCAGCGACGGCGTGTTCCACGAATCCACGCTGCGCAGCGCTCCCTACTTCGGCCTCCGCATCGACGGCATTACGGAACTGAACTAAACGGGTACGGTTTGCCCGAACGAATGGAGACAGCCGCTACAAGTGGCTCTCAGACCGCCGACAAACCCAGTTTGAAAGCGGGATGACAACCTGTTCAAAAGGCTGCGTATGCTAGGAACCAAGCCTGGCGCGGGTTTGAGCGTACACGGATGTACGCGCTCCCCGCGCCGGCGCGCAGGTGACAACGCAGACGCAGCCTTTTGCATCAGGCTGATAGCCGCCACAGGTGGCTCTTTCCATTATTTGGAGGAACAGCTGCGATGCGATCGGAAAAGGCGGCGGTCAGCCTTCGTAACATCACGAAGGCCTTCGGTTCGGTAACCGCCAACGAAAAAGTGAGCCTGGACATCTACAGGGGCGAAATTCTGGCGCTGCTGGGCGAAAACGGCAGCGGGAAAACCACGCTGATGAACATCCTGTCCGGTATCTATTATCCGGACGCGGGCCACGTAACGGTGGACGGCGCCGAGGTGACCATCCGAAGCCCCAGGGATGTATACGACCTGGGCATCGGCATGGTGCATCAGCATTTTAAGCTCGTGGATGTGCTCACCGCCGCGGAAAACATCATTCTGGGCATGCCGGGCAAAGGCAAGCTCGATTTGAAGGCCGTCGGCGAGAAAATCCGCAAGATCAGCGCGATGTACGGCTTCGACGTTAACCCCGAGCAGAAGATCTACGATATGTCCGTTTCCCAGAAACAGACGGTGGAAATCATCAAGGTGCTGTACCGGGGCGCGAACATTTTGATTTTGGACGAACCCACCGCCGTGCTGACCCCGCAGGAAACCAGGAAGCTCTTTACGGTGCTCAAGAATTTGCGTGACGACGGAAAGGCCATCGTCATCATTACGCATAAGCTGTACGAGGTGGAGGAGATTTCCGACCGCGTTTCGGTGCTCCGCCGCGGCAAAAACGCGGGCGAGCTGGCAACGAAGGAAACCAACGCCGCGGAAATGACCAACATGATGGTCGGCCACCCCGTGACGCTCAACATCGTAAGGCCGGAGCCGGTGAACCCCCAGCCCCGCCTGATCGTGAAAAACCTCACCGTGAAGGACGCGGACGGCGTCACCCGGCTGCGCAACGTTTCCTTCACCGCCAACTCCGGGGAGGTTTTGGGCATCGCGGGGATTTCCGGCTGCGGCCAGAAGGAACTGCTGGAGGCGATCGCCGGTCTGCAGCCGATGGAGCAGGGCAGCATTCTGTATATCAATCCGGCCACGGAAAAGCCCGTGGAACTTGCCGGGAAAGACCCCCGCACGATTTTTGATCTGGGCGTGATGCTCTCCTTCGTGCCAGAGGATCGCCTGGGTATGGGGCTGGTCGGCAACATGGATTTGACCCATAATATGATGCTGCGGTCGTTCCGCAGCGGAAAGTCCATCTTCACCGATCGTAAAACCCCGCGCAAGCTGGCCCGCCACGTGGTGAAGGAACTGGAGGTCAATACCCCCGGCCTCACCATTCCGGTGCGCAGGCTCTCCGGCGGCAACGTGCAAAAGGTGCTGGTCGGGCGGGAAATTTCCTCCTCGCCCACGGTGCTGATGACCGCCTATGCCGTGCGCGGGCTGGACATCAACTCGTCCTATACCATCTACAACCTCATCAACAAGCAGAAGGAAAAGGGCGTCGCCGTGATTTTCGTGGGCGAGGATCTGGATGTGCTGCTGGAGCTTTGCGACACCATTTTGGTATTGAGCGGCGGCGAGGTCAGCGGTATCGTTCCTGGGCGGACGGCCGATAAAAACGAAATCGGGCTGCTGATGACCAAGCGCGGAGAGGACACAAGCCATGAAGCAAACGCATAGAACGCCGCTGGTACGCATCGCCAAGCGCGATTCCATCGCGCTGTGGCACGGCTGGCTGATCCGCTTGGCCGGGCTCACCCTGGCGCTGATCGTAAGCGCGGTGGTCATCTACTTTATCGTGCGCCTGAACCCCATCAAGGTTTACGCGGCGATGTTCAACGGCAACTTCGGAACGGAAAAGCGCGCCTGGGTTACCCTGCGCGATATGATGATGCTGCTTTGCATCGGCATCGGCCTTGCGCCCGCGTTTAAAATGCGGTTTTGGAACATCGGCGCGGAGGGGCAGATTTTGGTGGGCGGCATCGTGACCGCGGCGGTGATGATCACCCTGGGACGCTCCCTGCCGACGTGGGCGCTGCTCAGCCTGTCGCTATTGTCAAGCATCGTCGCCGGGGCGGTGTGGGGCGGCATCCCCGCGGCGTTCAAGGCGCGCTACGGAACCAACGAAACGCTGTTTACGCTGATGATGAACTACGTCGCCATCCAGCTGACGAGCTTCTTCGTTGCCAAATGGGAAAACCCGTTTGGCTCCAACACGGTGGGCATCATCAACCAGCAAACGATGGCGGGCTGGTTTCCGGCCGTATTCGGGCAGCGGTACGTGCTCAACGTGATTATCGTGATGGCGTTGATGGTTTTAATGTTCATCTACCTTCGCTACTCCAAGCAGGGGTATGAAATCGCGGTCGTGGGCGAGTCCGAGAAAACGGCGCGCTATATCGGCATCAACGTGGGCCGCGTCATCATCCGCACGATGATGATTTCCGGCTCCATCTGCGGGCTTGCTGGGTTTATCGCGGTTGCCGGGGCTTCGCACACCATATCCACAAGCACCGCGGGCGGCGCCGGGTTTACCGCGATCATCGTGGCGTGGCTTGCGAAATTCAACACGCTTGTGATGGTGCTGATCGCGGCCCTCCTGGTGTTTCTGGAAAAGGGCGCCATCCAGATTGCCTCGCAGTATAACCTCAACGATTACGCTTCGCAGATGATTACGGGCATCATCCTGTTCTTCATTCTGGGCAGCGAGTTCTTTACGCGGTACCGGCTCATCTTCCGCAGCGGAAAGGACGGCGATTGATATGGTGCGGCTCATTTCCCTTCTGCAGGCGGCCACGGTGTTCGGCACGGTGATCCTGTTTGGCGCGCTGGGGGAGATTTTAACCGAGAAATCCGGCAACCTGAACCTCGGCGTGCCGGGCATCATGTATCTGGGCGGCATTGCCGGGCTTGCCGGGGCGTTCTGGTACGAAACGCATACCGCCGTTCCCGTGCCGCTGATCGGGCTTCTGATCGCGCTTTTGTGCGCGTTGGCGGCGGCGGTTGCCGCGGGGTTTCTGTACAGCTTCCTCACCATCACGCTTAGGGCCAACCAGAACGTAACGGGCTTAACGCTGACGATCTTCGGCTCCGGCGTTGCCAACCTGTTTGGCGGGGCGATGAACAAAATGGCGGGCGGCGTGGGCCAGATCTCCGTATCCGCCACCAGCGGCGCGTACCGCGCCACGCTTCCCTTCCTTTCCAACGTCGGCTTCTTTTCTTCCCTCGGCTTCATGGTGTATCTGGCCATCCTGCTCGCATTCGTGCTGAGCTGGTTCTTAACCAGAACCCGTCGGGGGCTCAATCTGCGCGCGGTGGGGGAAAACCCCGCGACTGCCGACGCCGCAGGCATCAGCGTGATCCGTTACAAATACCTGTCCACCTGCATCGGCGCGGCCATTACGGGGCTGGGCGGCCTGTATTACGTGATGGACTACATCAAGGGCACCTGGTCCAACGACGGCGGCATTGAGAAGCTCGGCTGGCTTGCCGTGGCGCTGGTCATCTTCGCGCGCTGGAAACCCAAGTCCGCCGTTTGGGGCTCGTACCTGTTCGGCACCCTGTTCTGGCTGTATTTCTACATGGGCGGGCTTACGCGTTCGTCGCAGGAGCTGTTCAAGATGCTTCCCTATGTGGTTACCATCATCGTGCTGATCGTGGTCTCCATGCGCCGCAGGCATGAAAACTCTCCGCCCGCCAGCCTGGGGCTGCCCTACTTCCGGGAGGACCGGTAATCATCAACAAAACTCCCGCGCCCCTTGGGGCGCGGGAGTTTTGTTTGCTTTGGAGCCGTTTATTTAGCGGAACTGCACGGTGCCGTTATGCATGCTGTCGATGATGGCGAGGCTCTGCACGTTGTAGCCGTCTTTGCGCAGCGCGTCGCCGCCGCCCTGGAAGCCTTTCTCAATCACCACGCCGATGCCCGCAACCTCCGCGCCCGCCTGCGCGCTGATGTCCAGCAGGCCGCGCTGCGCCTTGCCGGTGGCCAGAATATCGTCGATGATGAGGATGCGGTCGTTTTTGGACAGGTACTTCTTCTCCAGGATCACGGTATAATCACGGCCCCGGGTGAAGCTGGTCACAACCGTTTGGTATACCGCGCCGTCGATGTTCTTGCTTTCGGATTTTTTGGCAAACACCAGCGGTACGTGGAACTGCAGCGCCGTAAAGCACGCAACCGCGATCCCGCTGGCCTCAATGGTGATGACCTTGGTAATCTTCTCCTGCTGGAACAGGCGCTTGAACTCCCGGCTGATCTCGTGCATGAGCTCGATATCAATCTGATGGTTCAAAAAACCGTCCACCTTGATAATCTGCTCGTCTTTCACCTTGCCGTCTGTGAGAATGCGGGATTTCAATAACTCCATCGTTCCATCTCCATCTATGCCATCGGCAAAATGTATATTGTGGTTATTATACCCTTACCCCGCGAATTTTGGAATGGGAAAACGAAAATTCGGCGCATTCGGTTTATACGGACGCGGATCGGGTATACTGTGATGTAGAAATTAACGATGCCGGGCGCGGCTCCGGCGGATTATAGGAGGCAGAACCATGCAGTGTAATACCCTGATCGGCGTGCGGATGGACAACCGCGTCGCCAATGCCCTTCACTTTCAGGAAACGCTTACGAAGAACGGCTGCGTCATCAAAACGCGGCTCGGCTTGCACGAGGTGGATGAAACCAGCTGCGCGAACTACGGCATCATCGTACTCCAGCCCTGCGGCACGTTGGCGGAGGTGGAACGCCTGACGGCCGAGCTGAACGCGCTGGATGGCGTAACGGCGAAGTGGATGGATCTGAACTAGTTTCGCCACGTTCCCCGGAACGCAAACTCACAAAGAACGCCCGTACACTTGGATTGTGTACGGGCGTTCCGGTTGCACAGGGGTTACTTCTCCACCTTCGTCCACGTTTTGTTGCCGCACTTGGGGCAAACGGGCAGGGCGTCGGTATCCTTTTCCAGCGTCACGAGCTTGCCGCATTTGGTGCACTTATACGTGCCTTTGCCGGGGGTATCGCCGGATTTCAACATAAACGTTACCTCACTTTCGGGTCGGTCGGGCAGGGATTGCGGCGGCAATTTCTGTATGGGATATTCTCCGCCGGATTTCCCTCATTATACCATAATCCGTGGGATGGATCAAAGCAGCCTGCGCGTAAACCGCCGGTACAACCCGCCGGTCCAGAGCATCGATACGGCGGCGGCCGCAAGCGCAAACCAGCCGTTTGCCGTAAACGCCTTGGCAATCCAGAACGACGGCAAGAAGGAAAACAGATACTGCGCGCCGCCCGTGAGGAAGAACGGAACGGGCAGCCCGAACAGGAATAGCCCCGCAAGCTTCGCAAGCGCCATGCCTTCCACGCGGTTGCGGGAGAAGGTCACGATCATCATCGCAACGGGAAGGCACACAAGCGCGGAAAGCAGGCAGAGCAGGAGAGCGTTTCCTGCCGCCCAGCGCGTGAGAGAGCAAACCGCAAGCAGCGCCTCGGAGATAAGCGCCGCGGCCAGCGACGGGTACAGCAAGCGCGACATCAGATAGCCGCGCCTGCCGACTGGCGTTACCGCCAGGTAAGCGGCAATGTGCTCGTCAATTTCCGTAAGCATCACCATGGCGGAGAGGAATACGAGAAAGTAAGGCGCGAATACCGCCAAAAACAGATCGAACAGCAGGTAGTACCCCGCCAGCACGGAGGCCGCCCCAAGCCAGCCGCACAGCTGCGCCTCCAGAAACGGAACGCCGAAGCGGAACACCGCCGCAACGACGAACGGCAGGAAGCAGAACACCAGCAGCATGCTGTCCGCCCTGATCTGCCGGAGGAACATGGCAAGCGAACGCGTATACGGCTTCATAACGTAATCCCTCCCACGGACAGGAACATCCGCCGCACCCTTTTTGCGGCGATCCAAACGCCAAGCCCCGTCCATACGATCAGCGAAAGCAGGGCAAGCGGCGTGCTGCCGCGGCCGGAGCAAAGCATCAGCATGCCCGCGCCGGGGTGCAGCGCCCATAGGGCGGAGCGCCCCCAGAACAGCCAATAGAGCGCCGGCAATGCGGTCAGCACCTCCATAGGCACGACCAGCAGAAAGAACTGGTTGAGCGTCTTCGTCTGGCACGCCGCGGTCAGCCCCAGCGCGGAGAACAGGCACGAGCACAGGAAGACCGAAACCACGAACAGTAGCGGCCTGTGCATCACCCCGGCAGCCGCGCCGATTGCGGTTGCCGTCAGCGTGGCGATGATCCCCAAGGATACGATCTTGGAAAGCACATAGGCAAGCGGCGTCACAGGGGAAACGGCAAGGCTGTCCAGCACCCGTTCATTCTTTTCAAACAACACGATCGCGCCCATGAAGAAAAGCCCCATCGCGGCCGGGTCCGTAAAGATCATCAAAAGCGCGGCGTCGCCGCGCCATGCGTCCGGCAGGGCGGCGAGCAGGCCTACGTAAATCAGCGTGAACAGCAGGTACAGGCCGTAGAAACCGTAGCGGAATTGAAAGCGCATATCCGAAACAAGCATAGACTTCCATCTCATAGCAGGCGTCTCCCCGTGATCTCCACAAACACGTCGTTTAACGTCGGCTCCGCGGAGTGGATGGATACCAGCGCGTTGTCGCGCACCAGCCTTTGCAGGGTATCGTCTTCGCCCGTGCGGGCAAGCGGCACGGTGCGCTGTGAAAGCGCACCGTCCGGCGTGCGGAAGGCATAGGTGAGGGCTGCGGCGTGGTTGCGGGTCATCAGCGCGGTGGGGGTGTCCAGTGCGCGGATCTGCCCGTCCACGATGAACGACACGCGGTCGCACAGCTCCGCCGCGTCGTACATGTTGTGTGTTGTCAGGATAATTGTTTTCCCATCCGCCTTTTCCTGCAGGATCATGTCCTTCATCACGCGCGCGTTGGAGGGGTCCAGCCCGTTGGTCGGTTCGTCCAGAAACAAAAGCCGCGGGGAGTGCAGCAGCGCTTTGATGAAGTTAAGCCGCGATTTCATCCCCTTGGAGTACGCGGACACCTTCTTGTCCGCGTCCCGTTCCAGGCCGATGGCCTGCAATAGGCCGCCGATGTCCCGATGTTTTCCGTACAGAGAGCCGAAAAAGGCAAGGTTTTCCCGTGCCGTCAGTTTCTCGTAGAGGCTGGGGAACTCAAAGTCCACGCCGATCTTTTCAAAAAACCCCTTACCTGCGTGCTTTGCCTCGGCGCCGTCCACCAAAACGCTGCCGCCGTAGCGGGGCAGAAGCCCGATCAGGATCTTTTGCAGCGTGCTTTTACCTGCGCCGGACGGGCCGAGGAAGCCGAAGATCTCGCCGTCCTTCACGTCGAAGCTCATGCCCTCGATGTAGGGCTTGTTCGTGTAGCTGAACGTCAGGTTGTTTACGGTAATCATAGTTCTTCTCCAAACATCTGCATGACGATGCCCCGGACGATCAGGTACAGCATGTCGTCGAAGCGTTCGTATGCGATTTCCTTCTTGTGGATCATCAGCAGAAACGCGCCCCGCAGCGCCGCGCTGAACAGCCGGTTCTTTTCCGGGTTCATCGCGGGGAACAGCGCCATCATCTGGCCCATCATGGCTTCGTCGTCCAGCGCGTTGGCGGTTACGAATTCCGGCGGCGCTTTTTGCATCAGGAATTCAAGCTCCCCGCTTTCCACAAGCCGGAGCAGAAAGCTGCCGTCCAGCGATTGGTAGAGCTTGAAAATGATGTCCGTCAGCTGTTGCGCGTCCGGTTTCTCCCGCATGCCGGAAAGCTGGCGGAGCAGCGTTTCCTGCACGGCCGTGTTGAGTTTCAGGATCACGTCGAATATCAGCGCTTCCTTGGATTCGTAAAACAGGTAGAACGTTCCCTTGGGGATTCCCGCGCGTTTCACCAGCTCGTCCACCGTGGTTTTGCGAACGCCGTACAGCCCAAGGCACGCTTCGCATTCCCGCAGCAGCCGTTCCCGGATGTACGCTTTCTCTGTTTCCGTAAAGGATTTGGGCATACCGTCATCTCCAATAGAATGTATGACTAATAAAGCCATAATGGTCACAATAAACGAAAGAGATACAAATGTCAAGCGCTATTTTTGGATCGCGCGCAGGTCCCAGTTGGTTCCGCTGGTGGACCCAAGCCTGCGCGGCGGAGCGTGTTCCGCAGGAGAACCCAAACCCGTACGGCAGAGCTGGTTCCGCAGGAAAACCCAAGCCCGCGCGGTAAAGCGGGTTCCGGCGGGCAACCCAAGCCTGCGCGGCAAAGAGGGTTTCAGCGGGAACCGATGCTGGCGGGGCGATTTTGTACGGCGGCTCTGCACAGCGGCTCTGAGCGGCGGTTTGTGCTGCGACGTTGCGCGACGGCTTTAAAGAGCGATTTTATATGGCGGCTTTGTATGGAGGCTTTGTGCAGAAGCATTACAAAGCGCATGGCGCACGCACGGCTTTACGCACGCGCAAAAAAACGCGCCGCGGTTGCGGCGCGCAGGGAAAACAATCGTATCAACCGGCAACCCGTCCCCCGGCGGCTGGGCGTCCGGCATCGGGTCAGCTCCGGTACCCGTTGGGGTTTCCGCTCTGCCAGCGCCAGGAATCCCGGCACATATCGTCCAGCGTTTTCTTCGCCGTCCAGCCCAGCACCTGTTTGGCCTTATCGGGGTTTGCGTAGGATACGGCCAAATCGCCCGGGCGGCGCGCCGTAACCGTATAGGGGATCAGGATGCCCGTTACGCGCTCAAAGGCGTGTACAACGTCCAGCACGCTGTAGCCCACGCCCGTTCCCAGGTTCACCGCAAGCGCGCCCGTATGGGTCCGCAGGTATTCGCAAGCCGTCACGTGGCCTTTGGCAAGGTCTGTAACGTGCAGGTAATCGCGCACGCCGGTTCCGTCCGGCGTGGGGTAGTCGTTGCCGAAAACCTGCAGCGCGTCCCGCCTGCCGGAAGCCACCTGCGTGATGAAGGGCATCAGGTTGTTGGGAATGCCCACGGGGTCTTCACCGATGAGGCCGCTTTCATGTGCGCCGATGGGGTTGAAGTACCGAAGAAGCGCAACCGACCAGGCCGGGTTGGCCGCCGCGATATCGGTGAGTATTTGCTCGATCATGAACTTGGTCCACGCATAGGGGTTCGTGCAGCCAAGCCGCATGGTTTCCGAAAGCGGCGAAGTGCAGGAAGCGTGGTACACGGTTGCGGAGGAGGAGAAAACAAAGCGCGTCACGCCGTGCTTTTCCATCAGCTCGCACAGCGTCAGGGTGCTGTCCAGGTTGTTGCGGTAGTACTGCAGCGGCTTTTGCACGCTCTCTCCCACGGCCTTGTAGCCCGCGAAATGGATCACCGCGTCAAACGCATGCGCTGAGAAGATCGGCTCCATCGCCTGCGCGTCGCGCACGTCAACGTTGTACGCGGTCACGGGCTTGCCGGTGATGGTCTCCAGCCGTTTTAGAACTTCGGGGGAACTGTTGTAGTAGTTATCCGCAATCACCGCTTCATGCCCAGCGGCGCAAAGCTCCGTATAGGTATGGGAACCGATGTAACCCGCGCCGCCCGTTAAAAGTATCCTCATGGTTTTCCTCCGCTGCCTAGAAAAGGATATTGGGGTAAACGCCCTGTTTGTGCATCTCCAGAAGCCGGCTCTGCACGTACGGTTTGTCCTCCTGATAGGTCACGCCAAACCACGACGCGTCCGTCGTCAGCACGTCCACGGTCAAGCCGTCGCCTTGCATCATGTCGTCGGTCAGGGTGGGCAGCACGAACTCGGCTTTTTGCTCGTCCTTTTTCAGGGACTTCAAGAAATCCTCAAACCGGCGCTGCGCAACCTCCAAAAACCACGGCGTATAACCGAACAAGTTCATGCTCACCAGGCATTCGGGGTCCAGCGTCACGCCCGCGGGATCGGTAAAGGTATCGCGGATGGTGCCGTCCGGGAAGCGCTGGATTTTATAGGTTTCCGTAAGCTTGGTCAGCTTTCCGTTCGCGTCCGTTTCGCAAACGCCGCGCGTTACGTGGCCGTTGTCGCTTACGGTATTCTTCAGGCGGTAGCACACCATGCAGGCTTCCCGCTCGGGTTGCAAGGTTTCGATGCGCTTCAAGATGGTGCGGTAGGGATCGCGGCCGTAATAATCGTCGGCGTTCACCACGGCGAACGGCTCGGTGAGAAATTCCCGCGCGCACAGCACCGCGTGCACGGTGCCAAACGGTTTGGTGCGCCCCGCCGGCACGGTATACCAGGCGGGCAGGGAGCTGTAATCCTGAAACGCGTACTCCACTTTCACACGGCGGCTCAGCCGGTCGCCGATGATCTCATGCATACGGTCCTCAAAATCATGCTTGATAATGAACACAACCTTGTTAAACCCGGCTTCCAGCGCATCGTATACGGAGTACTCCAGCAAAATCTCGTTGTTGGGGCCCATTCCGTCAATCTGTTTGTTGCCTCCGTACCGGGAACCCATACCGGCTGCCATAATCAGCAGTGTGTGATCCATGAAACCGCCTCCGTTTGCTGTTCAGTGATCCCTGTTGCGCGCTTGCGTTCGCATCGGCATCGTCCTGTGCTTTTTCCGTGCCTGAAAACCCTCCGTACTGTCGTGCCGGAAGAACACGGTCAGCGTTCTCAGCATCAGCTTGATGTCCAGCGAAAGGGAAAACTGTTCGATATACAACAGATCAAGAATGATCTTGTCTTTGGGAGAGGTGTTGTACTTGCCGTCGATCTGCGCCTGCCCCGTGAGCCCGGCTTTCATCTGGTTGCGGTATTCAAACTCCGGCACCTCGCGCGTATAGCGGTCCACGTTTTCCAGCATTTCCGGGCGCGGCCCCACCACGCTCATATCGCCGATCAACACGTTGAACAGCTGGGGAAGCTCGTCGATGCGGTACTTGCGCAGGATACGCCCCGGCTTGGTAATCCGCGTGTCGTTCTCGCTTGCGGATTCCGCCTGCGTGTCCGCCTGGTCGTACATCGTGCGGAATTTGATGATGCGAAACACCCGGCCGTTGATGGTTGCGCGCTCCTGCCGGTAAAAAACGGGGCCTTTGCTGGTGGTAGCGATTGCGATCGCCGCGGCGATCATCAGGGGGCTTAACAGCAATATGCCTGCCGCCGAGATGACGATATCCATCACGCGCTTTAAAAACCGCTGAGTCAGCGAGGGTTCCACGCGCCGGGTGTACAAAAAGGGTGCATCGTCGATCACCACCTGCGCGGAAGCGGATACGATCACATCCTCCAGCTCCGCCAGCAGGTACATGGATTTGCCGTGTTTATAGCAATAGCCCTTGATCCGGGCTTCCTCGGTGTCCGGGATGCCGGAGAGAAACACCACGTCGTAATCGTTGATGGTCTCGTATAAATCCTCGCAGTTGTAATGCAGCACATCGCACAGCTCGTACTTCTGCACGAAGGTGCCGATTTTTTCCGCGATATGGTCTGCCTGCTCCTGCGAGGACGAGATGATGCAGCAGCGTTCCGGCGGGTTGATTTTGAAGTAGAAAAAATACCCGAGCTTCACAAACAGGTAAATAAACGCCGTCTGCAGCGCCACGCTGATGATAAACAGCAGAAAATCCTCACCGAACAGGATCAGGTGGGGATTGTTGTACCGGTTTACGTTCATGATCTGCAGCTGCAGGTAGGCTACGATATCCGTCATCACTACGGAAATCAGGATGGAGAAGAACACGGACCGGGCCTTGTTGATCCCCAGCGAATAACCGCCGTACACGTTGGTTAAAATAAACAGCACAACGCCAAACGTCGCCATGGTGATGGCGGCGGTGCGGCTCATATTGATAATCTGCGGGTTGGTAATCGATAACGGAAGGAAGAACGTCAGGAAAATGATGATATAGAGCGCCGCTTGAAAACTGGTTGAAAGAATCTGCGACTGGAGAACCCGTTTTTTCATGTGTGCCTCCGTTGCAAAACCGTACCCCGCACCGTATCGCAATGCAGGGTTTTGCGGCGCGTTCCCAGAGATACGGCCCGAAACAGCCAACCGAAGAATATCATACCGGGCGGGCAAAGTCAAGAAACGCGGGGCTTCCCAAGCCCTCCTACAACTGCAGAACGACGCCGAACACAGCGCCCGCGGCGATGTAGGCCACGGGGTGAATGCGCGCGAGCGGCTTGACGCGCAGCAGCCCTAACAGCAGGAGAAACAGCAGCAGCGACACCCAACGGAACGTTTCCACCCCGTCCTGCGCGGCGAACAGCACCGACCGCAGCACCAGGTACCCCGCGGCGGCAATCAGGCCGGTTACGGCGGGGCGAAGCGCTTCCATGCCGCCCGTGATGAAGCGGTTATTTTGAAAGTGGTCCAGAACGCGGATCACCAGCAGGATGGATAAAAACGCCGGCAGCGTCAGCGAGAGCGTGGCCACCACGGCGCCGGGGATACCCGCCACGTGGAAACCCACGTAGCTTGCCATGTTCACGCCGATCGGGCCGGGCGTGGATTCGGACACGGCCACCATCTGCATCAGGTCGTCCAGCGAAAACCACTGCGGATACCGAAGCGACGTCTGCATCAGAAACGGAAGCGTGGCAAGCCCGCCGCCGACGGCGAACAAACCGGCCTTGAAAAACTCGAACGCGAGCTGCAAATAAATCACGCAGGCCGCCTCCTTCCAAACACAAACACTCCGAGCACGGCGAACGCTATCGTGACGTAGATCGGCGAGAGCTTGAGAATGGCCACGGTTACGAAGGCGGAAACGGCGATCAACGCCTTGAGCCACGTGCGCGCGTTTTTCGCGGCGAGGTTCCATACCGTGGAGGCGATCAGCGCGCTGACGGCGATGCGGATGCCCGCAAACGCGTGCCGTACCCAGGGAAGGCTTTCCACCGTCTGCAAGGCGGACGCGATGGCCGTAATCAAAATCAGCGGCGGCGTGATCACGCCCAGCGTGGCGGCCACGGCGCCCCAGAAGCCGCTTCTGCGATACCCGATCAGCGTGGCGATGTTCACGCAGATCACGCCGGGCGTGGATTGGCTGATGGCAAAGCCGTCCAGCAAATCTTCCTCGGTGGTCCACTGCCGCTTTTGGACAAGCTCCCGCATTAAAATCGGAAGCACGGCATAGCCGCCGCCAAACGTGATGCTTCCGATCAGGAAAAACGTCGCATACAGGTTCAGGTATTTTTTCATGCGTTCACTCCCAAAGGTATTCATGAGAATGGTTTCTCGCAGCGCCTTGGTTTTTCCTGCCTGTTTCCCATTTGACAAAATGGGGTATACTGCGCTTATGGAGGTGACGCGTTATGGATCGGTATCGTGTGGAAGGAATGACGTGCGCCGCATGCAGCGCGCATGTGGATAAAGCGGTACGCAAGCTGCCGTTTGTGGAAGACGTGCAGGTGGACCTGCTTGGAAACGCCATGCGCGTGAAAACCAGGGATGGAGCCCCCCACGAGCAGGAGATCGCCTCGGCGGTGGATCACGCGGGTTACCGCGCGGTGGCCGATCATCCGGCGGAGGCAAGCAAGTCTTTACCTGAACCTAAAGAACCGCTGAAAATGCGCTTCCTGGTTTCCCTGTGCTTTCTTGTTCCGCTGCTGTTGATCAGCATGGGGCCGATGCTCGGGCTTCCGGTTCCCGCGTTCCTCAGCATGGCGCAAAACCCGCTGACCAACGCGCTGGTGCAGCTGCTTCTCGCCACCCCCGTGGTGTTTGTCAACCGCGCGTATTTCAGCACGGGTTTCAAACTGCTGCTCCGGCGCGCACCCAATATGGACAGCCTCATCGCCGTGGGCAGCGGCGCGGCGTTTGCGTACGGCGTCGTTGTTTTGCTGCGGATGTCCGCCGCGCAGGGCAT
>JAEWTC010000087.1 GCA_023459675.1 Bacillota bacterium | reverse complement strand
TGCAAACGGCGCTCTCCGCCGTGGTGCAGGATACGTTCAACATGCTTTCCGTGGACGGCGATACCTCCACCAACGACATGATCACCGTGCTTGCCAACGGCATGGCCGGCAATGAGCCAAGCGACGCGGACCTGCCGCAGTTTCAGGAAGCCTTGCAGGCCGTGTGCGAAAAGCTGTGCCGCATGATGGCCAAGGACGGCGAAGGTGCAACCAAGCTGATCACCTGCACCGTAACCGGCGCTAAGGACGTGCAAAACGCCAAGGCGGCGGCCAAGGCGGTCATCTGCTCGTCGCTGGTCAAATCCGCGTTCTTCGGCGCGGACGCCAACTGGGGCCGGGTGCTCTGCGCCATCGGCTATTCCGGCGCGCAGGTGGACGTGGAGCGCGTGGATATTCAGTTCCGCAGCGCCGCGGGGCTGCTTTCGGTCTGCAAGGCCGGCCGCAGCATTCCCTTTGACGAGGCGGCGGCCTCCGATATCCTGCGGGAGGACGAGATCGATATTCTGGTGCAGTGCATGGACGGAACCGCGGCGGCGACCGCCTGGGGCTGCGACCTGACCTACGATTACGTGCGCATCAACGGCGACTACCGCACCTGATTGCAAGGAGTGAAACCATGCCGATGACCATCAGCGAACGCGCGGAAGTGCTCATTCAGGCGCTTCCCTATATTCAGGAATACAACGGAAAAATCGTCGTCATCAAATACGGCGGCAACGCCATGCAGTCCAAAGAACTGGAACGCGCCGTGATGGGCGATCTGCGGCTTTTGCAGCTGGTAGGCATCCGCGTGGTGCTGGTGCACGGCGGCGGCCCGGAGATCACCGATTTGCTGAATAGACTGGGCAAGAAGAGCGAGTTTATCGACGGCCTGCGCGTGACCGACAAGGAAACCGCGGACGTGGTGCAGATGGTGCTCGCGGGCAAGGTGGGCAAAAACCTGGTGTCCTACCTGCAATCCATCGGCGGCAAGGCCATCGGGCTGTGCGGCATGGACGGGCACATGATCACCGCCAAACGCAAGGATGAAATCCACGGCTACGTGGGGGAGATCACCGCTGTGAACGTACAGCCGATTTTGGACGTGCTGGAGAAGGGCTATATCCCCGTCATTTCCACTGTTGGCTGCGACGACGAGGGCAACACCTACAACATCAACGCCGATACGGCCGCCGCGCGCATTGCCGCGGCGCTGCATGCCGAAAGCATGATCAACATGACCGATATCC
This sequence comes from Bacillota bacterium, assembly GCA_023459675.1. Taxonomy (GTDB): domain Bacteria; phylum Bacillota; class Clostridia; order Christensenellales; family Aristaeellaceae; genus CAXXOK01. The sequence continues at coordinate 17,666 of JAEWTC010000087.1, read as the reverse complement.
GCGGCGTGCTGCGCGACCCCAAGGACGACGGCTCGCTGATCAGCGTCGTGCGCGCGGGCGAAGCGCCCGCCCTGATCCGCGAGGGGGTGATCTCGGGCGGCATGATTCCCAAAGTCGAGTGCTGCATCGAGGCCATCCGACGCGGTGTGAAAAAGGTGTTCATCATCGACGGGCGCGTCAAGCACGCGATCCTGATCGAATGCCTGACCGACGAGGGCGTCGGCACCATGTTCACGCAGGGCTAAAAATGCGGCGGCCTCCGTTCCGATCGCAGACGCGATCGGAAACGCCGGTTGCCTGAGGAGTTAACAATGAGCAATATACAATCGCTGGCAAACCAATACATCGCCCCCACCTACGCCCGGTTTGACGTGGCGTTTGTCAAGGGCGAAGGCGCGCTTTTGTACGACGACGCCGGGAAAACCTATATCGACATGGGCAGCGGCATCGCCGTAAACGTGCTGGGCTACGGAAACAAGCCGTGGACGGAAGCCGTGTGCGAACAGGCGCAAAAACTTGCGCACGTGTCCAATTTGTACTATACGCAGCCGCAGGCGAAGCTTGCCAAGCTTCTGTGCGAGCGTACGGGAATGAAGAAGGTCTTCTTCGGCAACTCCGGCGCGGAAGCCAACGAGTGCGCCATCAAGGCCGCCCGCAAATACGCGGCGGATAAGCACGGCGAAAACGTGAAGCCCGTGATCGTCACCCTGTTGGACAGCTTCCACGGCCGCACGCTGGCAACGCTCGCCGCCACCGGGCAGGACCATTACCATCACCACTTCGGGCCGTTCCCCGGCGGTTTCGTGCACGTGCCGCCAAACGATGCAGCCGCGCTGGAAAAAGCGCTCAAGGAAAACCCCGTTTGCGCGGTGATGCTGGAGGTCGTGCAGGGCGAGGGCGGCGTGGAACCGCTGGACGCGCAGTATGTAAAGGCCGCGCGCGCGCTGACGGAAGCAAACGACGTTTTACTGATCGTGGACGAGGTGCAGACGGGCAACGGGCGCCTGGGCACGCTGTTTGGCTACCAGCAGTTGGGCATCGCGCCGGATATCGTCACCACGGCCAAGGGCCTGGCGGGCGGGCTGCCCATGGGCGCGTGCCTGCTGGGTGATAAAGTGGAACATACCCTAACCCCTGGCACCCACGCCTCCACCTTCGGCGGCAACCCCGTGTGCGCCGCCGGCGCCGTGGCGGTACTAAACCAGCTGACCGACGCGTTGCTTTCGGACGTGGTGAAAAAGGGCGAATATGTCCGCGCGGAGCTTTCCGCCTGTCAAAGCGTACAGAGGATTACGGGCTACGGCTTGATGCTGGGCATTCAAACGACGAAGGACGCGCGGGTGTTGGTGAAAACCCTGCTCGACCGCGGCGTGGTCACCCTGACCGCCAAGGAAAAGCTGCGCCTGTTGCCGCCGCTGACCATCTCGTGGGAGGAACTGCAAACGGCCGTCGCCGCCATCAAGGAGGTTTTAGCGTGAAACATTTATTGAAATTGTCCGATCTGACCGCCGAGGACATTCTGGATATCCTGAACCTGGCCGATCAGCTGAAGTACGAGCAGAAGCACGGCATTGCGCACCCCCATCTGCAGGGGAAAACCCTGGGCATGATCTTCCAGAAATCCTCCACGCGCACCCGCGTGTCGTTTGAGGTCGGCATGGCGCAGCTGGGCGGGCACGCCCTGTTCCTGTCCAGCCGGGATCTGCAAATCGGCCGCGGCGAGCCCGTGCAGGATACGGCCCGCGTGCTGAGCCGCTATTTGGACGGCATCATGATCCGCACCTTCGCCCAGCAGGAAGTGGAAGACCTGGCCAAGTACGGCTCCATCCCCGTCATCAACGGGCTGACGGACTACGCCCACCCCTGCCAGGTGCTGGCCGATCTGATGACCGTGCGCGAGAAAAAGCACAGCTTCAAGGGCCTCAAGCTCTGCTTTGTGGGAGATGGCAACAACATGGCCAACAGCCTGATCGCGGGCTGCGTGAAGGTGGGTATGAAAATTGCCATCGCCTGCCCCAAGGCGTACCTGCCCGACGCGCAGCTGACGCAATGGGGCATGGACGCGGGTTTACTGACCATCGGCGAAGACGTGCTGGAAATGGCCAAGGACGCGGATGTGCTGTATACCGACGTTTGGGCCAGCATGGGCGACGAGGCCGAGGCCGAGGAGCGCAAAAAGGCGTTCCAGGGTTATCAGGTGAACGCCGCCGTGATGGCCGCCGCCAAGCCGGACGCTATGGTGCTGCACTGCCTGCCCGCGCACCGCGGCGAGGAGATCACCAACGAAGTGATGGAAGCCCACGCGGACGAAATTTTCGAAGAAGCCGAAAACCGCCTGCACGCGCAGAAAGCGGTTATGGTGAAGCTGATGAAGTAGCATGTGACATCGGCGTAATTAGGAATGAGGAATGTTGAATGAGGAATGGCGGTGCGGTTGCGTTCGCAACCGAATGATTGCTTTTACCTTAAACAAAATGGGGCAACTCAGAGTATCTCGGTGTTGCCCTGTTCTATTATATCATTAGCATATGAAGATTGCGGAGCAATCTGTCCGCCATTCCTCATTCCTAATTCCTAATTCCTCATTCGTAGTTTCACATTACCTCACGTATAAATGCGCTTGTCCAGTACGCCGATGACCGGCAAATTGCGGTATTTCTCGTTGAAATCCAGCCCGTAGCCGACCACGAACGCGTCCGGGATCTCAAAACCGGAATAATCCACGTGCAGGGGCACCACGCGGCGGGAAGGCTTGTCCAACAGCGAAACGATGCGGATGCTCGCCGCGCCGCGGTTGCCCAGAACGCGTTTGAGGTACGCAAGCGTTTTTCCGGAGTCCACGATATCTTCCACAATCAGCACGTTGCGGTTTTCAATGCTGCGGTCAAGGTCCTTAACCATCTTCACCTCGCCGCTGACGGTGTTGGCGCCGTAGCTGGAAATCGCCATGAAGTCAATCTCCAGCGGCAGATCGATCTCGCGGATCAGATCCGTAAAAAAGATGGTCGAGCCTTTCAGAATGCAGATCATCAGCGGGTTCTTGTCCTGATAATCCTTCGTCACCTGCGCGCCAAGCTGTTGCACGGCGGCTTTGATCTGCTCCTCGGAAATCAAAATCTCAGAAAGATCGGCCATCAGCGTACAATCAGGTTTCATGGGCATGCTCCTTTAACCTTAGATATTCAACCAGGGCAGTTCGCCCTGCAGGGAAAGCCAAACGGAGGGTTCGCCGCCCGCGCGGGTGCTTTCCGCGGCGCCCAGGCCGACGGCCCAGAGGATCTCCTGCCCCGCGGCAACCACCGGAAGCGCGCTGCGGAAGGGCGGGTCCAGCTTCTGGTCGGTCAGGTAGCGGCGCAGCGGCTTCGCGCCTGCCGCGCCGAAGGGGCGGAAGCGGTCGCCCGGCTTGGGATAGCGCACCACCGCGGCCTGCGCAAGGCGCAGGGGCAGCACTACGGCGCGCTTGCCGTCGGGAATTGCGCCGGACGTATGCGGCAACATGGTAAGCGTAATCGCGCCAAATGTCAAGGCTTGGCCCGCCGCGGGCAGCGGCCGCGGGGGCAGCGGGGGCGCGGGGCGGAGCGGTTTGCCGCCTTCCATGCGCACGAGGTGCAAAAAACGTTCGGTGGAAACGGCGCGCAGCGCGCCCGGCAGATTGAGCCCGTCGTTTTCCCGCGCGTCCAGCAGGGTAAGCATCGTAAACGTATCGTCCGCAGAGAGAGCCGCTTCGTCCGGCGTTTGGCCGAGGGCCCGCATACCCAGCTCCGTAAAGGCGCGCAGCACGCGCAGCCGCAGCGCCGGGTCCGCGCGCCTGAGCGTGTTTTTGCGCAGGCAGAAGAACGGGGGCGTGCTGATCAGCGCTTTTTGTAGCTTCCGCGCGGCCTGCTTTTGCAGGCAGTCCTCATCCAGCTGTATAAGCCGGGCGGACCTTGCGATGTGGGGGATCGCGGCGGGGTTTTCGGCGGTGAGCAGCGGCAATACCGTTTGCCGCAGGCGGTTGCGCAGGCAAACGGGTTCCCGGTTGGTTTCGTCGGTGCAATAGGGCTGCCCTTCCAGCGCGTCGATCAGCGTTTGCTTGGACAGGCCCAAGAACGGCCTGCACAGCGTAACGCCTTCGCGCACGGTCAGCTCGCGCATCCCGCCCAGGCCCCTGGCCCCGCTGCCGCGCAGCAGGTGGAATAACACGGTTTCGGCTTGATCGTCCTGGTGGTGTGCCAGCAGCAGCGCGGATGCGCCGCATTCCTTGGCGCGGGCCAGCAGCAGTGCGTAGCGCGCGTCGCGCGCCGCGGCTTCCGCGCCCGGCGCGGCCATGCCGCCCGCAAGCGCCGCGTGGTCGCACGTAAAGGGCACGGAAAGCCTTTCGCACAGCGCTTTGCAAAACGCCGCATCGGCAAGCGAGGTTTCTCCCCGCAGCCCGTGCTCCACGTGCGCCGCGCATACGGTAAGGCCGTGTGCTTTTCGCAGCTCTAAGGCGGTCAGCAAAAGGGCAACGGAATCTGCGCCGCCGCTGAGGGCGACCAGAACCGTTGCCTTCGGGCCCAAAAACCCAGCGCGCCGAAGCAAAGCTTCGGCGGCTGAAACCAATCGTGCGTCCATAGGGCTATTGTAGCACGGGCGAGGGCTGAAAATCAAGAATGCTAGTTGAGGGCGACCGTGGCCTCCACCTGCGCGGTAACCGTTACCATGCCGCTTTCGATGGGCGCGCTGTAGGACGATTCCATGGAGTAGGCCGCGCCGCCGTAAACCATACCGGTCGACGTGGAGATTTCATCGAGGGACAGCACGCTTCCCGCTTCTTTGCCCACGGCCTGCGCAATCAGCGCGGCCTTGCGCAGCGCGTCCTGCGCGGCGGCTTTCAGGGCCTGGTCATAGGCGGTCGCCTGCTGGGAGCTTTGGAAACCGAGGCTGTACACGTTGTTGGCGCCCGCTTCCACCGCCGCGTCCAACAGGGCGGGCAGCTTTGCCAGATCGCGCACGATCACGGTTACGGTGTTGCTCACCTCATAGCCGTTCACAACGGGGGTATCGGTGGAATAGTCGTACACGGGATACACGGAAAAGCTGTTGGTTTGCAGGTCGTCCTTGTTTACGCCAAGGCCGGTCAGCGCGGTGATGACCGCGTCCATCGCGGCGTTGTTGGCCGCCTGCGCGGTGGACACCAGCGCGTCCTGCGTGTTGATGCCGATGGAGAACGAAGCCATATCGGGAACCAGTTTCACGGAGCCGGTGCCGATTGCGGTAACGGTGTTGTCATCCGCGAGAGCGGAAACGGCGAATGCGCACAGCGCGAGAACCAGGATCAGGCTCAGTAGTTTTTTCATGAGAATTTCCTCCTATTTATCAGTTGTCCTTTTTGGAATGGGAATGCCTGCTCCTGCGTACGAGCCGGAACACGACGTACAGGAGCACCAGGGGAATGAGAACCGGCGCGGCGGCGGCCAGGAACACGAGCATGTTGGTGAAGAAAGCCTGAAGCCAATCCACCGACGCCCTCAGGCCGCTTCGGATCCGCTCGCCCAGGGTCAGATCGCCCGCGGCCGCGGTATCGATGGCCGCGCGCTCCCGCAGGTACACGCTTACGGTGGCGTACTCCACCTGACGGTCGATGAAGCGCAGGGAGGTTTCCAGACTGTCGATTTCATACTGCGTGTTGGCGATCTCGCTTTCCACGGCCAGCAGGTCCTCCACGGTCTCCGCCTGCGCAAGCAGTTCCTGCAGGCGGGTCATCTTGGCCCGCTGGTTCGAAAGCCGCAGCTGCGTATCGGTATACGAAACGGTCATGTCGTCCGCGGTTTCGTAGCGCTCGGTAATCCGGCCGATGCCGCCGACCCCGCTTAAGAAACTCTCCAGCCGGTCGGCGGGGATGCGCAGATCAAACGACGCCGTGCGGTTTTCCGCCTGCTCCGTGTAGGAGCTGACGGAGCCTACGTAACCGCCCGCGCCTTGCGTGAGGGCGAGCACGGCGGCGTAGTCCTGCTCAAAGGCCGCGGTGGACAGCGTAAGGCTGACCGTGCGCACAATTTTGCGGTCGTCGCTTACCGTTCCGCTTGCGGTTTCTCCAGCGCCTTTGGCCGCGGCGTCCGCCGCGTATTCCGGCGCGGGGGCAGGTGCGAAGCTTACGTCCGCCGAGCGCTGGTACCCGTAGTCCGCCGCGGAGCTCGTAAGGGTTGTGTCGGTATCGTAGGTTTCGTTTTCCGCCGTGCCCGCGTCGTATTGCGCGGGCGGGGTCAGCGCTCCGGTGACCAGCGTGCCGGTGATCAGCACCAGCGCCGCGGCGATGGGCAGGGCGGCGCGCCGCAGCCAGGATAGCGGCTTTTCGGTTTGCATGGGGACAGGCTCCTCTCGTTTCACGGCGTCGCGCCACGAGGCTGAAAAGCCCGCGGGGACGTCCGCCTGATGCAGGTCGGTCAACGCGCGATCCAGCGCATCGAAATTTTGCGTTTGTTTCATGTGTTGACCTCCCTTCTCTATACTAGACGAGCGGAAACCCGATTGGTTCCCTCATTGCTGGCGGATTTGCACCGCGGCCTTCAATTCCTCTTTGGCTCTGTTCAGCGCGCTTTTCACGGTACCCAGCGTCAGGTTCATGGCGTCGGCAATCTGCTCGTAGCTGTAGCCGTCGCCGTAGCGCAGGGAGAGCAGCGCCTGCTGGCGCGGGGCAAGGGCGGAAACCGCCTGCTTGAGCATGGCTTGCTCGCTGCCTTGCAGATACGCGTCCTCGGGCGTCTGCCCGTCCGAGGGCGGGTCGAAGCCCTGTTCGCGCAGGCTGTCCAGCGACGTGCCTTCCCGCTGCTGATAAGCTTTCTTCAAAAAATCCAGGCTGGTGTTGTGCGCGATTCGAAACAGCCAGGTTGCCAGCTCGCTGCGCGCCTCAAAGGCGGCGATGGAGCGGAATGCCTTGAGCATGGCCTCCTGCGCCGCGTCCTGCGCGTCTGCCGGATTCTTCAGCATCTGCAGGCAATGGCGGTAGACCATGCCTTCCAGGGGTGCGCACAGTTTGACGAACGCGTCGGCATCGCCGCGCTGTGCTTTTTTCAGCAGCCGCTCCGTCATCCGCGCACCTCCCTGTGTCAGTCTGATCAATAGACGATCCTGCACGCCGGTTTGTTCCCGGCGAGGTTGACATTCTTTGCATGCCGCGCTATATATGGAGAAGGAATTTTCTCGGCCAAAGGAGCGGTTCGGCTTGTATTATATCGATGCGCACGCGCACGTTTATCCCGGGGAAATCGCAGGCAAGGCCTCGCTTGCCACGGCGGATTTTTATGAAATGACCATGCAGCACGAGGGGCGGCTGGAAACGCTTTTGGAGCGCGGGCAGCTTGCGGGGATCAGGAAGCACCTCGTGCACGGCGTTGCCGTAACGCCGGAGCGCGTGACGGGCATCAACAATTACCTGATGCGCACCGTGGCGGAGTACCCGGACCGGCTGATGGCGTTTGGCGCCATGCACCCGGATTTTGCGGACGTCCCCGCCGAGCTGAAGCGGATCAAGGCGGGCGGGCTGTTGGGCGTGAAAATACACGCGGATATGCAAAAGGTGCTGCTGGACGGCGATAACGTTATCCACCTGTTCCAATGCCTCGCGCGGGAGAACATGCCCGCGATGATGCACGCGGGCGATTTCCGCTTCCCCTACAGCGAGCCGCGGCGGCTGGCAAAGGCGCTTGAGGCCGTGCCGGACGTGAAGGTGATCGCAGCGCATTTCGGCGGCTGGTCGATTTGGGACAGCGCCTGCGATACGCTTGCCCAGCTCCACAACGTTTGGGTGGATACCTCCTCCAGCCTTTACGCCCTCACGCCGGAAAAAGGCGCGGAGATCGTGCGCCGCTACCGGCCGGACCGCGTGCTGTTTGGCACCGATTACCCCATGTGGGACCCGGTTATCGAGCGGGAACGGTTTGAAGCGCTTCCGCTCACCCAGGAAGAACGGGAAAACATAGCGCATTGTAATATCGAGGCGTTTTTCCGGCAGTTTTAACTCAGGTGCGCAGCACCTTGGCCAGCAGCTGGCGGATGGCGTAGCCCGCTTCCGTGGACAATAATCCCGCGAACAGCTTCACCGCTTTCGCGCGCATTTCAAAATCCAGCTTGGCAAAGGCGGAGAACATCTTCAGCGAGCTTCCCCGCGGGTCTTCGTACAGCGGGCCGATGTTGTCCTCCCCGATGCCCGAAACGATCTTAAATACGATCTCCACCATTAATTTGCGCTCTTCCTCGGAATGCTGATCCAGCCAGAGGCTGAACGCTTCGTTGGCGATGCGCGTGGACAGGTCCAGTTCCTGCAGGGAAACGAACGCGCCGTTTTCCACGTGCCAGGTAAATACGTCGTGCTGCATCAGCCCCGCGGCGCTTGACTTCACCACCAGATAATCCGGGTGATAGCACAACAGCATCCCGATGACCGAGCTTTGCGGAATCCAGCTCTGCACGCGGTCCCGCACGGCCTGATAGCCGTCTGCGCCAAGCGTCTGCTTGTCTACGCCGGGGCCGTCGAAGCTGTAGACGCGCTCAATGCGTTCGCGCACAGCCTCGGATACGTGGCAGGCGGCGTACAGCGCCAGGTTGCCGCCCTTGGAGTGGCCGCCCAGCAGCAGCTTTCCCGCAAACTTCGCGGCCGCCTGCTCCACATAGCGCACGGCTTCCAGCTGCGCGGGCACCGTCATGAACGACATATTGAAGTCTTCCTTCCAGCCGGTCATGCTTAAATCGGTGCCGCGAAACGAAACGAACCGGTTCCCGTCGGGCAGGGCAAACGTACAGGCGCAGAATTGCGTTTCCTGGTCGGGGTCGATGTGGTTGCAATAATCAAACAGCGAAAGCGCGTCATACCGCGGCGCGGCGGCGCAGCATTGCAAAAACGCATAGCATTTGCGCAGGTAGAACGTGGGGAAGGGGTCCAAGGTTTTCAGCGAAATGAACGTCCACAGCGCTTTGAGCCCCGCGGTTTCATCGCCGGTCAGAAAGCCTTCCATCGGCATATAGATAATCTGCGTCAGCGCCAGGCCATCCAGCACGTCAAACGGACGCTGGGAGAAGGGGGCGCCGCCCTGCGCGCGAACATGGTTTTGAACGTTTTCCATACCTGTCCTCTGCGTGTCGTATCTGCCGGTTCATCGGTTGCTTTTATTATAGCCGCGCGGCGGTTTGCCCGTCAAGCAGTTTGACAGGCCCGCGGTTTTTCAGTATATTGGTAAGGAACGCCATGTTTTTGCCGGTCTCCGGAAGCGCGTTTGCGGGCTGCCGGAGGCTGTTTGGCTGCTTGTGCCGTATCCAAACCGGGGCGGCTGTGATATACTGTCGAAAGAATCGCGGTTTGCTGCGCTGGTAAACCCTGAAACGGAGGCATTCCTTTCGTGCTGATCGGACAGTTCTGCGAGTCCTATCCTCCGACGATCGACGGCGTGGGGCGCGTCATGCTCAGCTATTGCCAGCAGCTTGCGGCGCTTGGTCACCGCACGCTCTATATCGCGCCGGAAAACACCCGGTACCCGAAGCTGGAAAGCTGTGAAACGCTATTGTACAGGGGCGTCCATGTGCCCGGCGAGGTATACAGGGCGGGCATCCCCTTGTGGGACGGCGCCTACCGCCGCGCCGTGAACGCCATGAAGTTTGATATCCTGCATACGCACAGCCCGTTCTTTGTGGGCGCGGAGGCGCGGCGGCTGGCCCGGCGCGACGGGGTGCCGCTGGTGGCGACCTTCCACTCCAAGTATTACGACGATTTCCGCAAAGCCACCCACTCCAAACACGTCGCGCAGGCGGTGGTCGACACGATCGCCCGGTTTTACGAAACCTGCGACGAGGTATGGGCGGTCAACGGGCAGACGTGCGAAGTGCTGAAATCCTACGGCTATCGGGGCAACCCCGTGGTCATGCCCAACGGCACCGACCTGTATACGGTCACCCCGGAGGGCAAGCGCAGGGCGCTGGAGCGGTTTCCGGTCCCCGACGGCGTTCCCGTGCTGATTTTTGCGGGGCAGCAGAATTTGAAGAAAAACCCGGATTCCGTGCTGCGCGCCTGCGCGCTGCTCAAAGCGCAGGGGCAGCGAACGTTTCTGATCATGGTGGGAACCGGGCCGGATCTGGGTAAGATCAAGGCCCTTGCGCGGGAGCTTTCCCTGGAGCAAGACGTGCTGTTTACCGGCTTCCTCAGCGAGCGCGAGCTGCTGATGGCGCTGTATGAGCGCGCCGATTTGATGGTTTTCCCCTCGCTGTACGATAACGCGCCCATGGTGGTGCGCGAGGCGGCGGCCATGGGCACCTCGGCGCTGCTGATTGCGGGCAGCTGTTCGGCGGAGGGCATCGTGCACAACGAGAACGGGTTTCTATGCGAGAATACCCCGCAGGAAATTGCCGCGGGCATTGCGCAGGCGCTTCCCGGCGCGCGGGCCGCGGGTCTGCAGGCGAGGGAAACCATCCCGATTCCGTGGGAGCGGCTCATGCTCACCGTGGAGGCCCGCTACCGTACCCTGATTGAAAATAAACAGAGAGGACCCTTGCATGAAACGTAGGATTTTCAGCTTCCTGTTTATTGCAGCTACGCTGGGCCTGATCGTTTACATCGCCTTTTCGAACAGCGACCTGACCAATGCCTGGGAAGCGCTGTTTACGCTAAAGGTGGAGTGGCTTTTCTGCGCGTTTTTAGGCTGGTTCGGGTACATGTTTTTCGATATGCTGGGGCTGTATTTCTTCCTGCGCAGGCAGAAGTACCCCATCTCCGTCAGCTTTGCCACCTATATTACGTTGCTTGGGTTCTACTACTGCAACATCACCCCCGGTTCCAGCGGCGGGCAGCCCATGCAGGTGTATTACCTCAATAAGCGGAAAATCCCCGTACCCATCGCAACCTCCGCGCTTTCCATCAAGTTTCTGGCGCTGCAAATTATGATGGTGGTATTCGCCGGCGTTTTATGGGCGCTGAACAAGGACTACGTCAACGCCCAGCTCCCGCGCGCGAAATGGTTTATCTACATCGGCTACGGCATCAACTTCCTGTCCATTCCGCTCATCTTGCTGGTGGCGCTGCACCGCCCCCTGGTACAGTCGATCCTCTTGTTCTTCGTGCGGATCGGCGCGAAAATGCACATCATCAAACGGCCGGAGGAGCGGATTGTGCGCATCGAGGCCGGGATGGATATGTATCATATGTCCATCCTCCGGCTGATGAAGTACCCCAAGCGGCTGATCGGCCAGTTGGTGTTCGCGGGGCTGAGCCTCCTGTCGCTGATGAGCATCCCGTTGAGCGTTTACTACGCGTTCGGGCTGACCGGCGTGCCGTGGTACCAGCTGCTGACGGTTTCATTTCTGCTGTTCATCAGCGCCAGCTACACGCCCCTGCCGGGCGCCAGCGGCGCGCAGGAGGGCGGATTTCTGATCTTCTTCGCCGGCGCGTTTACCAAGGGTACCATCGGGCTTGCGCTGCTTGTTTGGCGTTTCTTTTCCTATTACCTGTTCCTGCTGGTCGGCGCGGTGATCTCCATCGGGGGCAGCCTGCGCGGGCACGGGGGAGGCAAGGCGAAAGCGCCGCAGGGAGAACCGCCGGCGGAAACGCCCGCGGATGCGCCGCCCGAACCGGCGGAACCCCGGAGCGAACCGGCGGAAACCCAGCCGCAAGGCGAGGCCACCTGAAAATCCCGCTGAATCAGCGGGATTTTTGTATATTTGGACACGGTTTGCGTATGCTACAAGCGGCGCATCTTGACAGATGCGCGCAGGAATCATACGCTTACGCTATGCAAGTCCGGGGTATGCGGCCGCATACCCCGGCCGTGCTGCCAACCCAAGAGACAGAGGGGAGAATTGTATGAGACTGGAAGTCAGGCAGCTAACGAAAAGCTTTGGCGATCACGAGGTTCTCAAGGGCGTTGATTTCGCCGTGGAAAGCGGTCATTCGCTTGGGCTGCTCGGGCGCAACGGCGCCGGCAAAACGACGACGATCCGCATTATTATGGACGTATTTTCCGCTGACGGCGGCGAGGTGCTTCTGGATGGGAAACCGTTCCGCCGCGGGGATATCCGCATCGGCTATCTGCCGGAGGAGCGGGGCCTGTACCCCAAGCGCCTGATTGTGGAGCAGCTGGAATATCTGGCCAACCTGCGCGGCCTTTCGATAGCGGACGCCAAAAAAAGCGTCCGGCACTGGATGGAGCGCATGGAACTGCAGGATTACGCGGCCAAGAAGGTGGATACGCTGTCCAAGGGCAATCAACAGAAGATCCAGCTCGCCGTCGCGATGCTCAACGACCCCGAGATCCTGATCCTCGACGAACCCTTTTCCGGCCTGGACCCCGTCAACGCCAAGCTTTTGAAGGACATCGTCCGCGAAACCATCGCGGCGGGGAAAATCGTGCTGTTCTCCAGCCACCAGATGGGCTACGTGGAAGAGTTCTGCGAGCATATCGTGATCCTGAACCAGGGGGAAATCGTGCTCAACACCTCCATTGAGGAGCACAAGCGCACCTACGACCGCCGTCACCTTGTGCTGGATCTGCCGGCTGCCGCGCGCGCGCAGGCGCTCTCCTATCTGCAGGGCAAGGGTATCCGCGCGGAGGATACGCAGCAGAACATCCATCTGTTCGTGCCGCAGGTGAAGGATACGCTGCCCATTCTGTCCGCTATGAGCGACGCCGGGCTGCCCGTGGAGGGTTATCACGTATACGAGCCGACGCTGGAAGACATTTTCGTGGAATACACGAGCAAAGCGATCTAGGAGGGCAGAGAGATGAAACAATTTTACTCCGTGCTTCGGTTTGAGCTCAACGGCTATTTCAAATCGAAGCTCTATACCGTGATGACGTTGGTATTCGTGCTGGTGCTTGCGGGGCTGCTGAGCTTCCCCAACATCAAGACCCTCTTTAACAAGGAAGAAACGCCCGCGCCGCAGGCGCCGGTTACGCAGGTTGCGCAGCTGACCGACGCGGCCGATGATCCGGACGCGCTCGCCATCGTGAACGTGAACGGCGCTTTCAGCGACGAAGCGCTGGTGCTGCTGGCCTCCGGGATGAACGGTAGGGCCATGCAGCTGGTAACCGAAGACGAGGCGGCCGTGCGTGAACAGGTGCAAAACGGCGTATACGCCGGCGCGGTCATCCTGCGCAGCGGGGATTCCGTCACCTATATCGCGCGCAACCTGGGACTTACGGATACCACGGTGCCCACGCTTTACGAGGCGGTTACCGCCGCTGCGCGTTACGATCTGCTGTCCGGGCTGAACCTGACCCAGGCGCAGGTCAACGCGATCGTAAGCCCCGCCGTGAACGTAGGCGTGGATAACCTGGGCGTCAGCGAAACGGATACGTTCTTCTATACCTACGTAATGCTGATGGCGCTGTATATGGCGATCATCATTTACGGCCAGATCGTTGCCACCTCCGTGGCCACGGAAAAAGGTTCGCGCACGATGGAGCTTCTCATCACCTCCACGGGCACCAACGCGCTGCTGTTTGGCAAAACCATCGCCGCCGCGCTTTCCGGGCTTATCCAGATGGGCGCGATCTTCGGCTCGGCCGTGCTGTTCTACCACCTGAACGCGTCGGCATGGGCGGGGAACGAAATCATCGCCTCCATCTTCAACATGCCCCTGCCGCTGGTCGGCTATGTGCTGGTGTTCTTCTTCCTGGGCTTCTTCCTGTACGCGTTTATGTACGGCGCCATCGGCTCGCTGGTCTCCCGCATTGAGGACGTATCGGCGGCGATTATGCCGGTGCTGATGTGCTTCGTGGCGGCGTTCATCATCGTCATCTCCGCCGTATCCTCCGGAAACGCGGATAGCTCGCTGATGATCGTGTGCTCCTACATCCCGCTGACGTCGCCGATGGCGATGTTCGCCCGCATCGCCATGTCCCAGCCCGCCTGGTATGAGATCGTGATCTCCATTTCATTGCTGCTGATTACCACGGTGGGCATCGGGGTGCTGTCCGCGGGCATCTACCGCATGGGCGTGCTGATGTACGGAAAAACCCCCAAGCCCGCGGAACTGATTAAGATCATCCGCCTGTCGCGCAAACACGCTGCGTAAACGGAAGGTTTCGCAAACCCATCCGAAGCGGTATACTATGGGCAGGCCCGCCAACCGGCGCGCCTGCCCAGGGCCGGCAACGGCCCGCCGAAACGGAGGTTCAATTTTATGAGCGATACAATTCGAAATATCCATGGCCGCGAGATACTCGATTCCCGCGGCAACCCGACGGTCGAAGCCGAGGTCACGCTGGAGAACGGGGTACAGGGCGTCGCGGCGGTTCCCAGCGGCGCGTCCACCGGCCAGTTTGAAGCGCTGGAGCTGCGCGACCACGACCCCAAGCGTTACGGCGGCAAGGGCGTGCGCAAGGCCGCCGGGCATATCGACGGGGAAATCAACGCCCTGCTGCAGGGCAAAAGCGCATCGGCTACCGCCGCGCTGGACACCCTGATGATCGCCGCGGACGGCACCAAGGATAAGTCCAGGCTCGGCGCGAACGCGATCCTCGCCGTGTCGCTGGCGGCCGCGAAGGCGGCGGCGCAGGCGCAGGGCGTTCCGCTGTACCGCTTTTTGGGCGGCGCGGCCGCGCACACGCTGCCCGTGCCCATGATGAACGTGCTGAACGGCGGCGCGCACGCCGCCAACAATATCGATATTCAGGAGTTCATGGTGATGCCCGTAGGCGCGCCGTCGTTCGCCGAGGGGCTGCGCTGGTCCGCCGAGGTATTTCACGCGCTGGCGAAGATCCTGAAAAAGGACGGGCACTCCACCGCCGTGGGCGACGAGGGGGGCTACGCTCCCGACCTGGCTAGCGATGAGGAAGCGATCCGCTACCTGATCCGCGCCATCGAAGAGGCCGGATACAAGCCCTATGACGATTTCATGCTCGCCATCGACGCCGCCTCCAGCGAATGGAAGGCCGCGGGCGGGTATACGCTGCCCAAGCACAAGGTAAGCTACACCGCCGATCAGCTGATCGATTTCTGGGAAACGATGGTGGACAAGTACCCGATCGCCTCCATTGAAGACGCGCTCGACGAGGAGGACTGGGAGGGCTGGAAGAAGCTGAACGCCCGGTTGGGCCGCAAGGTGCAGCTGGTGGGGGACGATCTCTACGTGACCAACACCCGCCGTCTGCGCCGTGGGATCGACGAGAAAAGCTCCAACTCCATCCTGATCAAGCTCAACCAGATCGGCTCCCTGTGGGAAACCATCGAGGCCGTGCAGTTGGCCCAGCAGGCGGGCTTTACGGCGGTCATTTCCCACCGCTCGGGCGAAACGGGCGATACGACCATTGCCGACCTTGCCGTGGCCCTGAACGCCGGGCAGATTAAAACCGGCGCGCCCAGCCGCAGTGAGCGCGTGGAGAAGTACAACCGCCTCCTGCGCATCGAAGAGGAGCTCGGCCCCGCCGCGGTCTACCCGGGCAAAGCGGCGTTTCGCCGGTAAGGGTTTCGAAACGGTCTAAAGAAATGCCGTGTCCAAATGCAAAACGATACGCAAAGAGCCGCTGCCACGCAGCGGCTCTTTGCGTACGCCCGCGCGCCGAAGCGGAGCCCGGCCCCGCCGCGGCTTGCCCGGAAACCCCGTCCCCCCGTTGCGCGGCGTATGGCGGAAAGAACGAAAAGTTTCGCCAGAGAAGCCTGAAATGGCTTGACAATTGCCCCCGCTGGATATACGCTAATAACGAAAACGATCGCATATTTATGGATGCAGAAAGCTTTTCAGACAGGGGATGCTTACTTGGCCGTCACAATCATGGAACTGTCCAAACGCTGCGGACTCTCAATTTCCACCGTAAGCAAGGCGCTGAACGGGTACACCGACATCAGCGAAACCACGCGCCAGATGATCATGCAAACCGCCAAGGAAATCGGGTACTATCCAAACGCCCATGCCCGCGCGCTGAAGACCAAGCGCAGTTATAACCTGGGCGTTTTGTTTGTGGACGATCACCAAAGCGGGCTGACCCACCCCTTCTTTTCCTTCGTGCTGGAGAGCTTCAAGCAGGAGGCCGAGCGCTGCGGGTACGACGTTACCTTTATCTGCCACAACATGGGCGACAGCGAGATGACCTACCTGGAACACTGCCAGCAGCGCAAGGTGGACGGCGCCTGCATCGCCTGTATTGATTTTCTGGCGCCGGAGATCGTACAGTTGGTCAACAGCGATCTGCCCATCGTGACGATCGACCATCTGTTTGACAACCATACCTGCATCCAGTCCGACAATGCCGAGGGCATGCGCCAGCTGGTGGAATACACCTACGGCAAGGGCCACCGCAAAATCGCCTACATCCACGGCCGCAGAAGCGCGGTTACCAACACGCGCCTGGGCTCGTTCTACCGCACCATGGAGCGGCTGGGCCTGCACGTGCAGGAAGAGTACGTCATGGAATGCGGATATAACGAAACGGCCAGCGTGTTCAAGGCCACGCAGGCGTTGCTCGCCCTGCGGGATAAACCCACCTGCATCCTGATTTCGGACGATTACGCCGCCTTCGGCGCGTACGAAGCCATTGCGGAGCTTGGGCTGAAGATCCCCGACGACGTCTCCATCGCCGGTTACGACGGCATTCCCATGATGCAGCTGATGAAGCCCAGGCTGACCACCATGCGGCAGGATACCCGGAAACTGGGCACCGAAGCCGCGCGCAAGCTGGTGGAGCTGATTGAGAAGCCCAAGTCCTCCATTCCGGAAATCGCGCTGGTTCCCTGCACGCTGATTCCGGGGGAAACGGTCGGCGAGGTATAGGAAACAGGCAAGGCGGGCCGCGGTATCCGCTGTTGTGCCAATTTGACCGCCGCTCCTCATGGCTTGCGCGGCCGGGCATACAGGCGCGGTCTGTGTGCGTCAAACGCCGATCCGCCGCTGCGTTGGGGACATTTGATGGAGAACCCATTGCAACCGATTCAAAGAGACTCTTTTCCGAAATGGAAAAGAGTCTCTTTTGATCCTCCGGCCGGTGGGGCAAGCTCTCACGTTGCGGGCTATACTTCTGTCAGGCGGTTAAAGCGCAATCCAATAGCGCTGCACCAGCGTTCCGTCGCTGAGCCGGTCTTCTTTCTCAAAAATGCCCGCGCACTTGATGATCGTTTTAGCGGAGGCAACGTTTTGCTTGTCGCAGGTTAAAAGCACCTTGTCCAGCCCGATCGTTCTGCAATAGGCAAGCGCCGCTTGCAGCATCATGGTCGCATATCCTTTTCGGCGTTCGGCGGGCCGTACGCCATACCCGATATGTCCGTGGATCCGCACGTATCCCTGATAGGGATGCCGGACGTTGATCGTGCCGACGAGCTTCCGATCGCTTTTCCGGATGGCGAAAAAGATGATGGAGCGAACGTCGAGCGTTAGCGCGCCGCTTACTCTTTCCAGCCACTCGTCATAGCTGTCCGCGCTGTCCAGGCCGCTGTCCCCGTGGAGGCTGGTTTCCCCGTTTCGGATATGCTCCTGAAGGTACTCCGCCGCCGCCGTTTCATGGGCTTTGTGGGGAATACCAATTCCAGTTCGTTCACTTCGCTCACTTTGGTTCTCCCATCGCGCCCGGCGCCGGGTTTCACTGCGCCGCGGTACCCGGTCATATTTCGTCTCCAAAGCCATTATAGCAAAGGGGCTTGAAACTTGCCATAAACAGTTCCGCGCTGGGAAGAAACCCCAGTTACCTGCAAATAAAGAGAAGGAGAAAAGCATATCTTTTCTCCTTCTCCGG
>JAEWTC010000086.1 GCA_023459675.1 Bacillota bacterium | reverse complement strand
GCGAAGTGCAGATGCTCGACGGCCTTGGCACCGAAGACTTCAAACGCTATATGCACCACTATAATATGCCGCCCTACGCCACCGGCGAGGCGGGCCGCCTCAAGAGCCCCGGCCGCCGCGAAATCGGACACGGCGCTTTGGCGGAGCGGGCGCTTCTGCCCGTCATCCCCGATGAGGACGTTTTCCCGTACGCGCTGCGCCTGGTGAGCGAAATTCTGGGCTCTAACGGCTCCAGCTCCATGGCCTCCGTCTGCGGCAGCACCCTGTCACTGATGGACGCGGGCGTGCCCATCAAGTCCCCGGTCGCGGGCGTCGCCATGGGCTTGATCAAGGACACCGGCAGCGATAAGGTCGCCGTTCTGACTGACATTCAAGGCCTTGAGGATTTCCTCGGCGATATGGATTTCAAGGTCGCCGGCACCGTGAAGGGCATCACCGCCATTCAGATGGATATCAAAATCGCGGGCATTGACCGGGAGATTCTGGACAAGGCCCTTACCCAGGCCCGCGTTGGCCGCCTGCACATCCTGCAGAAGATGCTGGACTGCCTGGCCAAGCCGCGCGAGACCATGAGCAAGTATGCGCCCAAGATCGTCCGCTTCACCATCAACCCCGAAAAGATCCGCGAGGTCATCGGCCCGGGCGGCAAGATGATCAACAAGATCATCGCCGAAACCGGCGTGAAGATCGACATCGAGGACGACGGCCGCGTGTACATCGCCACGCCGGACGCCGACGCCGCCGCCAAGGCGCGCAAGATTATCGAAGGCATCGCCAAGGACGTGGAAGTGGGCGACGTGTACCTGGGCAAGGTCGTCCGCATCATGAACTTCGGCGCGTTTATCGAGCTGACAGGCGGCAAGGACGGCATGCTGCACATTTCCAAGATGGCAGACCACCGCGTGGAGAAGGTGGAAGACGTGATGAACATCGGCGACGAGATCGAAGTCAAAGTCAACGAGATCGACAGCCAGGGCCGCGTCAACCTGATCCGCAACGATATCACGTATTCCAACGGCGGCTTCGGCGGCGCGCCCCGCACCGGCGGGCCCGCACCCGGCGGCCCCGGCGGCGGGCAGAACCGCAGACCCCCGCGCCGCGACGGGCGCTAAATCGCCTGTCCGGCATCGGCAGGAATAGCATTACTGCAGATTGGCCGCGCTTGCGCGGCCAATCTTTGTCCAATGTACTTAGGCGGCGTTCATCGCCGCTTACAACCCGTAGAGAAGGATTGAACCTCATGTTCCATAGCATTACGTTACCCAACGGGCTTCGCGTGGTGGGGGAGCCGCTTACGCATCTGCGCAGCTGCACGATCGGCGTTTGGATCAAGGCGGGCTCGATGAACGAAGCGCCGGAGGAAAACGGCCTGTCGCACTTCATTGAGCACATGGTGTTCAAAGGCACGCAGCACCGCAACGCCCGGCAGATCGCCGAAGAGATGGACGCGGTCGGCGGGCAGCTCAACGCCTTTACCGGCAAGGACTGCACCTGCTACTACGCCAAAGTGATCGACGAAAACCTTCCCCTCGCCGTGGATATTTTGAGCGACCTTGTACTCCGGCCGCTGTTTGCGGCGGACGATCTGCGCAAGGAGCGAAACGTGGTGCTCGAGGAGATCGCCATGGTGGAGGACACGCCGGAGGATTTGATCGGCGACGTGCTGGCAGAGGCGCAGTTTTCCGGCTCGCTGAAAATGCCGGTGCTCGGCACGCCGGAGCGGATCGGCGCGTATAAGGTGCAGGACGTGCGCCGCTACTGGCGGCGGCATTATCAGCCGGAGAATATCGTGATCGCCATTGCGGGCCATTACGATTGGGATGATCTTCTGTCCCTCGTTCACCGGTATTTCCACCACTTCCCCAAGGCGGACCTGCAGCCCGCCATCGGCCCGCAGGCATATATCGGCGGGCGGCTTGCCAAGCTCAAGGACACCGAACAGCTGCAAATCTGCATTGCACACGAGGGCTACGCGCTGGGCGCCGACGAGCTGTACGCCCTGTCCGCATTCTCCAACGCCTTGGGCGGGGGCATGTCCTCCCGTATGTTCCAGCGCATCCGCGAGGAGCTGGGGCTGGCGTATTCGGTGTATTCCTATCCCGGCAGCCATCCGGGGGTCGGCACGTTCACGGTCTACGCGGGAACCTCGCCCCAGAACGCCGAAACCGTGATCCGCGAGATTCAACAGCAAATGGAGCTCGCGCTGCGCGAAGGCTTTACGGACGATGAATTCTTAAGCGCCAAGGCGCAGCTCAAAGGCGCGTTCCTGCTCGGGCTGGAAAGCTCGTCCGGCCGCATGCAGTCCATCGGGCGCAGCCTGCTCCATCTGAACTATCTGCGCACGCCCGACGAGGTGGTGTCGAAGATCGACGCCATTACAAAGCATGCCCTGCACGAAGCGGCAGAGCACGTATTGCGTTCGCAGACCAGCGCCGCCGTCGTAGGCAAGGACGCGCAGCGCTTTTTAGACTTTATTCTATAACCGCTTCCGCCTGTTCCATTTTCCACAGCGAACGGGAGAACAGCAGCGCCGCCGCGGCCAGCACGAAAATCATCGCAAACGGCAGCGCCGGGTCAATCCCCGCCAGCAGGCCCGCAATCGTGGACAGCGGCGAGGTGACCAGCGTGCTGATCGCGTAGAAGAAACCCAGCATCCGCGCGCGTTCCTCGCGGTCCATATTCACCATCTGCAGCCCTCCCGTGAACGGGATCAGCAGCGAAAGCGCCGCACCTTCCATCAGCACCGTCGTCAGTACCAAAGCGAACATCCCTTTGGGCATCAGCAGCATGCTCACGGCCTGCGCCATAAACAGCGCAAGCCCCAGCCCCACCGGGTTTTTGAAGCGCTTCAGGTTCAGCCGGGGCACCAGAAAGATATAACTTCCCAGCATCAAAAGCGTTTTGATCGTGGAGAAGATGGACAGGTTTTCCGCGGCGATGCCCAGCTTGCCGGTTACCAGCAGCGGCCAGAACATGTCGCTTACGGAGCGCAGGCCGGTAAAACAGGCGATAAACGCGATGGTGAGCAGGATACGGCGGCTTTTGAGCATCGTGTGCAGCACGCGCCGGCTGTCCCACAGGCGGTGCAGAATGCTTTTGCCGCGGCTTTCCTCCATCCGGCGCAGGCCGACCGAGGTTTCCCTGGACATCGCGTACACCAGCACCACCTTGACCAGCATGCTCACGAGGAAGAACCCGTACAAAATGCGTACGGTGGGCACCACGGAATACCGCTGCACGAAGAAATAGGCAATCGGGGCAAAGAAACCGGCGATGTGCGCCGCGATTTGAATAATGGAAAAGATCCGGATGAGCTTGCTCTCCGGCGTGTCCTCAATCAATAAAAGCGTCCAGGCGGATTCCGTTACGCGGCACGCGCCGTTGAACAGCGCCGCGATGATAAAGTAACGCGCGTCCTGCGCGATCATCCATAAAAACGCGGGAATGCACCATGCAATGAAATCGAACACCAGCGTGGTCAGCCTGCGGCCGAACTTATCCGCCAGCACGCCGGACAAAAGCGACCAGAACACCTGGGATACCATCGCGATCGTCGCGATCACGCCGATCATCACCGGCGACAGGCCGATGCCCGCCATATAAACGGAGATGAACGGAACGAACAGGTTATAGGGGATGCCCCACAGCGGCTCGGTCCATAAACAGGCGCGCTCGTTGCCCTTCAGCGTGCGGATGGTATGCAGGATGGACGGTTGCGCTTCTCTCATGCGGGTTCTCCTTTTCGGGGATGCAGGCCATGCATATTGTACAGGAACAGTCGGGGAAGCGCAATACAAAAAACGGCAATAGGCGAACGTTAGTTCTATACAAACGCGTTGCGGTATGGTATACTGATCAAAGTACTTAAGGGAGGAACCATCATGGAAAAGGCAAAGGTTTACTTTACGGATTTTCGGGTGCAGGGCGGCCGCAATTTGCTGGATAAGCTCAAGCACCTCCTGAAACGGGCGGGCATGGCGGAGCTGCCGCTGGACGGTAAATTCACCGCGGTCAAGGTTCATTTCGGCGAACCCGGCAACCTTGCGTTTCTCCGCCACAACTATGCCCGCGTCATCGTGGACGTTCTTAAGGAAATGGGCGCGAAGCCCTTTTTGACCGATTCCAACACCCTGTACCCCGGTATGCGCAGAAACGCGCTGGATCATCTGGACGCGGCGTACCAGAACGGCTTTTCCCCGCTGCAAACGGGCTGCCACGTCATCATTGCGGACGGGCTTCTGGGCACGGATTTCGTCAGCGTGCCGGTGGACGGGGAGTATTGCGACCATGCCCTGCTTGGCCGCGCGGCGGTGGACGCGGAGGCGATCGTAAGCCTGACGCACTTCAAGGGGCACGAGCTGACCGGCATCGGCGGCGCGCTGAAGAACCTGGGCATGGGCTTTGGCTCCACGGCGGGCAAGCGGGAAATGCACTGCGACGGCAAACCGGTCGTCAACGCGGAAAGCTGCGTGGGCTGCGGTATGTGCCTGCGCGCCTGCGGGTCGGACGCCATTACCATGCAAAACCATAAAGCGGTGATCGACCAGGAGAAGTGCTCGGGCTGCGGCCGCTGCGTTGGCTCTTGCCACAAGCAGGGCGCCATCGGCGGCGCGGACGCCGATTACGTGATGGTGAGCTGCAAGATCAGCGAATACGCCAAGGCCGTGGTGCAGGGCAAGCCGCAGTTCCACGTCGCGCTGGTGGTGGACGTATCCCCCCTGTGCGACTGCTATAACCGCAACGACACGCCCGTGATCCCCGACGTCGGCATGTTCGCAAGCGCGGATCCCGTGGCGCTGGATATGGCCTGCGCGGAAGCGGCGCTGCGCATGAACCCCCTGCCGGGCTCGGCGCTTTGGGAATGCAAGCACCGCACCGGCGACCACTTTACGGACCTGCACCCGGGCACCAATTGGCGCGTCGGGCTGCAGCACGCCCAGAAGATCGGCCTGGGGACGACCGAATACGAATTAATCGAGGTGCGTTAACCTTGCAGGACAAGCTTATCATCCGCGGCGCGCGCGAACACAATCTGAAAAACATCACGCTGGAAATCCCGCGCGACCGGTTTGTGGTCTTCACAGGCTTAAGCGGCTCGGGCAAGACCAGCCTTGCGTTTGATACCATCTACGCCGAAGGCCAGCGCCGCTATGTGGAAAGCCTTTCCTCCTATGCCCGCATGTTTCTGGGCCGCATGGAGAAGCCGGATATCGATTCCATCGAGGGATTGTCCCCCGCGATCTCCATCGACCAGAAAACCACTAGCCGCAACCCCCGTTCCACCGTGGGCACGGTCACCGAGGTGTACGATTACCTGCGCCTGCTTTACGCGCGCGCGGGCGTGCCCCACTGCCCGCAATGCGGCAAGGTGATTCAGCAGCAGACCGTGGACCAGATGGTGGATCAGATCTTGTTTCAGGAGGAGGGCACACGCATGCAAGTGCTCGCGCCCGTGGTGCGCGGGCGCAAGGGCGAGTACGGCAAGCTCATGCAGGATTTCCAGAAGCAGGGCTACGTGCGCGTGGTGGCGGACGGCGAAATGTACGAGCTGGATACGCCCCCGGTGCTGGACAAAAAGAAGAAGCACGACGTAAGCATCGTCATCGACCGCTTGGTGATTCGCAATTCGGACGACTTCCGCAAGCGCCTTGCCGACAGCCTGGAAACCGCCGCCAAGGCTGCCGAAGGGCTGGTGCTGATCGACCTGTTTGACAAGGGCACGCTTTTGTTTTCGCAGAATTATGCCTGCGCGGACTGTGGAATTTCCATTGAGGAGCTGTCCCCGCGCATGTTCTCCTTCAACAGCCCCTACGGCGCCTGCCCGGCGTGCGACGGGCTGGGTACCATCCAGCGCATCAGCGTGGATACCCTTGTGCCCGATCCGGCCAAGAGCATCAACCAGGGCGCCATCCAGGCCATGGGCTGGAGCTTCGACGATCAAACCAGCATTGCCGTCACCTATGCCCGCGCGCTTGCCAAGAAATACAATTTCAGCCTCGACGTACCCTTTCAGGAGCTGTCCAAGGAGGCCGTGGACATTCTGATGTATGGCACGGGCAGCGAAAAACTAACCGTGCAATACGAAAGCGCGCACGGGCAGGGCCGGTTCACCACCACGTTCGAGGGCATCGTCAACTCCCTGATGCGCCGCTACCGCGAAACCACCTCCGAGGGCATGAAGGCCGCCTACGAGGAATACATGACCGCCGAACCCTGCGAGGCCTGCGGGGGCAAACGGCTTAAAAAAGAAGCGCTGGCCGTCACCGTGGGCGAACTGAACATCGCCCAGGTGTCCGATCTGTCCATCGTCAAGGCGCGGGAGTTTTTCCGCGGCGTGAAGCTTGGCGAAACGCAGACGCTCATCGCCGCGCAGATCCGCAAGGAGATCGACAGCCGCCTGACTTTTTTGGACAGCGTCGGCCTGTCCTACCTCACGCTGTCGCGCGCCGCGGGAACGCTGTCCGGTGGGGAGGCGCAGCGCATCCGCCTGGCTACGCAGATCGGCTCCAGCCTGATGGGCGTGCTCTACATTCTGGACGAGCCTTCCATCGGCCTGCACCAGCGGGACAACCATAAGCTGATCGACACCTTAAAGCATCTGCGCGACCTGGGCAACACCCTGATCGTGGTCGAGCACGACGAGGATACCATGCGCGCCGCCGATCATATTGTGGATATCGGCCCCGGCGCGGGCATCCACGGCGGGCAGGTGACCGCGCAGGGCACGTTCGAGGAGATTCTCAACAACCCCAACTCCTTAACCGGCCAGTATCTGTCCGGCAAAAAGAGCATCCCCATCCCCAAAAAGCGGCGCGAGCCGCAGCAGTGGCTTACCATTGAAAACGCGCAGGAAAATAACCTGAAGAATATCGACGTGAAAATTCCGCTGGGGGTTTTCTGCGTGGTGACGGGCGTCAGCGGCTCGGGCAAGTCCAGCCTCGTCAACGCCATTTTGTACAACCATCTGGCCAAGGTATTGAACCGCGCCAAAACCCGCGCGGGCAAGTGCGGCGCCATTCTGGGCACGGAACAGCTGGATAAGATCATCGCCATCGACCAAAGCCCCATCGGGCGCACGCCGCGCTCCAACCCCGCCACCTATACGGGTTTGTTCGATCTGATCCGCAATCTGTACGCCGTTACGCCGGACGCCAAGGCGCGGGGCTACAAGGCCAACCGCTTCACCTTCAACGTCCGGGGCGGGCGCTGCGAGGCGTGCTCCGGGGACGGCGTTTTGAAGATTGAAATGCACTTCCTGCCGGACGTGTACGTGCCCTGCGACGTTTGCAAGGGCAAACGCTACAACCGCGAAACGCTGGAGGTGCGCTACAACGGCAAAAATATCTACGAAGTGCTGGAAATGACCATCGAAGAAGCGCTGGAGTTCTTCTCGGCGCACCAGCCCATCGTGCGAAAGCTGCAAACGCTCTTTGACGTCGGCCTTGGGTATCTGAAAATCGGCCAGCCGAGCACCCAGCTGTCGGGCGGCGAGGCGCAGCGCATCAAGCTGGCCGCGGAACTCAGCCGCCGCGCCACCGGGCGCACCATCTACGTGCTGGACGAGCCCACCACCGGCCTGCATATGGACGACGTGGGGAAGCTTCTGCTGGTGCTCCAGCAGCTGGCGGAAAACGGCAACTCCGTGGTGGTGATCGAGCACAATATGGACGTCATCAAGAGCGCCGATTACCTGATCGACCTGGGTCCAGAAGGCGGGGACGGGGGCGGTACGGTGATCTGCACCGGCACGCCGGAAGCCGTTGCCAACTGCCCGCAAAGCTATACGGGGCAATTCTTAAAGCAGGTGTTGACCCGCAAACCATAACGCAATACAATGGCGGGGAGAGACCGGTATTATCATACGGGGAGGTACCTGCGTGAAATTAACCTTTCTGGGAGCGGCGCACGAGGTAACGGGCAGCCGCTTTCTGCTGGAAGCGTGCGGCAAGAGCATACTCGTGGATTACGGCATGGAGCAGGGCTTCGACGCGTTTCAAAACGCCCCGCTGCCGCTGCCCGCGTCCGCGGTGGACTGCGTTTTCCTCACCCACGCGCATATCGATCACAGCGGCTGGCTGCCCCTGCTGGTGAAACAGGGGTTTCGCGGCCGCATTTTTACCACCGAGGCCACGGCGGATCTGTGCGCCATCATGCTGATGGATTCCGCCCACATCCAGGAAATGGAAGCGGAATGGAAGGCGCGCAAGGCTTTGCGCAAGGGTGAGCCGCCGGAAGAACCGGTATACGACACCCGGGACGCGGGGGAAACCGTGAAGCTGTTCACGCCCGTGAAGTATCTGGAGCGGGCTGAGGTTTACGATGGAATCTCCATCCGCATGATCGACGTCGGGCATATGCTGGGCTCCGCGTCCATCGAGGTTACCGTAACCGAGGACGGGCAAACCCGGGTTCTCGTCTTTTCCGGCGATATCGGCAACAAAAACCAGCCGCTGCTGCGCGACCCGCGCTATTTCACCCACGCGGATTTTGTAATCATGGAAAGCACCTACGGCGACCGCGCCCACGCCCCCGCGCCGGATATTGCGGCGGCGCTTACGGAGGCGCTGCAGGTTACGTTCGCCCGCGGCGGCAACGTTGTGATCCCGAGCTTTGCCGTGGGGCGCACGCAGGAGCTTTTGTATTTCCTGCGCCAAATCAAGCAGGAGCGGCGCATTACCGCTTACCCGGATTTTCCCGTCTATGTGGACAGCCCCCTTGCCATCGAGGCAACGCAGACCTTCAAGGAACACATGTACGATTATATGGACGCCGATACGGTCGCGCTGCTGAAGCAGGGAATCAACCCCTTAAGCTTCGAGGGCCTGAAAATCGCGCTGACCGCCGACGATTCCAAGCTGATCAACGAGGATCAAACCCCCAAGGTGATCATTTCCGCCAGCGGCATGTGCGACGCGGGGCGCGTGCGCCATCACCTCAAGCATAACCTGTGGCGGCCGGAGTGTACGGTGCTCTTCGTGGGCTACCAAAGCGTAGGCACGCTGGGGCGTATCCTGCAGGACGGTGCCAGCGAAGTGAAGCTGTTTGGCGAAACCATCTCCGTCCGGGCCGAGATCCGCAAGCTGAACGGCGTCAGCGGCCACGCGGATAACGCCGGGCTGATGGAATGGATCGGCGCGTATACCGAAAAACCCCGGCATGTGTTCGTGGTGCACGGGGAAGATCAGGTGGCGGAGCTGTTCGCCGGGCGGCTGCGCGAGGAACGCGGCCTGCAAGCCACCGCGCCCTATAACGGAGAGCGCTGGGATCTCACGCAGGAGATCCTGCTTACGGAAGGAAACCGCCAGAAACTCGAACGCGAGCCGCAGCAGGCGCAGCCAGCCGAACCCCGGCAGGAAGCCGGACGGCAGGCGAATGAACGGCAGCCGCAGGCGCCGGAACGGCGGGAAAGCCGCAGGATTAGCGTTCCGTCGCAGGATACCTCCGCTTACGACCGCCTTCAGGAGGCGGGGGAGCGGATGGCGGAGCTGATCGGCGGCATGCGCGGCAGCGCAAAGAAGAACCAGAACAAGCTGGCAAGCGCGCTGCTGGCGCTTGTGCAGCGATTTTCAAAACGATAACAGGGAGGGGAACCGCACATGACGCGAGACAGGGCAAAACAACTGGCGGCCGCGCTGGTAAAGAAGATGACGCTGGACGAGAAAGCGTCGCAACTAACTTATAAGGCCGCCGCCGTGCCTAGGCTTGGCATACCCGCCTACAACTGGTGGAACGAAGCGCTGCACGGGGTTGCCCGCGCGGGCACGGCTACGGTATTCCCGCAGGCGATCGGCACCGCCGCAACGTTTGACGACGCGCTGGTACACACCGTCGCCCAGACCATCTCCACGGAGGCGCGCGCCAAGTACAACGCGCAGGCCGCGCTGGGCGACCGTGATATTTACAAGGGTCTTTCCATGTGGTCGCCCAACATCAACATCTTCCGCGATCCCCGCTGGGGCCGGGGCCAGGAAACCTACGGCGAGGACCCGTTCCTCACGGCGCGGCTGGGCGTGGCGTTTGTCAAGGGCCTGCAGGGCGACGGCGAAACCATGAAGGTGGCCGCCTGCGCCAAGCACTATGCCGTGCATTCCGGCCCCGAGGCCATCCGCCACAGCTTCGACGCCATCGCAAGCCCCAAGGACATGCGGGAGACCTATCTGCCCGCCTTTGAAGCGCTGGTGAAGGAAGCGGGCGTGGAAAGCGTCATGGGCGCGTATAACCGCGTCAACGGCGAGCCCGCCTGCGGCAGCAAGGTGCTGCTGAAGGATATCCTTCGCGACGAGTGGGGCTTTCAGGGCCACGTCGTGAGCGATTGCTGGGCGCTGCTGGACTTCCATCTCCACCACATGGTCACCGCGACCGCTACGCAGAGCGCCGCGCTTGCCATGCAATACGGCTGCGATCTGAACTGCGGCGTAGTCTATCTGCAGGTGCTGGCCGCCATGCAGGAAGGGCTGATCACCGAGGAGCAGGTCACCACGGCCTGCGAACGGCTGATGACCACGCGCTACCTGCTCGGGGTGCTGGGCGACGAGGGCTCGCCCTATGACGCGATCTCCTACGACCAGTGTGATACCGATGACTCCGACGCGCTTTCCCGCACCGTGGCCGAAAAGTGCATGGTGCTGCTCAAAAACGACGGCATTCTGCCGCTGTCGCTGGATAAGCTCACGAGCGTCGGGGTAATCGGCCCCAACGCCAACAGCATCAATTGCCTGGAGGGTAACTACGCGGGAACGTCGTCCCGGTACGTCACCTATCTGGAGGGCGTCCGTGCCGCCTGCGAGGGCAAGGCGCGCGTGTACTATGCGCAGGGCAGCCATCTGTACAAGAGCGGCGTCAGCAACCTTGCGCTGCCCGACGACCGCATTGCCGAGGCCGTTGCCGTTGCCAAACAGTGCGATGTGAGCATCCTCTGCCTTGGCTTGGACGCTACCCTGGAGGGCGAGGAGGGCGACACCAGCAACGAATACTCCTCCGGCGACAAGAAGGATCTCACCCTCCCGCAGGGTCAGCTAAACCTCCTGCACGCGGTGCTTGCCACCGGCAAGCCCGTAATCGTGGTACTGTCCTCCGGCAGCGCCTTGGCGGTCGAGGGCGGCAACGCCCTGCTGCAAGCCTGGTACCCCGGGCAGGCGGGCGGCACGGCGCTGGCCAACCTTCTATTCGGTAAGGTTTCACCCAGCGGAAGGCTGCCGGTGACCTTCTACCAAAGCGTTTCCGATCTGCCCGCGTTTGAAGATTATTCCATGCAAAACCGCACCTACCGTTACTTCACGGGCGAACCGCTGTATCCGTTCGGCTTCGGGCTGAGCTATACCAAATTTGCGTACTCCAGCGCGGGCTATGCAAACGGCAAGGTGACCGTCACCGTGC
Source organism: Bacillota bacterium (assembly GCA_023459675.1). Classification (GTDB taxonomy): domain Bacteria; phylum Bacillota; class Clostridia; order Christensenellales; family Aristaeellaceae; genus CAXXOK01. The sequence goes on along the minus strand of JAEWTC010000086.1, from coordinate 10,455 downwards.
AAAACACGGGCGCGTTCGACGCCGACGAGGTGGTGCAGGTCTACGTGAAGGATCACACCTCGCCCGACGCCGTGAAGAACCACAGCCTGTGCGCGTTCCGGCGCGTAACGCTTGGCGCGGGGCAAACGAAGACCGTCACGCTGGAGATTGCGGACAGCGCCTTCCGGGCCATCGGCGCGGACGGCAAACCCACCCGCCTTGGCAAGCGCTTCACGCTCTTCGTGGGCGGCAGCCAGCCGGACAGGCGCAGCGTAACGCTCACGGGGCAAAAGCCGCTGGAGATCGCCGTAGAGGTTTGATGATTGAGAAGCCTTGTACGGGACGCCGCGCCATCACGCAGGTAACTCCACAGACGCGGCTTTTTCAATCGTCTGAAGCGTTGACATTCGTCCAACCTTGTGATACGGTATACGGGTAGAACCCAGTGATGGCTTCTTCGGGGCAGGGTGAAATTCCCTACCGGCGGTTACAGCCCGCGAACCTTCCAGGCGCAGCCTGCAAGGCCGATTCGGTGGAAATCCGAAGCCGACGGTAAACGGCGTATGCCGCAAGTCCGGATGAGAGAAGAGCAACCTCTGTTTTAACAGCAGTTGCCCCTGATGAATGAAACCATCGGGGGCAATTTTTGTGAGGGGTGATCAAGGCAAGCAACATTCCCCGCTTTGGCGGGATTGCGGGCATCTTCGTATGCAGCGAACCTCGCGGTAGCGCCGCTACAGCTTCGGTTCGCTTCAAGCAAATCTGCCGCGCACCGCCGCCAAATCAGGCAACGCGCTTGCCTCCATCACCCCTTAAAGACGGAGGGTTCGTTATGCAGGCCACCAAGAAATTCTTCACCACCCAGCGATTGACCGTGATCGCAATCCTCGGCGCAATCTCCATCGTATTATTCCTGCCGCCGCTGCAGATTCCCATCGTGTTGTTCTATAAGCTGGACTTTTCCAACATCCCCGTGCTGCTGGGCACGTTCGCCATGGGGCCGCTCACCGGGATGATGATCCTGCTGCTCAAAAGCGCGGTCGGCATTCTGTTCAGCACGTCGCTGGGCGTGGGCGAGCTGGCGGATTTCCTGATGGGGCTTGCCATGCTGCTTCCGGCGGGGCTGATCTACCGGATGCATAAATCCCGCAACAACGCGATCCTCGGCATGGCGGCGGGCGCGGTTGCGGCCACTATCGCGGGCGTGCTTTTGAATGTTTTCCTGCTCATTCCGTTCTACGCGGCGGCGTTTGGCATGCCGGTGGATACGATCATCGCCATGGGGCAGAGCGTTGTCCCGAGCGTCGATACGGTTTGGAAGTTCGTATTTCTGATTACCGGGCCGTTCAACGTGCTCAAGTGGACGGCGATCAGCATCGTGGGCGGCGTGATCTATAAACCGCTGTCGCCTATCCTGCACGGAAAGAGACGTTTACCGTAATACTTCGAAGGGACGGTACCCCGCGTATGGTAAAGCTTTGCACGCGTTCCGCCGCGGAAACCAAAGCGCTGGGCGAGGCGTTGGCCGGGCAGCTGCTGCCCGGCGACGTGCTGTTGCTGCGGGGCGATTTGGGCGCGGGCAAAAGCGAGCTGACGCGGGGAATCGCGCGCGGGCTGGGCATTGCCGGGCACGTTCCCAGCCCGAGTTTCACCATTCTGCAGGCATATGAGGACGGCAGGCTTCCGCTGTATCACTTCGATTGGTACCGGATCGCAGACGCCGGGGAGCTGTTCGAGCTCGCGGTGGACGAGTACTTGTACGGAAACGGCGTTTCCGTGATCGAGTGGCCGGACATGGGTTTGGAAGCCATACCGGAAACGCATCTTGCGATTACCCTGACCGTTACAGGGGAAACCGAACGGCAGCTTTCCTTCGCCGCTGCCGGAGGGTTTCACCCGCTGGATTACGGTAAACTGGAGGCGAAGCCATGATCATTCTTGCCGTAGATACCTCCGGCCCCGTGTGCGGCGTTGCGGTTACCCGGCACGGGCAGATCGCTTATGAAGCGGCGGCGGTGAACAAGCACACCCATTCCGCAAGCCTGCTACCGATGATAGACGACGCGATAAAGCGCACCGGCCTTGCCGTGCAGGATATCGATCTGTTCGCCGCCGTGGTCGGCCCCGGCTCGTTTACCGGGGTCCGCATTGGCGTGAGCACCGTGAAGGGTTTGGCGCACGGCGCGGGCAAGCCCTGCGCGGGCGTGAACGCGCTGCAGGCGCTTGCGGCGGGTATCGGGCAGACGGACGCGCTGATTTGCCCCATCCAGGACGCGCGGGCCGGGCAGGTGTATGGCGCCGCGTTTACCGTAGGTCTGCCGCCGGAGCGCGTGCTCCCGGATATGGCCGCGAAGCTGGAAACGTATCTGGGCTCCGTGCTTGCGCAGGCGAAGGAAAACCAGCCGCTGCTGTTCGTGGGCGACGGCGTACCCACGTATCGGATCGCATTGGAAGCCGCGCTGGGCAGCCGCGCCGTGTTCCCGCCTGCGCACCTTTCCTATCTCCGGCCGTCGGCCGCGGCCCTGCTTGCGGCGTACTGCCAACCCGTGGATTATCTCGCGCTGACGCCGCTGTATCTGCGCGCGCCGCAGGCCGAGCGCGCCCGGAAAGGAACGCTATGATCATCCGCCGTATGACCGGGGCCGACGTGAAGGCCGTGTTCGAAATCGAGCTGGACACCTTTTCCGTGCCGTGGCCGGAAGCCAGCTTTCATCATGAGATGAACGAAAACCCCGCGGCGCGTTACCTCGTTGCGGAGGGCGGCGGCGGGGAAATATTGGGGTACGCGGGCGCGTGGCTGATTTTTGAGGAAGCCCATATCACCAACATCGCCGTGAAACATGCGTACCGCGGGCAGGGCATCGGCAAAGCGCTTACGCAGGCGCTTATCCAGTACGCCGCGAATTTCGGCGTGCAGTATATGACGCTGGAGGTCCGCAAGTCCAACCTCATCGCCCAGGAGCTCTACCGCAAGCTGGGGTTTGAGGCGGTGGGCGTGCGCAAACGCTATTACCCGGACAACAACGAGGACGCGCTGCTGATGGTGCTTTCGCACATGCCGCCCGTCGAGGAGGACTTCAGCGAATAGCGCCCCGCCGGATTAGAAAATAAACAGCTCGCACTCCAGCCGCCCGTTGTACAGGCGGCGTTTTTGCGCCGCGCGGCGGCCGAAAAACCGCTCGAACGCCGGGTCGGAGCTGAGCGCCCCCAGCTGCCAGCCGGGGTGGCGTTTCAACAGGTTGCCAAGCTCGCGGTACAGCGCGTGGCAGCTGTCGCGGTCGGACATCCGTTCGCCGTAGGGCGGGTTGCATAAAAACACGCCCTTCTCCTGCGGCAGCTGCAGCGTGCGCAGATCCTGCACGTCCGCGGGAATGCGGTAGGCAAACCCCGCCTGCGCGGTGTGCTTGTCGCAAAGATGCACGGCGTCGGCGTCGATATCGCTGCCGCCGATGCTGAACGCGGTTTCCGGCGCATAAGCGGCCTCGGCTTCCCGGCGGATTTCCCGCATGGCTTCGGCGGGCATAAAGGGGTAGCGTTCGCACGCGAAACTGCGCTTTATGCCGCTTGCGCGGTTGGTGGCGCGAAACGCCGCCTCGATGAGGATCGTGCCCGTGCCGCAGCAGGGGTCGTACAAGGGAAGCTCGGGTTTCCACGGGGAAAGCGAAACCATCGCCGCCGCAAGCGTTTCCCGCAGCGGCGCTTCGCCGTTCCACGTGCGGTAGCCGCGCCGGTTCAGCGCGTCGCCGCTCATGTCCAGGGTCACGCGCAGGCGGTCGGAATGCAGGGCGACGTCCACAGGGTACGGCACGCCGGTTTCCGGCAGCGCGGCTACGCGGTGTTTGTCCATCAATCTTTGCACGATGGCCTTCTTGGCCACGGATTGGCAGTCGCGCACGCTCATCAGCTGGCTTCGCACGCACTTGCCGCTCACCAGGATGGCCGCGTCCGGCTTCATATAGGTTTCCCACGGGATGCGGTAGACCGCCTGAAACAGATCCTCAAACGTCGTGGCTTCGCCCTCGGAAAGCACCATCAGCACGCGGTCGGCCGTTTTCAGCCACAAATTGGCGCGGAAAGCGTCCGCAAGGCTGCCCGTGAAACGCGCCCCGCCCGTTTCGGCCTTCACGGTGATCTGCATATGCCTGAGTTCCGACGCTACGACGCCTTCCAGCCCGAATGCCGCCGCAGCGAGAAATGTATAGTCCATCATACTCCTCCAATTCTCCTTCAGTGTACGCTGGAACGCCCGAAAAGTAAACCTCGGGAACGGGCTTTGCAGAAACCGCCGCATTGTGTACAATGGAAGCGGAAAGCGGGGGATTTGGATGACCGGGCAAGTGATGCTGGCGATGATTGCGTACTACCGCGGGGACCCGCGCCGGGTACACCATTTCCTGAAGGTGTACGGCTTTGCGCAGGCCATCGCGCACGGGGAAAACCTGGACGCGGATACGCGCGCCGTGTTGGAAATCGCGGCGCTGACGCACGATATCGGCATCCGCAGCAGCGAGGCGAAGTACGGAAGCGCGTCCGGCGCGCACCAGCAGGTGGAGGGCCCGCCCGAGGCGGAGAAGCTTCTGCGCGGGCTTAAAGTGGAGGAAACCGTCATCGAACGCGTTTGCTGGCTCATCGCCCGCCACCATACCTATGCGAACATCGAGGGGCTGGACTATCAAATCCTCGTCGAGGCGGATTTTCTGGTCAACGCCTATGAGGACGCGATGAGTGCCGCCGCCATCGCCGCGTTCCGCCGCAAGGTGTTCCGCACGGAAACGGGCAAGGCGCTCTTGGACGCGCTGTACGGCGGAGGGCAGGTTTGAACGTTTCCTTTGTCCGTAAAAGGGTGTACAATACAGGCAGGGTTTTGTGTACGGAAGAGGTGAATTTGCGATGCGTATCTTTTTAATCGTTCTGGATTCCGTAGGCGCGGGCGAGCTGCCCGACGCTGCCCAATACGGCGACGTAGGGGCGAACACCCTCCGGCATGTGCTGGAGGCGGAGAACCCAAGCCTTCCCAACCTCATGCGCATGGGGCTGTGCTCGATCGATACCATGCCCTGCGCGCCGCCTGCAAAGGCCGTGGGCGCCGCCGGGCGCGCCGTGGAGAAAAGTCCCGGCAAGGATACCACCACCGGCCACTGGGAAATGGCGGGCGTACGGCTGGCGCAGCCGTTTCCAACCTACCCGGACGGTTTCCCGGCGGATGTGATCGCTGATTTTGAAAAGGCCATCGGCCGCAAAACGCTGGGCAACTACGCTTCCAGCGGCACCGCGATTTTGGAGGAGCTGGGCGAGGAACACCTGCGCACGGGGGTTCCCATCGTGTACACCTCGGCGGACAGCGTGTTCCAGATCGCCTGCAACGAGGAGATTATCCCGCTGGAAACGCTTTACGCGTGGTGCGAAACCGCGCGAAACATGCTGCGCGGGGAGCATAACGTGGGCCGCGTCATTGCGCGCCCGTTTATCGGACGCCAAAAAGGCGCGTTCACGCGCACCAAGGGCCGGCGGGATTTCAGCGTCGTGCCGCCAGCGCCCACCATTCTGGACGCCTTGCAGGAACACGGAATTCTGACGATCGGCATCGGCAAGATCGAGGATATTTTCGCGCACCGGGGGCTTACGGAAAGCGTGCATTCCGCGGGCAACGCCGCCTGCATGGAGGAGTGGATGCGGCTCATGCGGCGGGATTTTCACGGCCTTTCGTTCATCAACCTCGTGGATTTTGATATGCTCTACGGCCACCGGCGCGATACCAAAGCCTATGCCGAAGCGCTGGAGGCGTTTGACCAGATGCTGGGGCAGGCACAGGCCATCGCCCGGGAGGACGACCTGTTTCTTATCACCGCCGATCACGGCTGCGACCCCACCTTTGCCGGCACCGACCATACCCGCGAGCACGCCCCGATCCTCGCGTGGTCCAGGCGTATGCGTTCGTTCACGCCCCTTGGCACGCGCAGCTCGTTTGCCGATATCGCCGCGACGATCGCCGAACTATTCGGCATCCCGCAGCGTTTCGGCGCAGAATCTTTCGCCGGGTTACTTAAATAGGAGGAACAAACAATGACTTATTTGGAAAAAGTAGATCACGCGGCGGAAGCCATCCGCCGCGCCTGCGGTACGGCGGAGATCGCCGTGGTGCTTGGCAGCGGCCTGGGCGATTACGCCGAGCGGCTGCAAAACAGAAAAACCCTGCCTTACGGCGAGATCCCGCACTTCCCCGTTTCCACGGTGGAAGGCCACGCGGGCAACTGGCACGCGGGCGATTTGAACGGCAAGCGCGTGTATGTGATGCAGGGGCGTTTCCACGCCTACGAAGGCTACTCCATGGAGGAAGTCACCATGCCCGTGCGCGTGATGGCGCGGCTCGGCGTGAAAACCCTGCTGCTGACCAATGCTGCAGGCGGGATCAACACATCGTTCCCGCAGGGCTGCCTGATGCTGATCGACGACGTCATCAACCTGTCCGGCCGCAACCCCCTCATCGGCCCAAACCTCGGCGAGTTCGGCCCGCGCTTCCCGGACATGACCTACGCGCTGGACCCGCAGCTGAAAAAGCTCGCGAACAACACCGCGGCGGAGCTCGGCCTCCCGCTGCAGCAGGGCGTGTACTGCTGGCTTTCCGGCCCCAGCTATGAAACGCCCGCCGAAATACGCGCCCTGCGCGTGCTGGGCGCGGACGCGGTGGGAATGTCCACCGTGCCGGAGATCATCGTGGGCAGGCACAGCGGGCTGAAGGTTTTAGGGATCAGCTGCATCACCAACATGGCGGCGGGCATACTGGATCAGGAGTTGGATATGTACGAGGTCATCGAGGCGGGCAAGCGTGTGAAACACGTATTCGCCCAGCTTCTGGACGGGATCATCGGCAACATTTCATGACGCGCTGAGCGTGTCGCGCACATAACCCGCGAGTATATCCACAATCCGCGCGTTGCGGCCTCCGTTGGCCACAATCACATCCGCAAGCTCGATGTAGTTGCGGATGTATTGGTTATACATGGGTTTGACGGTGGTCAGGTACTGCGCGGAAATGTTGTCGATGCTGCGGCCGCGCTCGTTGATGTCCCGCTCGATGCGCCGCAGCAGGCAGATGTCCGTTTCCACGCTCATGTAGAGCTTCAAAAACATCTTCTCGCACAGCCTGGGATCGTGAAACACGTGGATGCCCTCCACGATGCACACGTCGCCGGGCGTGATCCATTCGTTCTCGTGGTCCGCGCGGCGGTGAATGGAGTAGTCGTACGCCTTGCGGGTGATGGGCGTGCCGGAAAGCAGCGCCGTGATATCGTTTAAAAACAGGTCGTGGTCAAAAATCCCCGGCTCGTCGTAGTTTTGCCGCGCGCGCTCGGGGAAGCTCAAATTCGGAAAATCCCGGTAATAGCTGTCATGGTTCACAATCATGCAGCCGTCGCCGATCGCCGTTTTCAATTCCTGCGCCAGCGTGCTTTTTCCGCTTCCGCTTGCGCCGCAAATGCCGATGAGCAGCATGGGAATCACAACCTTACTGTTTATATTCCGGGGTTTGGGATAACCGTTAATCCTGCTGTAAAAACTCTTCCATCACATAGCCTTCTACGGCGTCGGTCTTGACCCGCACCCAGCCTTCCTGCGGCATACGCTCCAGCACCAGAAGCGGCTGATCCTTATAGAGAAGCATCAGGATTTCCGAGGAAAGGTTCGGCTCCGCCCGCAGGTTCAGCCACGAGTTCTCGCCGATGTTTGCCACCTTGGCGGTCCACTGCCCCTCGGCCGCCGTTTGGGTCTGGGGCATCAGGGTGGGGCGCGGCGTGGGGGAAGGCGGCGGGTCAGCAGGCTGGGTGAATACGGAGGAAACCTCGGGCAGTGTTACAGTTACGTTGGGGTAGCGCATCAGGGTCACGCCGGGGTAGTAGAAGGCGAGAATATCCGTGTACAACAGGCCGTACGCGCCTGCCATCTGCTCCGCGCCGTACTGGCTCATGCCCACGCCGTGGCCGAAACGGCGGGCTTCCACAACAAACGAGTCTGTGGTTTCGGTGACCGTCCACAGCTCTTTTCCGTAAAGGTTGATGCTCAGGTCAAGGGCTTTTTCCACGTCCGGAACGATCGGCAGGGTGAGCGTGACCGCCTCACCCGCGGCGATAAACGGGCCGTAAACGGGCGCAGGCGTCGGCGTAGGCGCCGCGGTTTCGGTGGGGGCTGGCGCAGGGCTGAACGCCGGGGCCGTGGCTGCTGCCGTGGGCGGCGCGGTGAAGAGGCTGACTTCCACCTGATCGCCGAGGACGGAGGCGCGCGGCGCATCGGTATTTTGCACCGGGTCGGTGCGCGTGCGCGCGGAATAGGTCAGCGTGATATGGAACAGCGTATACAACCGCGAAGGCGCGGCAAATTCCGGCGTGTCCACGGTAACGGATTGGATGGTGTCGATTCGCAGGCTCTCGCCCGATACATCGTACCCCTGCGCAACCAGCGTGTCCCTGAGCGTTTCGGCAACCAGCGCGCGCAAACCGTAGGGCGTTTGCTCCGGCGCCGACGCCGCCTTTGGCAGCACGGCGGTACGCACCACGCTGTGCGGGTTTTCCAGATCATAGGGGTCGTCGCGCATATCCAGGTACCCCGTATCGCCGCCCGGGCCCCAGTAGTTATCCGCAAGCTCCGTCTGCCCGCCGTTGGAGGAGCCGTAGTAGCACGTCGCCAGGCCGCCGTTATAGAACGCGCACACGCCGGCGGTTGCCTGCACAGCCTCCGCGATGCGGACGTCGCTGAACTGCCTGCCCTTGAACACCTGATCGTTGGTGGTGTCCACAAGGTCATACTCGGCGGCGGCATTCCCCTGCGCCTTTCGCACGGCATAGGTGCGCGCGGCCACGGCCTGTGCCTTCAGCGCTTCCAGCGGGAAGGATTCGCTCATTTCGTAGGGCACCACGCCCAGCAGGTAATCCTCTACGCCGATCGAAAGTATGGGGCGGATCACGCCGTCCTTCACCGATAGCGATAGGCTTCCCTCGTACAGCGACGTGGAGAGCCCCGTAAACCGCAGCCCGTTTTCCCCGCCGTCCTCGCGCCGGAACCGCGTCAGCGTCAGCGCCGTATTGCCGCCTAGCCGCAGTCCCTGGTATTCCACGTAGAGAAGGCCGTCGATCAGCAGCACAGTGATGCGGCTCCCGGCGGGGAATAGAAACGAAAGCCCCCCGAAATCCATGCCGTACGCGCCGCTGATTTCAATGTCCGCCTGCGTGGTGATCGAAAGGCGCGACAGCAGCACCCGAAGCTGTTCGGGCATCAGGCCCTGTGCGGCGGGAAGATCCGCGGCCGGCGCGCTTTGCGCGGGCAGCACGGTGGCAAAACCCATTGGAGGCGTCATCAAAAACGCCGCCAGCAGGAACAGGGAACAAAGCGTGCGCAACAATCGGCGTTTCAAGAGTACCTCCCGTTTTCAGTCCTCGGGCTTATGCAGCGTATCGCAGTACAGGCAGCGGTAGGTGAGCTTTTCCCGGTTCGCAAGCACGAAAACATGCTCGATTTCCTGTTCCGTCTGCGTGATGCAGCGCGGGTTTTTGCAGCGCATAACGTTGATCACGCGCTCGGGAACGGAAAGGCGCTGTTTGTGGATCAGTACGCCGTTTTGGATGGTGTTCACGGTCGCGCCTGAATCGATGGAGCTGATGATCTCCACGTTGAGCGGGATCAGCTCGTCGATCTTGATGATGTCCTTGCGCCCCATGCGCGCGGATTTCGCGTTTTTGATGATGGCGACAGAGCAATCCAGCTTGTCCAGCCCCAGATGCCGGTAGATGCGCATGGCGCGGCCGGCGTGGATGTGATCGATCACATACCCGTCTTGAATTTCGTTGATGTTCATTGGGCCGCCTCCATGAGTTTCAGGATCAGCGCCTGGCGCATGTGCTTGCCGTAGAGCATTTGTTTAAAGTAGCAGGCGCGGGGGTCTTTGTCAACCGCCACGCTAATTTCGTTGACGCGCGGCAGCGGGTGGAGAATGCTCAAATCCTTGCGGGCGGGTTTCAGCTTGTCCGTGGTCAGAATATAGCTGTCCTTCAGGCGCACGTAATCCGCTTCGTTGAAAAAGCGCTCCTTCTGCACGCGGGTCATGTAGAGGATGTCCAGCGTCCCGATCACATCTTCCAGACGCTCTACCTCAGTAAACGGAACGCCAGCGGCTTTCATTCCCTCGCGCAGATATTCGGGGATGCGCAGCTCCTCGGGCGAGATCAGCACGAAGCGGATGGACTTGTACCGCGCCATGGCGTTCATCAGGCTGTGCACGGTGCGCCCGAACTGCAAATCGCCGCACAGGCCGATCACCAGCTGGTTCAAACGGCCCTTTTCCCGCCGGATGGTTAGCAGATCGGCCAGGGTCTGCGTGGGGTGATGGTGGCCGCCGTCGCCAGCGTTGATCACAGGCACCGGCGAAAACGCCGCCGCCACCGCGGGCGCGCCTTCCTTGGGGTGGCGCATGGCGATCAGATCGGCGTA
>JAEWTC010000085.1 GCA_023459675.1 Bacillota bacterium | reverse complement strand
GAGGAGCGGATGGTGGAAATCGGCAGGGGCCTGTTCCAGTACTATCTGCACGATTCGGTGTTCAGCAATTTCCGCAAGATGTTAACCCTGGGGCAATACGCGGACGCGGACATCGCCAAGCTGCTGGTGGCCGAATGCATGGCCGGGCCGCTTTCCTACAACGAGCAGCTGTTCGGCCTGATGATCGGCGCGGGCGCGTTCAAGAATAGCCAGCCCAAGGTGATGGCGCTTCACTTCTACGCGCCCATCTATATGCTGCTGTTGATGTGCGACGTGAACCCCGGCCTGGAAGCGCAAAGCATGGAGACGCTCGAAGCGCACATCCGTCAATTCATCCGCAATTATGGAACTGAGAAGGAGACTATGGTATGAATACTCAAAAAAGAGATCGTATGCAATGGCTGGGCCTGTTGGGCGTACTCGGCTTTTTATCCTTCACGGCGGCGGTGGTGTTCGCCCCGCTGGCGTACCCGGGCTACAATTGGGTTACGCAGGCGGTCAGCGATCTGAGCGCGGCCAACGCCCCTTCCCGCATACTGTGGGCAAGGCTGTCCACGCTGTCCACGGTGTGCGGCATCGTAACCGTAACGCTCGTATTCCTGTTCATTCAGGGGAAAACCACCCGGCCGATCCGCATCGGGGTGTACCTGTTCGTTCTCATGCAGTGGATATCCGCCGTGGGCTACGGCATGTTCCCCCTGTCGGACAGCGGGTACGCGGGCACGTTTACGGATATCATGCACCTGTACGTCGTCACCATCCCGGTCGTCCTGCTGTCCATCGCCTCGATGGTGTTTCTGATGGTCGGCGGCTTCCGCGACAAGCGGTACCGCTCCCTGGCGGTGTGGGCGACGGTCGCGCTTTTGATGATGTTCATCGGCGCGATCGGAACCCCCGTATTGCCGCAGTACTTCGGCATTGCGGAACGTTTCAGCGTGTTCTCGGCCATGGGTTTCATCGCGGTGCTGGGCGTGTACCTGTTTCTGGGGTTCAAGGGCAAACAAACCGCCTAACGGTTATTGTAGCCAAAAAACCGCCGCCATATATGGCGGCGGCTTTTTATATTGTCAGGAATTGCTTACCGCTTGGCGCTTTGGCCGTAGCGGCTGGGCTTGAAACCGGAGTTGCGGGTTTGCGGCCTGCCGGAAAAGCGCTTCATGCCGCCCTGGCTTGGCGCCTGGGGCTGCTGGGCTTGGGGCGCGGGGGCTTCGGGCACCAGCGGGTAGGGGTGATTGGCAACCACGGCGATCTGCTTTTGAATCAGCTTCTCAATCTCTTTTAAGAGCTTCTTCTCCGTATCGTCGCAAAACGAAATGGCGGCGCCGCCGTTGCCCGCCCGCGCCGTGCGGCCGATGCGGTGCACGTAGGCTTCCGGCACCTCGGGCAGATCGAAGTTGATCACGTGGGAAAGATCGTCAATGTCAATGCCGCGGGCCACGATATCGGTGGCCACCAGCACGCGGGCGTGCCCTTCCTTGAAACGGGCAAGGGCGGTCTGGCGTGCGCTCTGGCTTTTGTTGGCGTGGATGACCTCGCTCTGCACGCCCGCCTGCACGAGCTTGCGGGCGATCTTATCCGCCCCGTGCTTCGTGCGGGAGAACACCAGCGCGGAGATGATTTTGCGGTCCTTGAGCAGGTGGATCAGCAGGTCGGCCTTGTTGCCCTTGTTGACGAAGTATACGGACTGCTCCACGTTTTCCACGGTGGAGGAAACCGGCGTCACCGCCACCTTCACCGGGTCGTGCAGGATGGTTTTGGTCAGCTTTTCAATGGCGGGGGGCATGGTGGCGGAAAACAGCATGGTCTGCCGTTTCTGCGGCAGCTGCGCGATGATCTTCTCCACGTCGTGCAAAAAGCCCATGTCCAGCATCCGGTCGGCTTCGTCCAGTACGAAATATTGAACGGCTTCCAGCCGCACAAGCCGCTGGCCCATCAGGTCCAGAAGCCTGCCCGGCGTGGCCACCAGAATATCAACGCCCATGTTCAGCCGGGCCGCCTGCGGCACCTGCGATACGCCGCCGAACACCACGGTGTTGCGCAGCCCGAGGTACGCGCCGTACGCGGTAAAACTTTCGCCAATCTGCGCGGCAAGCTCCCGCGTGGGGGAAAGGATCAGGGCCTTGATGCGGCGGCCCCGCTCCTGGGTTTTTTCTTCATGCAAGTGCTGCAGAATGGGGATGGCGAACGCGGCGGTTTTGCCGGTGCCCGTCTGCGCGCAGCCCAGCAGATCCCGGCGCGCCAACAGCGGCGGGATGGCTTGTTCCTGAATGGGGGTTGGAACCTGGTAATCCTGTTTTTTGAGTGCCCTGAGGATGGGCTCGATGATTTGCAAGGATTCGAATGATGACAATATGTTCTCCTAACTTATGGAAGCACGGTGTGACCCGATTTTCGTATGCCGTTATTTATGCGTTGGCATATGACGCAATTTCGCCTAGTAATTCCTGGATCAGGTGTTTGACGGACACGATTTGGTTCACCCGGTACACGTTGCTGCCGACAAACACCACGCCGTCGTCCACGTTGCCGTTCACCGCGTTGATCAACGCGGCGGAGATGCAATAGGGCGCGACCTTGGGGTTACAGCCCGTCAGGCACTGCGAGCAGCCTTTGATTTCCACCCCCAGCGCGCTGAGCCTTTGGATGAAGCGGTTGTTGAGGGCTCTCCCCGGCATGCCCACCGGGCTTTGGATGATCACGACGTCGTCCTGCTCGGCGGCCAGGTACGCCTGCTTGTAGCGGATATCCGCGTCGCATTCGTCGGTCGCCGTGAAGCGGGTCGCCATTTGCACGCCGTCCGCGCCGGCCTGCAGGCATTTGGCGATGTCTTCGCCGGTAAAGATGCCGCCGGCCGCGATGACCGGAATTTTTCTGGAAAACCGTTCCTTGAAGGGGTTCATGGCTTCAACCACGTCCCTTACGAGTTCCAGAACGCCGGGCTTCTGCCGGGCGTTGAGCACTTCGCGGGAGAACCCCAGGTGGCCTCCGGCTTCCGTGCCCTCGACAATCACCATGTCCGCGGTTCTGCCGTAGTGGGTTTCCCAGTACTGGGAAATCACCCGCGCGGCTTTGCCCGAGGACACGATGGGAACGATGCGCGTATGCAGGTTCTTCACAAATTCCGGCAGCTTCAGCGGCAGGCCCGCGCCGGAGATGATCAGGTCAATGCCCTCTTCCACGGCGGCGCGCACCATTTCGCCGTAATGGTTCATGGCAACCATCAGATTCACGCCCAGGATGCCCTTGGGCGCCAGCCGCCGGGCTTCCTTGATTTGCGCCGCCAGCGCGCGGAGGTTTGCCGTAAAGGAGTTGTTCGCAAAATCAGGCTCGCGGAACCCGATGTTTACGCCCGCGATTACGCCTACGCCGCCTTCGTTGGCAACCGCCGCGGCCAGCCTAGGCCCGGAGACTCCAATTCCCATTGCCCCCTGGATGATCGGGATTTCGGAAATCAGCCCGCCGATGTTGAGCTTGGGAATCTTCATCGATGTACCTCTTTCAAACCGGTGTCTGCAAAACACCATCAATCATTATACCACACATCTGCAATACTGTGTGGAATCGGCCTGCGGAAATGAAATTGCACGGCGGCGGTGGAGAATTTTCCACCGTTGACTCACGGTTTGGTCTTCCCCTGCTTCATCGATAACCCGATCCGCTTTTTCTGCGGATCGACGGACAAAACGAGTACTTTTACGATATCGCCCACGGAGACGATCTCCGAGGGGTGGCGGATGAACTTATCTACGATCTCGGAAATGTGCACCAGCCCGTCCTGATGCACGCCGATATCCACGAACACGCCGAAATCAATCACGTTGCGAACGGTGCCGGTCAACACCATGCCCGGTTTCAGGTCCTTCAAATCCAGCACGTCGGTGCGCAGCAGGGGCGCGGGCAGCTCGTCGCGCGGGTCGCGGCCGGGCTTGATCAACTCCTTCACCATATCGCGCAGGGTGGGCACGCCCACGCCGCAGGCGGCGGCGGCCTTTTCCTCGCCGTAGGCCTGTACGCGCGCGGGAAGCTCGGATACCTTTCCCGCCGCCGCGTCTTTCAGCTGATAGCCGCACAGTTTCAGCAGCGTTTCCGCGGCCGCGTAGCTTTCGGGGTGCACGCCGGTGTGATCCAACAGGGATTTGCTTTCGGGCACGCGCAGGAAGCCCGCGCACTGCTCGTACGCCTTCTGGCCGAGCTTGGGCACCTTCAAAAGCTGCTTTCTGGAGGTGAAGGCGCCGTTTTCCTCGCGGTAGGCCACCGTGTTTTTCGCGGTCGCCGCGTTCAGGCCGGAAACGCGCGCAAGCAGCGGGGCGGAGGCGGTGTTCAGGTCCACGCCCACGGCGTTGACGCAGTCCTCCACCACGCCCGCAAGGGCTTCGTCCAGCCGCTTGGGCGGCATATCGTGCTGGTATTGCCCAACGCCGATGGCCTTGGGGTCGATCTTCACCAGCTCCGCCAGCGGGTCCTGCAGCCTGCGGGCGATGGAGATGGCCGAGCGCAGGTTGACGTCGTACTGGGGAAACTCTTCAGCCGCAAGCTTGGACGCGGAGTAGACCGACGCGCCCGCTTCGTTGACGATCATGTAGCTCACCCCGGGCGCGTGCGTAATCAGCTCGCAGGTCATCTGCTCCGTTTCGCGGGAGGCCGTGCCGTTGCCGATGGCGATATGCTCCACCCCGTGCTTGCGGACGAGCTTCAAAAGCGCGTCGATCGCCTCGTTTTTCTGGCGCTCGCCAAAGGTAGGGTACACCACGGCGGTATCGAGGGTTTTGCCGGTGCCGTCCACCACGGCCACCTTGCAGCCGTTACGGTACCCGGGGTCCAGCCCCATGGTGACGCGGCCTTTGACCGGCGGCTGCATCAACAGCGGCTTTAAGTTGAGCGCAAAATTGCGGATCGCGCCTTCCGCCGCCATGTCGGTCAGCGTCGTGCGGGTTTCCCGCTCCAGGGAGGGGAAAAGCAGGCGGTCATAGCCGTCCTGCGCGGCGGCGCGCACAAAATCCGCCGTGCCGGAAAAGGGCTTCACCGTCTGCTGAAAAACCGTGTCCAGCGCCCGCCCGCGGTCCAGCTCCAGCGTCACCTTCAAAAAGCCTTCGGCCTCGCCGCGGTTGACGGCCAACACCTGGTGCCCCTGCAGCCGCTGCACCGGCTGGCGGAACTGATAGTACTGCGCGTAGACCGAATCCTCCTGCTTGGCCGCAACGGTGCTCACCGCGCCGGCTGCCTTGATCAGCTCTTTCAACCTGCGGCGGATCTCCGCGTTGTCCGCAACCATTTCAGCGATGATATCCGCGGCGCCCGCCAGCGCGTCGTCCGCGGTTTCCACGCCCAGTTCGGCGTTGATATAGGCTTGCGCAAGCGCTTGGATATCCACCGGGGGCTTGGGCTGCTCGAACAAAAGAAGCGCCAGCGGCTCCAACCCCTTGTCCTTGGCGATCGTCGCACGGGTGCGGCGTTTTTGTTTATAGGGGCGGTAAATATCCTCCGCCTCCGCCAGGGTTTTCGCCGCGGCGATGGCCGCCGAAAGCTCCGGGGTGAGCTTGCCCTGCGCGTCGATCGCGTGCCTTATTTCCTCGCGGCGCGCGTCCAGGCTGCGCAGATAGGTCAGCCGGTCGGCAAGGTCGCGCAGCACGGTATCGTCCATCGAGCCGTGCGTTTCCTTGCGGTAGCGGGCGATGAAGGGAATGGTGTTGCCCTGATCAATCAACGTGACCACGTTTTGCACGTGCTCCGGGTTCTGCTTAAGTTCCTTTGCCAAAATCGCAGTAATGCTGTCCATGCGTTCTCCTTTGCCGTTGCCCTGGTTGGATTTTCAATTTTACCACAAAGCCGAACCCATGGCAAAGCCGCCCGGCCGAACGCAAAAGAAGGGTACGCCCCTGCTAAGGGAGTACCCTTCCGGCATGCGCCGGGCCTGGAACCATGTAACCGGGTTATTGCAGAATGATTGCGTTGACGGCCTCCACGAGCGCTACCACGTCCGCGCGGGCTACGGTCAGCCGCGTTTCGCCGTTCAGCCCGGCAATGCAGGAAGCGCTGTTGAGCCGGTAGAAGGAAAGGGTGATTTCGGGGAAGGTTTCCGTGTTGCGGCGGAAGGTGAAAGCGATCTCCGCCTGTCCGGGCGCCTGGTCCGCCGTGCCGGTGGTCTGCATGGCGTAGATTTTGTCAAACACCGCCGTTACCAGCGCGCCGTCCACTTCGGTTCCGTTCATCAGGAAAACGTCCTGCTGCGTCACATTGCCGTCCGCGTCGGTCACGTCCTTGCTGTCGCGCTCAAAGGCGTAGGTTGCGCCGTCCAGCGTCACGGTAAACGAGGTCACCGTGCTCCAGTCCAGCAGGCATACGTCGTTTGGCTGCAGGGTGTCCAGGTTGGCGTTCAATATGCTTTGGGCAAGCGAAGCGTCGATCATGTATACCATGTTCGAACCCTGCACGCGCGCGTAGTAGCCGCCGTCGGTAAACCCGCCGATTTCCAGTACGAACGCGGATTCCGCCGCCGCCGTGTCATCTGCCGCCGTCGACGGGTCGGCGACTGCGTCTGCCGCCGTGTCCGCCGCCGCGGCGTTTGCGGTTGCGTCAACCGCCGTATCCGCCGTCAGGTTCGCCGCCGCCGTATCTGCGGCGCCGTCCGCGGCCTGCGTGTAGCGCAGGGTGACCACGGCGTTGGGGGCATCCAGCCCGTACGTCTTCAGGTCGTCGGCGGTTGCGTTGTGGTTCACGCAGCTGAGCCAGGAGAGAGCTTTCAGGCTGTCGGCCAGGGTATCGGCCGCGCTGCCCAACGCGGTGTACTTGCCGTTATCCGTAAGAAACCAGTGATACCGGTTGGTGTAGGAATAATCGCTGTTTTCCAGGTATACGATGTTCGTTTTGCCCGCCGCGGTATCAATCTGCATGCCGGTGAGGGCCGTCATATCCGGCACGGCTTCCTTTTGCAGGATATCCGTCAGCCCGCAGGCAAAGGGCTTCAGTAAATCACCCGCGACCAGATAGATCTTCCCGTCGCCGATCGAGGTATAGGTTTCCCCGGAAATTCCGCTTGCGTTGCCGGCGGTGAGCGTCGTCACCGTGTCCGCGTCAATCACGATGGTATACGCGGGCGCGTCCAGCCCGTATTCGCTCAGGTCTCCGGCGGCAAAGGCGCGGGAAGCCGTTACGCTTTGAAGCGCGGCGAGCATCGCTTCGGGGAACTGCTGCGCTACGGGGAAGGTAAGGTCGTCCGCGTTGGTCCATACCCCGTCCGTGCGGGCGAGGTTCACGGTCTGGCCGTTGTACGTCCAGCTGATGGCGTTTACCGCCTCGGGGTTGATTTGCAGGAAGGTGACAGCGGTTTCCTGCTGCGCGGTTTTCGCCTGTTCGTTGCCGGTTACGGCGGTCTGTACGATCAGCGTCACGGCCACGACCGCCGCCAACACGCACGCCAGAAGTAAAAGTTGTTTGCCGCGTTTCATTTGCGCTTCCTCCTTACGGCCTGTACAATGCCCACGCCCAGATAGGCAAGCGGGATCAATCCTACCATCAGCACCGACAGGAGCGATACCGTGCCGCTGGGGATGGTCAGGCGTTCGGCGTCGAGGCTCTTGGAACGAATGGAGATGTTGTTTACCTGCTCGCACATGAAGTTCAAAGCGTTGACAAACAGGTTCAGGTTGCCGCCGGATACCTGCGTGTTGGCCGTTTCATCCAGCAGCGCGCCCGACGAAAACCATACGATCTTCGTTTCCAGACCGTTTTCCAGAGCCTTGTCGATGGCCAGGCCCAGCGCGAAGGGGCCGGCGATGTCGCCGTCGGCTTTGTCGTAGTTTTTCATGTCGTAACCGTCGAGCTTGGAAAAGGCGCTGTCGGACGTCGTGAGGAGCTTGGTCACGGTCAGGCCGTCGGCAAGCGTGTCGGAAACGGTCAGCCCCTGCGCCACGGGCAGCAGCACGTAATAGTTGCCCTTGATCAGCGGATCGGTAATTTCGTGGCTTGCCAGGGTCGGCAGCAGGTAATGAGGCGCGCCCCAGGCGTAATGGTTGGAATCCCCTTCCAACACAATGCCGTCCGCCGCCGCCGCGCCGTACTCGGCCATCAGCGCGTACAAATTGGTCATATCCGCGTCTTTCGGCGGCGAGGTGATCAGCAGCATCGTTCCGCCGCCTTGCAGGTAGGTAAGCAGCCTGTCCTTCTCGTCGGCTGATATATCGCTCGTCGGCGCGTTGATGATCACGCAGTCCGCATCCTCGGGCACGGCTTCCAGCGAAAGCAGGGAGAGCTGCGCGGTGGTGACGTTGTCCTTCTTCACGGCGTTGGCAAACACGTCCGCAAGCGCCGCTTCCCCGTGCCCTTCCAAAAGATAGGCCTTGGGTAAATCGTCGCTGGTTACGTAGGAAACCGCGCTGGTCAGCGCGCTTTCGCCCGCAAAGCTGGTATCGTAGGTGTAGTCGGTATAGTAGTGGCTGTAGTCGTTCACGTAAATCTCATCCGCGCCAACCAGGGTGCTGCGGTCGCCGCAGACGACGATCAGGCTGTTGTCCTCGGCGGTATCCGCATATTGCTTGACGAACGTGGGGTTTACGTCCGGGTCTTTCTTTTCAACGGTCAGGCGTCCGCTCAGGCCGTCGTACAGATCCAGCATTTTTGATAGCGTCGCGTCCTCGTGGTTGCTGCGGGCCACCCAGTACACGGTCACGTCTTTGCTCAGGCCGCCAACCAGCTGCTTTGTTTGCTCCGACAGGGAGAACAGCCGGTTTGCGGTCATGTCCAGCTGGGTTGCGCCGGCGGGCAGCGCCGCCGCGAAGTAGTTTACGGCCACCGCAATGGCGATGACGATCAGCACGGCGGCGATGCTGTACCCGCCGATCTGTACGGTTGCGGTTCTCAGTCCGGCCGCGCTTTTATGAACGGCCTCTTTTACGTTCAGTTTCGGGAACTTCTTCATCCGTTCCACCTCCGCTTCTCCAGCGCTTGCACGCTCAGGAACAGGAACACCAGGATGACGGACGCAAAGTAGACCAGCGCCCGCAAATCGAATACGCCGTCCGCGAACGCGTAAAAGCGGTCAAACAGGGATAGCTGCTTCATCACCGCGGGAAACGCGCCTTGAAAGGAGCTTCCCATCAAACCGTAGGCGAGCACCAGCCCGATGCCGGGGATCAGCGCGCTCATGATGGCGGCGAATGTGTTCTTCGTCAGCAGCCGCACGATCACGGCCAGCGCGACGAGGAGCACCGCAAACGCGGCGAAGGACGCAAACGCGGTGGTGGACACATACCCCGCGAGGCTGGAAAGAAAATAGTTCAGAAGCATTACCGCAAAACACAGCCCCGCCGCGCTGGCCGGGTTTTCCATCAGGGAGGAGATGAACATGCCCACGGCCGCGAACGCCGCGCCCAGCATATAGAACGCGATCAGCGTGCCGTACGCGCCGGGCAGATACACGCTGCCAAACGCGGACAGGATCAGCGGGTATACGGCGAGGATCGCCGTGGGGATCAGCAGCTGCACGAGCAGCACCAGATATTTGCCGACGACCACCTGCCCCATGGTAAGCGGCAGCGAATATAAAAGCTTGTCGGTGGTCTGCTTGCGCTCCTCGGCGATGGTGCGCATGGTGAGGATGGGAATGCCGATGATGAAGATAAACGTCATGGAGCTCAGCACATAGGAAAAGTTGGCGTACCCGACTTTCAGGTTGATCACCATGCAGTAAATGCCCGCGAACAGCAGGATGAACGCGCCGAACACATAGCCTGTGACGCTTTCAAAGTTGGAGCGCAGCTCGTGGCGAATGATGGCTTTCATGCGGAGATCTCCTCCTTGTCCGCCCGGTTCTCGGGGGCTTGCGGCTTTGCTTCGGTCAGCTCGATGAAGATATCCTCGAGGCTCGCCTTGGCCGTGGTGAGCTGTGTAATGGCCTTCTTTTCCTGCGCGAACGCGAAGAACAGGCTGCGGCATAAGGCTTCCGGCTCGGCCGCTTCAATTTTCACCGTGGTGCGGCCCGCGTCCGCGGCAACGGTTTCCACCGCCGCCCCGCCCGCCTTGCGCACGATCGCCAGCGTTTCCGCCTGCGCCGCGTCCGCCGTGAGCAGTACCGACGCGGTTCCCGCAAACAGCCGCTCCAGGTTCTGCGGCGTATCGCAAGCCACGAGCTTGCCCTTGGCGATGATCAATATGGTATGGCAGATGGCCTGCACTTCGGACAGAATGTGGCTGGACAGGATCACGGTGTGGTCCTTGCCAAGCTCGGCAATCAGCTCGCGGATCTCGATAATCTGCCGCGGGTCCAGGCCGACGGTCGGCTCGTCCAGGATAATCACCTCGGGGCTGCCCATCAGCGCCTGGGCGATGCCGACGCGCTGGCGGTAGCCCTTGGAGAGGTTGCGGATCAGCCTGTCCTTCACGTCCTCGATCTGCGTAACGCCCATGATGCGCTGTATTTGCGCGTTCAGGTCCGCCGCGGGCACGCCCTTGGCCCGGCCTACGAAGGTGAGATACTCCCTGGGCGTCCGGTCCAGATACAGGGGCGGCTGCTCCGGCAGGTAGCCGATCCGCTTCTTGGCCTCCATGGCTTCTTCAAAAATGTCGTGCCCGTCGATCTTCACCTGACCGCTGGTTGCGGCAAGGCACCCCGTCATGATGCTCATGGTCGTGGTTTTCCCGGCGCCGTTGGGCCCCAGAAAACCATAGATCTGCCCTTTCTCCACCGTGAAGGATAGATCGCTGACCGCGGTGTGGCGGCCATAGTTCTTGGTAAGATGCTGTACTTCGATCATTCCTATCCCTCCTCATTTGCCTGCCAGCCACCCACGCGCCGGCGCGCTTCGGCGCGCGCGAAGCCTTGCCGCAGCAAAGGTTCCGTTTGTTTGTGTGGCTAAGCTAACCATAAATTAGCACGCATTTATGACCATACGGCAATCGGAATATGAACGAGATATGAATGAACTTTCAAAGATTGTTAAATGTTGGGCGAAGGGGGAATGGACGCCAAACTGCGCGCCTCTCGTTGGATTGCGCACTCCTGCCGCAACCCAAAAAACACCGCGATTTTGTGCGTAACCGCCAGGTAATCTATGTGAACTTATTTGCCGAAAATGAAAAGAGGCGGCTTTTATGAAAAGCCGCCGCGAATGCTATGCAATTTCCCCAGCCAAACCCCGTCTTCGTGCTTCGTTTCTCTTCTCCCCGTAAAAAACGCATCAAAGCCAGCTTTGATGCGAAGAGGAGTAGCGACGAAGCGTTGTGAGAGGGGACTTCTTTATGAAATAAAAAAGTCACCGCGAACGGAGCGCAGTCCGCTACGACGATCTGGCTGGGGTAGCAGGATTTGAACCTACGATGCGGGAGTCAAAGTCCCGTGCCTTACCGCTTGGCGATACCCCAATAAAAAATGGGGTGGGTAGTGGGACTTGAACCCACGACTTCCAGATCCACAATCTGGCGTTCTAACCAACTGAACCATACCCACCACAATGGCACGCCTGAAGGGATTCGAACCCCCGACCCACGGCTTAGAAGGCCGTTGCTCTATCCAACTGAGCTACAGGCGCAAGTTCCGCCGCCACTTCCCGGCGTTTGGCAACAGGTGTTGCCGAGAAAAAATATTACCATACGGGACCCGATCTGTCAACACACGATCTGCCCCGTTATGCCTTGTACGCGCGAATTTCGCATGGTATACTCCGCCTGTACGGGGGGAGTGGAACCATGCGCGAGCTTTCCATCATCATTTCGGCGCAGGACGAGGGAAAAACGCTGCGGCTGATTGCGCTCAAACGGCTTTGCATGTCGTCCGCGCAGTTCAAGCGCGCCAAGTTTCAAGGCGCGCTGCTGCTCAACGGCGCGCCCGCGCATGCCGACCGCAGGGTTTGCGCCGGCGATACGTTCGTCGTCCGGGTACCGGAAAGCGTATCCGGAGCGGTTACGCCCTCTCTCATTCCACTTACCGTCGCCTACGAGGACGACGATCTGCTGGTGATCGATAAACCCGCGCCCCTGCCTTCCATCGGCTCGGCAAAGCAAGAGGGGCCGACGCTTGAAAACGCCGTGTGCGCCTACCTGGGCGCGCCGGACGGCTTCGTTTACCGCCCCGTGAACCGGCTGGACAAGGGCACCAGCGGCCTGATGGTAGTTGCCAAGCACGCGCACGCCCAGCAGTATCTGCAAAAACGGCTGCACGGCGGCGGGCTGATCCGCGAATACCTGGCCGTGTGCGACGGACGCCCTCCCGCGGCGGAGGGCGTGATCGACGCACCCATCGAAAAGGCGGATGGCGCCACCATCCGCCGCGTCGTTTCGCCGTCCGGCAAAGCCGCGCGTACGGACTACCGGCTGGAGGGCGTTTTCGGCAGCCGATGCCTGCTCCGGCTCCGGCTGCACACGGGCCGCACGCATCAAATCCGCGTACATCTGGCCTCCGTCGGCTGTCCCGTAACGGGCGATTTTCTCTACGGCACGGAGCACCCGGCGCTGCCCCGCCGCTTTGCGCTGCACAGCGCGCTGGTGGAACTGGAGCTCCTCAACGGAAAACGCATCCGGCTGACAAGTCCTCTGCCGGATGCGTTAATGCAATTGCTGAACGGTTGATTACCCCACGTTCGCGCCTTCGTCCCCGTCGGGTACGGCGGTCGGCTCTTCCCCGTCCGCGGGGGCCTGGGTCTGCGCGGGCGCGAGGCCGTTGTTGGTGAACGTGAACACGGCGCCCTGGCCGATCGCCTTCACGCAGGATATGGAATAGGAACCCAGCTGGCGGTCGTACGCGCCGTTGTTTCTTTCCATCTCCGTTTTAATTTCGTCCGCCAGCAGAAACCGTCCGCTCGCTTCCGGGGAAACGTGCATCGCCATAATGAAGGCGATGCTCTGATAGCTGGCCGCCACGTAATCCATATACAGGCTGTTGCCTTCCGCCGCGCCTTCCGGGTACAGCAGGCGGATTTCGCACGTTTCAATAATCCCCGCCGCGTCCGTCGCCAGGGTCACCTGTAAAACGCCGTCCGCATAGGCGTACTGCACGCGCCCACCCTCGTCCAGCTCCAGCGTGGTCAGCTCCTTTGGCAGCATGTGCCGCCCGGCGATGCCGTTGATATACGCGACGTTCTCTTTATAATACGTTTGGTACGCGGAGATGCTCTGCCCCGTCAGCGCCAGCGCGATGGCAGGCGTCAGGAGCATCAGGGCCAGCGCCGCTAAAAACACGCGCCTGCTGCGGCTGTTCATTATGCGAGTTCCTTTTCAATCAGTTTGGCCATGCGGAACACGTCGTTTTCAATTTCCCGCTGGTCGGGGCCTTCAATCATCACGCGCACCAGCGGTTCGGTGCCGCTTGCGCGGATCAGCAGCCGGCCGATCCCCTTGTACTTTTGCTCCAGCTCGCCCATCATCTCCCGAATCTTCGGGTTCTCCGCGAACGCGTATTTCTTGCGGTCGTCCACGTGCGCGGCGAACAGGCTCTGCGGCATCACCTGCATTACGCCCGCCAGCGAGCTTAACGTGGTCTTTGCGTGCACCATCGCGCCCAGTACCTGCAGCGCGGTCAGCACGCCGTCGCCGGTGGTGCTGAACGCCCGCAAAATTACATGGCCGGATTGCTCTCCGCCCAGCATATGGTCTTCCTCGCGCATCTTTTCCAGCACATACCGGTCGCCCACCTTGGTTTTGATCAGGTTGATCCCCTGGCTTTTCATCGCGAGATCCAACCCCATGTTGCTCATCACGGTGGCGACCAGCGTGTTGGTGGGAAGCTTGCCCTTCTTTTTCAGGTAAACGGCAAGCAGCGCCATCATCTGGTCGCCGTCCACCATCTTGCCACGTTCGTCGGAGGCAATCACGCGGTCCGCGTCTCCGTCGAAGGCGAAGCCTACGTCCGCGCCATGCTCCTTCACCAGCTCGCACAGCCGATGGGGATGGGTGGAGCCGCAGTTGTCGTTGATGTTGGTGCCGTCGGGCTCGTGATAATAGAGGCTCACCTTCGCGCCGAGCTCCTCAAACACCGCCGGGGCAACCTCGTACGCCGCGCCGTTGGCGCAGTCCAACACCACGTGGAGGCCGTCCAGCCGCACGTCCATGGATTTTTGGATATACTCAATGTAGCGCCGCGCGGCGTTGAACTGGCGCACCGGGCGGCCGATCAGCGTGCCGACCGGCGGCTCGTACCCCGCGGGCATGCCGTTTTTTACGATATTTTCAATCTCGTCTTCCAGGGCGTCGGGCAGCTTATGGCCCAGCTTGTCGAAGTACTTGATACCGTTATATTCCACCGTGTTGTGGCTGGCGGAGATCACGCAGCCCGCGTCCGCCTCGTAATAGCAGGTCAGATAGGCGATGGCCGGCGTGGGCATTACGCCCACCAAAACGGCGCTCGCGCCTACGCTGCAAATACCCGCCACCATCGCGCTTTCCAGCATCTCGCCGCTCAGCCGCGTATCCCGCCCCACCAGGATGGTGGGCCGGTGCACGTCGCTTGCCAGCACCATGGCGCTTGCCTGCCCCAGCTTGTAGGCGGTTTCGCAGGTCAGATCCAAATTGGCAATGCCGCGCACGCCGTCGGTTCCAAACATTCTGGCCATCTCATTTTCTCCTCGTCTGCACGTCTTCAATCAAACGGAGAACCGCTTCGGTTCCGTTGTGAACGGGGTTTGCTTCCATGGCGGAGGTAAGCTGCTCCCTGGCGGAGATCAGTTCCTCCAGCGCGCGCACCAGGGTTTCGGCCACCATGGCTTCCTGCGGCAGGATATGCGCGAAGCCTTGCTTTACAAAGCTTTCGGCGTTCTTAATCTGGTCGCCCCTGCTTGCGGACAGGGGATAGGGCACCAGCAGCATGGGCTTTCGAAGCGCCAGAAGCTCGCTTAAGGTGTTGGAGCCCGCGCGGCTGAGCACGAAATCCGCGGCGGCTAAAGCGTCGGGCATGGCGTCGGTCAGGAATTCAAACTGGGCGTAACCGGCAAGGTTTTGCATGCCCTCGTCCACGTTGCCCGCGCCGCACAGGTGGAACACGTCCATGCGCGGCAAAAGCCGCGGCAGGCATTCACGCAGGCAGCTGTTGATGGCGCGCGCGCCCTGGCTGCCGCCGGTCACCAGCAGCACGGGTTTCGCCCCGCTGAAGCCCGCCATCGCAAGCCCGCGCCTCCGGTCGCCCACGAACAGCGCTTCCCTGAGCGGCGTGCCCGTCATCACGCCCTTTTCGCCGATGCTTTCCGCGCATTCGGGAAAGGTGGTGGCAACCGCGTCCGCAAACCTGGCGCTGATACGGTTGGCTAACCCGGGGGTCAGGTCGCTTTCATGGCAAACGGTGGGAACGTGCAAAAAATGCGCGGCGATCACCACGGGAATGCTCACAAACCCGCCTTTGGAAAAACAGACGTCCGGCTTCAGCCGGCGCATCAGCCCCATGGCCTGGCCCACGCCTTGCAGCACGCGGAACACGTCCGTAAAATTGGTGACGCTGAAATACCGGCGCAGCTTGCCGGAGTTGATGGCATGGTAGGTTACGTTCTCCATTGGGCGGATCATATCGGCCTCGATTCCTTGTTCCCTGCCGATGTAGTGAATCTCATACCCTGCGTCCGTCAGCCGGGGGATGAGGCTTAAATGCGGGGATACGTGCCCCGCGGAACCCCCGCCCGTCAACACAATGCGCTTCATCGCATGCGCTCCTTTATGCTCCTTGTTACGCGCATAGTATACACGAAAACGCGAAAATACGCCAATCGTCCGCTTCTTGAAAAGATGCCCGATCCGCGCTATACTGGAAGCCGAGTAACCTGAGGGAGCTGCGGCATGAAATACGCTTTGGTGATCGGGGACGGGATGGCGGACGCACCGCTTTCCCAACTGGAAGGGAAAACACCGCTGGAAGCACTGACGCTGGACGCTTTCGACCGCGCGGCGGGCTGCGAATACGGCCGCGTGCGCACGGTGCCCGCGGGGCTTGCGCCGGGCAGCGATACGGCCATCCTCTCCATTTTCGGCAACGATCCCAGGGCGGCTTACACGGGCCGCAGCGCGCTGGAGGCCGCGGGCATGGGCATATCCGTGCCGGAGGGCGGCGTCAGTTTCCGCCTGAACCTGTGCGCCGTGCGGGAAACGGGCGGAGAGCGGATCATGCTCAGCCATAACGGCGGCGGCGTACACGGCGAAGAGGCCGAAGCGCTGATGCGCGCGCTGCTGGAACCCGGTTCCCCGTTTGCGGCCGCGATGCAGGCCTGCCGTCTTTCCGTATACCCGACCGACACCTTCCGCCATATCGGCGTGATGGAAGCGCCCGGCGTGAATCTGTCCGCGCTGAAGCTCACAGAGCCGCACAACATTCTGGAACGCAAGGTTTTGGGGTATCTGCCGCACACGCTGGCCCGGGACCCCGGCGCGGACGCGATGGCGGACGCTTTGCGGGAGCTGATGGAAATCAGCTTTGCATTGTTGGACCGGCATCCCGTAAACGAAGCCCGCAGGCAGCGCGGGCTGCTGCCCGCCAACCTTCTGTGGCCCTGGGGGGCGGCAACCGCCATGCGGCTGCACAATTTCACAGAAAAGTACGGAAAAACCGGCTCCGTGGTCAGCGCCGTGCCGCTGGTTTGGGGCATCGCGGCGCTCGGTGGCCTGAAAACCCCGCGCGTCCAAGGCGCGAACGGGGATTTGGACACCAATTATCAGGGTAAGGTGGACGCGGCGCTGGCCGCGCTGGACGGCGGGGACGATTTTGCCGCCGTGCACATCGAAGCGCCGGACGAAATGGCCCACGCGGGAGACCTGGGCAAGAAGATGCAGGCCATTCAAAACGTGAACGACCGGGTGCTGCGCCCGCTTCTCAACGGCCTTGCCGAGCGCGGCGGAGAATACCGCGTGCTGCTGATGTGCGACCATCCCACGCTCTTAACCACCCGCACGCACGACGCGGCCCCCGTGCCCTATGCGATTTATGACAGCCGCAAACAAGCGCCGCCCCGCAAGTACAGCGAAACCCAAGCGCTTCACTATCCCCTGATCGAAGACGGATTCACGCTCCTGGAAAGGTTGTTCCTGGATGAGTAAACTGCGCCGGTTCGTATGGTATCTGGCCAGCCGCATGATGATCCTGCTGCTTTTGCTGGGCTTTGCGGTGGTCACCTTTTACTATGCCATGAACGCCACCAGCATCTCCGTGATTTTGAAGGACGGCATGGCGCTCCGCGCGCAGGTCATCATGATGAATGCGGACGCGGAGGAGCTGACGAAATACTTCCAGCCCAGCTATCTGCAGCGCGATGAAAACCTGCTGATGGCGATGGACGGGAAAAGCCCGTACGCCATCTACACCATCCGCGGCATCGACCACCGGCTGCAGCTGACGTGGATGTGGTGCTGGCCGTGGGATACCACGGCGCGGGCGGAGTTTATCGAGCGCGTTCCGCGCATCGACGGCCGCATCAACCGCAATTACGAGGAAACGGCCATCGCCCTTTACGGCGAGGAGAATTACGAAAGCCCGCCGCGCTGGCAAACCGCCCGGTACACCGCCACGCTGGTCAAGGAGAACGACCAGTGGCACATCCGCAGCATTCAGGCCAAGGAATTGCTGGACGATTGAATTTGCAATGTGAAAACCCCGCCCGCGAATAGTACGCGGACGGGGCTTTGTTTTCATCCTTGAGGCGCGCTGCGCCGCGGTTTATCCGTTGATTTGGTCGATCAGCGCTTCCAGCTCGGTTAAACTGCGGAGCACGTAATCGGTATACGGTTCCAGCGCGTCGGTATAGGGCAGGAGATCCGGGATCATCACGCTGGTCGCCCCCGCCGCGCGGATGGCGCGCAGGCCGCTTTTCGAATCCTCCACCCCGATGCATTCCGCGGGTGGAAACCCCGCAAGCGCCGCGGCCTTTTGGTATATTTCGGGGCCGGGTTTGCCAACGGTAACCTCGTCTCCGCAAACCTTGCCCGCAAACAAAGCGTCCAGCGTGGGAAGCGAGGCGAACAGCCCTTCCACCACAAAGCGCGGCGAGCTGGTGGCGAGCACCAGCGGCATGCCCCGCCCGTGCAGCGCGGCCAGGCATTGCAGCGCGCCTTCCTTGAGCGGCATGGTCTGCCTGCGGTTGAAATCGAGTACAAAGGAAAACAGCATTTCGCCGGCCTTTTCAAACGGGAAGTCCGCGCCGAATGCGTCTTCGTACAGTTTGCGGCATTCGCGGTTGGAAACGCCGAGGGTTTTGATGAAAAACGAGTCGTCCATCGAATAGCCCAGCTGCTTGGCGATGTCCGGTACGGCTTTACTATACAGTCGTTCGGAATCAAACAGCAGGCCGTCCATATCGAAGAGTGCGGCTTTAATCATTCGCTGTTCCTTTCGCCCAGGGCGGCCTTCAAACCGTCGACCGCCGAGGAGATGATGCCGCCAGCGTACCCCGCGCCTTCCCCCAGGGGATACAGGCCCCGCACGGAGCTTTCCTGCCGCTCGTCCCGCAATATGCGCACGGGGGAGGAGGAGCGCGTTTCCGGCGCGCTGAGCAAGGCGTCCGGCAGATCGAACCCCTGCAGCTGCCTGCCAAAAATCGGCAGCGCATACCGC
>JAEWTC010000084.1 GCA_023459675.1 Bacillota bacterium | reverse complement strand
GCGGGGTGCGGTACTCCAGGGCGACGGTCAGCTGCACGCGGCGCTGGGTGCGCTTGGTTTCGTTGTACACCACGGCGCTTGCGAGGTTTGCGTTGGGTACGGTCACAAGGCTCCCGGAGGGCTGGCGGATGCGCGTGGAACGCAGGCCCACGTGCTCGGCGGTTCCCTCCAGATCGCCGGAGACGACGATGTAATCCCCGACGTCGAAGGGTTTGTCCAGCATGATGGACAGGGAGCCGAAGAAATTGCTCAAGCTGTCCTGCGCGGCAAGGGCCACGGCAAGGCTGGAGATGCCAAGCCCGGCGATCAGCCCGGAGAGGTTGCCCACCCACGGCGTGAGAATGCTCACCACGGCGATGAGAAACACCGCGATGCGCACGCCGCTGATCACGAAGTTGCGGGCGGACAGGCTGACCGCGTCGGGATTGCGGCGGGATTTCCGGTTGAAATAGCCGTTGACGGCGATCATCAGCACACGGTAGAGCGCGAGGAAGGATAACAGTAACAGCACCGTGCCCAGCACGCGGCCCGCGAACTGGGATGCGCTTTGCGGCAGGCGCAGATAGGGCAGCGCGAGGAGCAGCAGGGCAAAGAACAGGAGATACCCCAGCAGCCGGGTGAGGCTTTGCTGGAGCTGCTCGTATTTTTGCGGATCCCTGCGCTTGGGCGCCGCCAGAACGAGGTTCAGAATTAGCGTGACCAGCGGCCGCTTGACGACGAACGCCAGCGCGATCAGCCCGCAGACGATCAGCAAAGCGGTCAGATCGGCGGATTGGAAATACGCCTGCAAATCAGCCATGGGAACGCTCCTTTCGTGTGCGTCCGCGGGAAGGCGGCCTTGGACTGTTTACAGCCGTACCAGCTTCCCACCGGGAATTTCCACGGGTTCGTTTTTATCTACGCGCACCCACACGGAGGCGGCGCAGGGATTGTAAACAAAGCTGTTGTCCGCGGCGAACTGGAGGCGGCCCCAGTTTTGCACCGCGTCGTACACCTCTACGTTGGTGGCGTACCAGACGTCCGCGCGGTTGCCCATCAAGGCGCAGAAGGTTTCCATCAGCTCCCAGTTGTTGTCGTTGTCAAACTCGTAGCTATGCCCCCACACGTAGAACAGACGGGGGTGGATGCCGTAATCCGGCCCGTTGAACTTCTCCGCCATCTCCAGCAGGCGCTGGTTGTGGTGGCAGGTGGCCTTCCACTGCAGGAAATCGGCGGGAAGCTCGAAATTGAAGCTGTCTCCCACCACGCGGGCGTAGAAAATGCCAAGCGACGGCAGCATTTCGCGGATGGCCGCGGTGTGCGAGCCGAAGGGGTAGCTCATCCCGCGCACAGGATAGCCGAACGTGGCTTCCAGCGCCTTGCGGTCCTCCAGCACCTCCAGCGCCACGGATGGCAGGGGGCAGCGGTCGATGGGCGGGTGCGTGGCCGTGTGGCAGGAGGCCTCGTGCCCCTGATAGACGGCGAATACCTCTTCGGGCTTCAGATACCGCTCCGCTTTGCCAAACAGGGCGCTGTTCAGGTGAAACGTGCCCTTGATGCCAAACCGGTTGAACAGGGCGATCAGCCGCTTGTCCTGGGTTACGCCGTCGTCGTAGCTCATGGTCAGGCATTTGGTTTTACCGCCGGGGAAACAGGTGGTGACGGTCTGCATGGGATATCGCCTCCGCAATATTTAGAATGTACCGGGTGGATGCTTACCCACAGTGTATCACGCCGCGCCGGTTTTGAACACCTTGCGCGGGCGTTTCCCCCGGCGGCGGCGCGGGGACGCGCAAAGCTGCCTTGCGAT
The DNA here is from genome assembly GCA_023459675.1 of Bacillota bacterium. Lineage (GTDB taxonomy): Bacteria > Bacillota > Clostridia > Christensenellales > Aristaeellaceae > CAXXOK01. Next base: position 1,319 of record JAEWTC010000084.1, on the reverse strand, counting down.
TGCGCTGATTATGCCGTACGCGGCGGAGGTACGGGGGTTTCCCCGAGAAAACAGCCGCGCGGTTGCGCGGGGCGGGCGGGCGTGATATGATACACAAAACGGCGATAAAGCGAGGAAAGCGTATGCAAATTCTGCGGCTGCTCCGCGTGAAGCATTACATCAAGAACGTTCTGATTTTCCTGCCGCTGTTTTTCGCGCGGGAGCTGACAACCCCGGCGCTGCTGTTGAAAACCCTGCTCGCCTTTCTGGCGTTCTGCCTGCTGGCGTCCGCGGTGTATGTGTTCAACGATCTGCGCGACGCGGATAAGGATCAAAGCCACCCTGTGAAACGCAACCGGCCCATCGCCTCGGGCGCGGTTTCCCGGCGTACCGCCGCGCTGCTTTTCGCGGCGCTTCTTGCGGGCGCGGCCGCGCTGACCGTTTTGGCGGGCGGCGGCTTTGCGCTTTGGGCGGCGATGGCCGCCTACCTTGCGCTCAACATTGCGTACAGTATGGGGCTGAAAAACGTGCCGATCGCCGATATCGTGATCCTGGCGTCGGGGTACCTGCTGCGGGTGATGATCGGCGCGGCGGTGACGGGCATCCCGATTTCAAACTGGCTGTATTTAACGGTGATCGCGATGGCGTTCTATCTGGGGCTGGGCAAGCGGCGCGGCGAGATGCTTGCGCACGCTGCCGGCGAAGGCGCGCGCCCGGTGCTCCGGTTCTATACGCCGGGCTTTTTGGAAAAGAATATGCTGATGTGCGTGACGCTTGGCATTGTGTTTTATTCCCTCTGGACGGTGGACGCGGCGACCGTCGCCCGCGTGGGCAGCGGGCAGCTGGTGTGGACGGTGCCGCTGGTGATCGTGATCTTTTTCAAGTACAGCCTGAATTTGGAAGGCAAAACCGACGGCGACCCGGTGGAGGTGCTTCTGGGCGACAAGCTGCTTGTTGCGCTGGTGGGTTTGCTTGCCGTGGCGCTGGCGGCGATCATGTACTTTTAGTGCTTCCCGGGCGCGTCCAACCGTAAAAGATGTTCAATTTCCATGGACGTCTTTTTGCTATGCGGTTTGGATGCAGGCGATATAAAACAGCCCCGCCTTATTCTACGGCGGGGCTGGTTCATGGTGCGCGTCCTCAGCTTTCGGTGAAATAATCCTTCAGGTCGGAGAACAGTAGCTTACCCAGGCGTGTGATGCCGCCGTAGAGATGCTTTTGCATCAGGGGGCGGATGGCGGAGACCTCGCCCGTTTCCAGCGCCGTGAGGATGGCCTCGTGCTCGTCCACGATCTGGGAGAAGTTCTTGATCGCTACGATGTCCAGCATCCGAAAGCGGG
>JAEWTC010000083.1 GCA_023459675.1 Bacillota bacterium | reverse complement strand
TCCGAAGCGATCATTTTCCAGTTGTTCATGGGGGTAAACACCTTTCTACGGTTGTTGACGATGGAGTTTTCTTGCTCATTTGGTTCCGGCCCGGGAGCGGCCCGCAGGCCGCCCCCGATTGCCTCCGATATTCCCGGGATGTGTCGAAGGGTCGATACCCTTCGACTGTCCATCCGAAACCAGCGACATGGGTTTGCGGCCTCACCCTGCGCTTTGCTTGCGCGAGGCTACGCACTTCACTGCCTCCGGCAATTTCTGGCGCTAGTCGGGCTACGCCCTCCCTTGCGGTGGTTTCGGAACCTTGCGCAGCAAGGGTTCCTTACGCCGAGACCTGGCCGTGAGTGAAACGAACAAGGTCTCGGCGCAACCTCGATCAAGCGGCGTAACCGCTTGATCGAAAGCATTTACTTGTAAATGCGGTCCAGCGCGTCCTGATACTGCTGCTTGTAGGTCTCCTGGAACTGGGCGGGGGTATAATCGCCCTTGAACAGCCCGATGAAATCCATATTGATGCCCAGCGAGCTTACGAGGTCGAATTGCTCTTTCAGGCCGCAATCAAACATCACCGAGAAGTTCCAGTCCTGAATGTCCAGATCCTTGCCGGTCACGCCGTACCACCAGCCCAGGGTCTCCTCGTCGTCGCGGATGGAGACGTCGCCGTTATACCAGTTGGTGAAATCGTAGAACACGTTGTACACCAGCTCCGGGTCTTCCACGCCCACGGGGATGATATAGAACTCGCCGTTTGAAAGCTTCATCTTGTTGGTGGCCTGATCGCCGCTGGGGCCGACCGGCCACGGCACGAACACCATATCAAACGCGAGGGTGGAGGCGGCGGAACCGTCCCAGTTGTAGTCGGCGTTGGCCGCTAAAATCCAGGCGGCGCCGGGCGAGAAGGCGCAGCGGCCGTCGCGGTAGATGTAACGCATGATGTTGGAGGGATCGGTTTCATCGTAGGGGTAGGCGCAGTTGTACTTCAGGTACATATCCTGCATGAACTGCAGCACCTCGCCCACGGCGGGGCTGGAGAGGTTTTCCACGTCGGTCGCGGCTACGTTGGTGCCGTTGGACATCAGCATGTTTTCAAACCACTCGCCCTGGAAGCCGCCGAAGCCGTAGACGTCGATCATGCCGTCGCCATTGGTGTCCTTGGTGAGCGCCTGGCAGTATTCGGCAAACTTATCCCACGTCCATTCGCCTTTGGCGTACAGATCGCGCGGGTCCTCCAGGTTCGCGTCCTGGATCATCTGGAGGTTGAACATCAGCGGATAGGTGGCTTCCACCTGCGTTTGCGCCGCAACGGGCTTGAGCATGCAGGCGGCGCCGTCGCCCAGGTCCAGATAGTTCATGACCACTTTATCGGTGAAAATATCGCTGTCGGCCGGGAGTACGCCTTTCATATCGAGGGCATAGCCGTTCATCACCGCGGGGATGCCGATGGCGGTATCCACCAGATAGATATCGCAATCCGGCGTTCCGGCGAGGATGGAGGTGTTGATGCTCTCCTGCACGCCGACGTAGGTAAGGTTCTGGTACTCGATGGTAACGTTGTATTTCTCCTCGATCTTCTTCACGGCGTCAAACCGAAGCTGGTCGGAAACCGTGCCCTGATAGGAAGGATCGTCTTCCAGGGCGGTTTGGGTGGAGTCGTAATACTTATCCCACCAAAGCCCGATCACGATGTTGCGCTTGCCTTCGGCCGCGAAGGCGGTCACACCCAGGCTGGTAAGCACGAGAATCAGCGCCAGCGCGAAACCGGTGATTCTTGCCAATTGTTTCATGTTTGCTTCCTCCTTACATTATTCCGCTGCCGTGCCCAGCGTAACCGAGTAAACTTCCCAGTCCTGATCGCTCTCGCATTGCAGGCGGGCGAGCGTCGCGGCGAAGTCCGCGCCCAGCGCGTTAACGATCTGGTCATAGGTGATCTGCACCTTGTCGCCCTTCATGTTTCTGGGCGCTTCGAACTGCGCGATGCGAATCCAGTCCCCGTTGGGATTGCCGGAGGATACGCCCACCAGCCACATGGAGCCCGCGCCGGAGTAGTTCACCGTAATCACAGAGCCGGGCACGATGGCAGCCGCGTCAAACGTGCCGCCGTTTAGAAGCGTGTTCACGTCCGCACCCTGCGCCCATGCGCCCGCGGCCCCGGAAGCGCCCAGATCCACCTGGTTTTTCGCTTCCACGTAAGGGGCAATGGCTTTGCCGAAGGTCACCGCGTACACTTCCCAGTCCTGATCGCTTTCGCATTGCAGGCGGGCGAGCGTCGAGGCGAAATCTTCACCCAGCGCGGCTGCGATCTGGTCATAGGTGATCTGCGCGTTGCCGCCGTATTGCAGCGCCGCGTTCTGGGCGATGCGAATCCAATCGCCGTTGGGGTTGCCGGAGGAGACGCCGACCATCCACAGGTCGCCCGTGCCGGCAAAGTTCACGTTGAACACCGTGCCGGGCACGATGGCAGCCGCGTCGAACGTGCCGGCGTTTAGGAGCGTATTCACATCCGCGCCCTGGCTCCACGCCCCGCCCGCGCCGGAAACGCCCAGATCCACGGCGTCTTTCAGGCCGTAGAGCGCATCGGCCTTGGCGCCGATGGTGACGCGGGTGACTTCCCAATCCATGTCGCTTTCACACTGGAGCTTGGCAAGCGTCGCGCCGAAATCCGCGCCCAGCGCCGCGATGATATCCGCGCCGGAAATCTGCGCCATGGTATGGCTGTCGTTGATAGCGGCGGTTTCCTGCGCGATGCGGATCCAGTCGCCATTGGGATTGCCGCCCGATACGCCGACCAGCCACATCTTGCCCTCGCCCGCGTAATAGACGGTGATGATTGAGTCTTCCGTGATCATAGCGGGATCCAGCGTGCCGCCGTCCTTGAGCGTGACGCCGTCCGCGCCCTGGCTCCACGCGCCGCCGGCGCCCGCCATGCCCAGATCCACCTCGTGGTCGACCACCGTGAGGTTGGACCAGTCGGTTTCCGTGGTACGGGGCACGAACAGCGCGGAGGTATCCACGGGCAAAACGTTGCCTTCCGCGTCATAGAAATACACGTTGTCGATATACAGGGAAACGGGGGTGCCGCCGGTCTTGGTGGAATAGTTGTCCACTTCCTTGGAAACTACCAGATAGTTGCCCGCGCCCGCGAGGAAGGCCTCGCCCTCGTCCAGCGTCATCTTGGCTTTGTTGGGGTTTTTGGACGCGAGGTAGACCGACCACTCGTCATACGCCTTGGTCAGGTCCTGGCCGAAGTACTTGTAGATCTTGCCCGAGCAGGCGTAGAACTTGCCGTCCGCACCCGGATCAATGCCGATATCCATGGTGACGGACGCGAGCTTTGCCACATCGTCGCCCAGCAGCGCGGAGATTTCGAAGATCACGTAGGGCACCTTCTTTTGCACCGCAACTTGCAGCGCTTTGGAGCCGTTGTAATCCACAACGGACAGCACGCTTTCGTCGGCGTTGCCGGCGGACATGTCCAGACCCGCAAATCCGTACAGGCCGTCTTCAAAGTCGATGCTGGGCGCGGCCGCCTCTGCTGCGCAGGCGGCGGTTGCGGCCAGGCCCAAAGCGACTGCTACGCAAAGCAGTAGAACGAGGAACTTTTTGTTCATGTTTGGTTTCCCTCCTTATTATTGTGCCCTCGCAGGGCTTAGGTGCTATGGAAGTGCCGGGTTTTGGCTTGCGGTGCAGGGATACGTTGTTCTGCGACACTCGGTTTGCCGCGCAAATGCGCGGGTTTCCTGCCGGTCAGCCCACGATGCCGCTGCGTTCCACGCTTTCCACGAACTTCTTTTGCAGCAGCAGGTAGAGGATCACCATGGGGAGCATCAGCAGCACGATTCCGGCGCTGACGTACAGCTGCTGGATGGACGGATCGAGGATCTTGTCAAGCGTCGCGATGTTGACCTGCAGGGTGGACACGCGCTTGGATAGCAGCACGGTATTGGGGATCAAAAACAGGCGGCCGAAAAACGTATCGTTGTACTGCCACACCAGGGAGAACACCGAAACCGTAATCACCGCGGGCATGGCGTTGAGCAGCATGATGCGCAGGTACGTGTACCAGGTTCCTGCCCCGTCCACAAAGGCGGCCTCCTCAATTTCCCGGGGCATGCCGCGGAAAAACTGGTTGAAGATGTAGATGAACAACCCCGAGCGCAGGCCGCAGCCAAGCGCCGTCATGATGTACACGGGCCAGGTGGTGCCCATCAGGTTTTGGGGCTGCCCGAAGAAAAGCGACACGAGCCCCAGCGGGTCGAAATTGCGGAACGTGATGTACAAGGGCAGCATGATGGTATAGGACGGGATGACGATCATCACCACCACGCAGGCAAACAGAAGCTTTTTCAGCGGAAAGCGGAAGCGCGCGAACCCATATCCCGCCATGGAGCATACGAACAGCTGCAGCGCCGTAACCGAGACGGACAGAAACAGCGTGCGCGCCAGGGTGGGCAGGTATTTCAGGTGCACCATCGCGCGGGTGTAGCGTTCCAGCGTCGGGGACGCGGGGAGCAAGAACACCATGGGGTTGTACGCGTCCGCATTGGAGAAAAAGGAGCTGGAAACAAGCCCGATCACCGGCGCCAGGATCACGTAGCCGATGCCCGCGATCAGCAGAAAGCGCAGCAGGCTCAGGAGTTTTTCCTTGAGGGTTTTCTGTACGCCGCTTTTCACGTCGTCATACACGGGGCTGTTTCGAAACCGCCGCAGCGCCCGGACCGGATGGTTGTTCATGCCGCCCGCCTCCTTCCTCAGTCGTAATAGAACGTGCGCTTCTGGATGGCGCGCACCACCAGCGCCAAAAGCAGGCACACCAGCACCGTGGACGTGAGCGAGAACGCGCTGCTCAGCCCGTA
>JAEWTC010000082.1 GCA_023459675.1 Bacillota bacterium | reverse complement strand
CGGTTTGATCGGCCACGGCGGACAGGGGATCCACGTCCGCCGCCTGGAAAAACTCCTGCACCAGCGAATGGCAGAAGCTGTGCAGCGTGGAGATATGCGCAAGCTCCAGCTTGTCCCGCTCCCGCCGTAGGCGCGGGTCGGTTTCCCCCGCCAGGCGCTGTTTCAGCCGGTCGCGCATCTCCGATGCCGCGGCGCGCGTAAACGTGACCACCAGCATGCGGTCCACGCCGATGCCCTCGTCCCGGATGAGCGTGTAGATTTTTTCGATCAACACCGCGGTTTTGCCGCTGCCCGCCGCCGCGGACACCAGCAGCTCCCGGTTCCTCGCCGCGATCGCCGCCTGCTGCTCGGCTGAAAACTGCATGAGTTCCTCCTGTCGTGTGCGATAGGGATTTCATCCCTATGACCCTGACAAGGGCGTTGCCCTTGACCCTTCATTGCCCGCGCATTGCGCGGGCAAATGGGGGTTCAGGGGCACTGCCCCTGATCGGGATCATAAGGGTGGAAGCCCTTATCGTATTCACCTCGCCTTTGCGATTTCCAGCAGCAGACGGGTGACGGTTTCCATTTCGGGCACGCTCACGTACTCCATCACGCCGTGCATGTTATAAGCGCCGGTGGGTAGGTTAGGGCAGGGCAGGCCCATGTAGGTGAGGCGGGAGCCGTCGGTGCCGCCGCGGATGGGTTCCACCTTGGGTGTTTCGCCCACGGCGCGCAGGCCATCCAGCGCGCGTGCCATGATTTCCGGGCGCTTGCTGATTTCGTCGCCCATGTTGTAATAGGTATCCTGCAGAGAAACGGTCACGGTCCCCGCGCCGTAGCGGCCGTTTAGGAACGCGGCGGCGGCCAGCACGCGCTGCTTGCGGGCTTCAAAGCGCGCGCGGTCGTGATCGCGGAGGATATAGCGCATGGTCGCCTTGGTTTCCTCGCCGCTGATGGACGCGAGATGATAGAAGCCTTCGCGGTCTTCGGTATGCGAAGGGGTTTCGGCGGGCGGCAGAAGCGCGGCGAACTCGGTGGCGATCAGCGCGGCGTTCTTCATGATATTCTTGGCGGTGCCCGGGTGCACGTTCACGCCGGTTACGGTTACGGAGGCGGTGCAGGCGTTGAAGCACTCCAGGTTCACGGTATCGGGCGCGCCGCCGTCCACGGTGTAGGCGAAGTCCGCGCCGAAGGCATTGACGTCGAAACAGTCCGCGCCCTGGCCGATTTCCTCGTCCGGCGTAAAGGCAACGCGGATCTCGCCGTGGCGGAAGGCGGGGTCTTTTTGCAAAAGCTCGCAGGCCGCCATAATGGAGGCGACCCCGGCTTTGTCGTCCCCGCCCAGCAGGGTTGTGCCGTCGGTCACGATCAGCTCATGCCCGGCGTGGCGTTTCAGGCTGGGGAACTCCGCTTCCCGCAGGGTGACGCCGTTGCCGATTGCAAGATCGCCGCCCGCGTAATGCACGGCGCGGGCATGCACGGGGCCGGTGGGCACGGAGGGCGAGGTATCCAGATGCGCGATGAACCCGATCACCGGCTGGCCGGGCGCGTTGGCGGGGAGGGTTGCGTACACCACGCATTGTTCGCTGATGCGCACGTCCCGCGCGCCCAGCTCCTCGAGTTCCTTCATTAATAGCTTCGCCAGCGTCCACTGGCCCGCGGACGACGGATGCGTGCCGCTGTTCTCGTCTGCGCCGGTATCGACGGCGACGTAGCGCAGAAACCGTTCCTTGGTAGTCATCAATCTATCTCCTTATCGTGTTGTAATCAGGGCAAATCGCCCGCGCCGGGCTGCGATTGTTTCACGTGAAACATCTGCCGCGCGGCGAGAACCTTCCTGCAGGCGTCCAGGGGCTGATGCATCCCGCGCGCAAGGTTGTCCGGCAAAGCGTCCAGGGGAAACCAACGCAGATCGGTCGTTTCGTTGGTCTGGAACTGGGGCGTGCCGCTGAACTCCTCGCAGAGGAAAACGGTGATTACGAAGTACGCCTGATCGCCGTTTGGGTAGGTGTGCAAATACTCCGGCCCGGAAAACACGCCCAGCAGCTGCAGCGTTCCCGCCGTGAGGCCGGTTTCTTCCAGCATCTCCCGCCGCGCGGCGTCCTCCACGCGCTCGCCGATTTCCACGCAGCCGCCGTGGTCGGCCCAGGTGCCGTCGTCGCTGCGGCACTGGAGCAGCACCTGGCCGTCCCGGTGTACGATTACGTCCGCGCCGCAGATCAGCAGCCGGTCGTGCCCGATCTTGCGGCGGATGGTTTCGATATACCCGTTCATACGTCCTCCCGGCGGGCGGCTTCTCTTGCCCGCAGCAAGGCAAGGCAGGCCTCCAGCGGCTGCCGTGCGAGGTGCATAACGCTAACGGGAAGGCCGTCCAGCGGAAACCAGCGCAGCTCCGTAAGCTCGTCCGTCTGCGGCCTGAGCGTGCCCGTAAATTCCTCGCACAGGTAATAAACGCTCACGAAGCATACCTTGTCGCCGTTTGGGTAGGTGTGCAGGCGTTCCGGGCCGGAATACACGCCGATCAGCGTAAGCGGCCCGGCTATAAGCCCCGTTTCTTCCAGCATTTCGCGCCGCGCCGTTTCCTCCAGCGTTTCGCCGATTTCCATGCACCCGCCATGATCGGCCCAGGTGCCGTCGTCCCTGCGGCGCTGGAGCAGAAGCGCTCCGTTTTGATGCACAAACACGCCCGCGCCCGCCAGAAGCAGCGTGTCGTGCCCGATTCGGCTCCGCATGGACGGTATATACTCGTTCATAAGCCCTCCCGCGTTTCCCCCATCATACCACGGCAAAAAAAGGT
>JAEWTC010000081.1 GCA_023459675.1 Bacillota bacterium | reverse complement strand
TCCTGCGCGGCGGACGTATCCGGGCGCGCGGAAAGCGGCGCGGGGGCGGACGTGAACGTGACCCGCACATCGAAAATGCCGGAGCTTTTCTGGATCGCCAGCGCGTCCTTCAAAGTCAGGCCGAGCAGGTGTTCAAACGTCTTTTTCAAACTTCCATGATTTCCTTGTCTTTGGCGGCGGCAAGCTCGTCGATGGTTTTCACGTGCCCGTCCGTCGCTTCCTGTATTTTCTTCTCGGCAACCTTCAGATCGTCCTCGGTGATGACGCTGTCCTTTTGCTGCTTTTTAACGTGCTCCATCGCGTCGCGGCGGATGGCGCGGATGGCTACCTTCGCTTCCTCGGCGGTTTTGGCAACCACCTTGGTCAGCTCCTTGCGGCGTTCTTCGGTCAGCTCCGGCACAATCAGGCGGATCACCTTGCCGTCGTTGCTCGGGTTCATGCCCAGATCGCTCTTCTGGATGGCTTTTTCCACCAGGGTGAGGGCGGACTGATCCCAAACGCTGACCAGCAGCATGCGCGGCTCGGGGGCGGAAACGTTGCCCATCTGCGTCAGCGGTGTGGCGGTGCCGTAGTAATCCACCATGACGCGCTCCAGAAGCTGCGGGTTGGCGCGGCCTGCGCGGATGGCGCGAAGCTCGGCTTGAAAGACGTGTACGGTTTTTTGCATTTTATCCTTTGCGGCGTCCACCACTTCACGATACATCGTATGTTCCACCTTTCCGGTTCTTTTCGTTCATTGTACCCAATTTGGGGAGGGGATGTCAACCTTGGGCGCTGCGGCGGCCTTAGCGGCAGCTGCCGCAGGCGTTTTTCCACCGTTGCGCTGCGCGGAGGAACGCATCGTAGCCGTGCGCGCGGATAAACGCCGTCGCCTGCCGGTATTTCCGGTATTTGCAGCCGCGCTTCTGGTAAAAGCTGTTCAGCGCGGCGCAGGTTTCATAGTCGGCGCAATCGGCGCACGAGACATACCCCTTGCGCAGGCAGCACACCTTCATGGCGCATTTGGCCTTGCCCAATTCGCGCTCCCCGGTTGCGTAGCCGTGCTTGCAGCCGCGGCAGGCGTTTTGCGCAAACGCCGGGCACGTGCCGCAGTACGCGCCGCAGTAGCCGATATCCAGAATTGCCATCCAAACGCCCCCTGTACAGACGTCCCGCGCCGCGCGGGAGCAGAAACAAAACGCCGTCCATGCCAAGCGGCGCAAGGCCTTGCTATACGCCATGCCGCGCGGGGACGGGAACAAAACGCCGTGCCGGTCAGCGGGGGCGACCAGCGGCAGAAACGGCAGCCCGCGGGGACGGGAACAAAACGCCGTGCCCGTCAGCGGGGGCGACGCGTGGATCGTCTCAAATCCTTAGGGTCAGGGGCGCAAAATCCAGTCCGCGGCGGCGGACAGCGTATCGGCGGTGAACGTTGCGCGGGAAGGGGTCTGCGGGGTGCGGCCGCGCGTGTATAGCACGCTTTGCACGCCGGCGCTTACGGCGGCCAGAATATCGGCGCCCTCGTTATCGCCGATCATCACCGCGCGGGCGGGATCGGTTACGCGGTAGCGCTTCATGGCGCGCAGCAGCATATCCGGGTGCGGCTTGGCGTGGGGGTATTCCTCGGAAACGTACATACGGGAAATATAGCGGCGCAGCGGCGAGCCCTGCAGGCGCGGGCGCTGCACGTCCCCAAAGCCGTTGGTCACCAGGCATACGGGCATCGCGGCGGACACGCGGCGGAGGAACGCGCGCGCGCCGGGCATTGGCAGGCGCTGTTCCCCCAGCGTTTGCACATAGAAATCGCTCATTGCCCGGGCGTCCTGCGCGGGCAGCGAAAGCGCGGCAAGAAACTGGCGGAACCTTTCCACCCGCAGAAGGCGGGAGGTGGTTTCCCCCCTGTCCAGCTGCTCCCACAGGCGCTTGTTGATCTCCTGGTAAAGGGCAAAGGAGGCTTCCCCCGGGGGAAGCGAAAAACGCGCCGAAACGGCGGCGAAAGCCGCGCGCTCGGCGCTATGGAAATTAAACAGGGTGTTGTCCACATCCGCGAGAAGCAGGGAGAAGCGCATGTTACTTCTGTACGTTGCTGCGGGACGCGGGCACGAGAATGAGGTCGTCCTCCCGCGGCAGATAGGGCAGGTTGTTGATCAGGTCATACATCTTGCGGTTGAAGGGGCGCACGTCTTCCTTGAGCGCCGCCCTGCGCAGCGACGTATGGAACACGCGGCCGTCGTGCACGCCGATGGCATAGCCGTCGTTGTTGGCGAACGGATGGTCCATCAGCAGATCCACGGCCATCAGGCCCGCTTCGAAGGCGAAGGCCGAATCGTAAGCGGTGGGGATGGCGCCGCGCTGCGTGTAGCCGATGACCGTGGAGCGGACGCTTGCGTTGCAGGCGTAGCGAAGGGTAAGCTCCAGCATGTGGGCGGAAAAGGGCGTATCCTCATGCGTGCAGGTGCCGTTTTTGCACAGAAGCTCCTGCCAGGGGTACGGCTCCATGTTATCCCACGCGTTTTCGCCCATCACGATGGTGGCGCGGGGGTTGCCGTTTGCAATCTGCTCGTTCAGGCGCTTGATCACGTCGCGGATGTCCCACCGCACTTCGGGGACGATCACCATCTCCGCGCCGGTGGCCATGGCGGTTTTCATGGCGATGTCGCCGCAGTGGCGGCCCATCACCTCCACAACGTGGGGGCGGTCGTGGCTGCGGCTGGTGGCGCGGATGGAGCGCACGGCTTCTACGCACACGTTCACGGCGGTATCGTAGCCAAGCGTCATCTCGGTATAGGGCAGGTCGTTGTCGATGGTGCCGGGAATGCCCACGCAGCGGATGCCGCGTTTGCACAGGTCCAGCGCGCCCTTGTAGCTGCCGTCGCCGCCGATGATCACCAGACCGTCGATTTTATGTTTGTTTTTCAGCTCATCCGCCACGCGGTCCAGCACGTCTTCCCGGAAGAATTCCGGGCAGCGCGCCGTGCGCAGATAGGTTCCGCGCATATCCAGAATATCAAGAACCGTTTCGGAACGGAGCTTGCGGATATCGTCCAGCGGGTTTTCGCTTTTCCCCAGCAGGCCGTTATAGCCGCGCCGGATGCCCATCAGCTCCACGCCGCGCTGTTCCGCGTAGCGCGCTACGCTGACAACCGCGGCGTTCATGCCGGGACTGTCTCCGCCGCTGGTCAGGACGCCGAATGTTTTAACCATACTCTCTCTCCTTGTGGGTCGTCAACCGAAAAACGTTTTCGCGTTACAGGGTGCAGTATAGCACAGGAACGCGCGGACAGGCAAGGGATGGCGGCCGCGCAGCCGGGTTTTTTGCGCATTTGCGCACCTTTGCTTAAGGCTTGCCGCCGGGCGCGCCCGCCGGGGCGGCGGCCCGCCGCCGCGGGAAGAAGGGGCCTTTGGCGCGGCGGGCGCGCACGGCGGTGAAAATCCAACCGCCGACGGCCACCAGCGTCAGGTCGTAGGAAAGCATGAACAGGTAGAGCTGCTTGCTTGCGTCGGCCAGCCCGTTGCCGATCACCGGCAGCGGGAACTGCAACAGCCCCGTCACCATCAGCCCCAGCAGCAAAAGCACCGTGAGCCGTTTGCGGGGCTTTTTGCGGTTGCGCAAAAGCGATACGCCGCACACGGCGAACAGGGCGCCGTAGAAAACCACGTAATAAACAAAGCTGCCCGGCGTAACGAAGGGCCGCACGGCCTGCCAGAAGGCGAACTTCATCGCGCCCCGGTACAGGCCCTCGCCGTTGGCCGCGTCCGCGTAATGCTCCAGAATCAGCTTGGAATCGTACGCCGTGGCGTGCTCCGCCGTAATCTGCAGCACGCGGAACAGGTATTTGGGGTGGGTGAGGTAGTATTTGAGGACGTCCATCACGGTGAGCTTGTCAAAGAGCATTTCCTGCAGCTTTGGGCTGCCCAGCGGCACCTGCAGGTCCGGCTCGAAGGCGGACCGGCCGATATCCTTGGCAAACACCGGGTCCAGGTCCAGCTCCGCAAGCGTTTCCTGGGGGTCGTCCACAATAGGAAGCAGCCCGTTGATCAGGCTGTTGTATACGTTGTAGGTGGAAACCACGTCGCTGTTCCACAGATACAGCTTCACGCAGGAAACGCCGCTGAGCGCAACCGCCGCGGTAAGCAACAGCATCAGCAATGCGTTCAGGCGTTTGCGGGGCTTGCGCGCGCGGGCCGTGTCCGCCGCGGGGGCGCCCATGAAGTGGTGCCAGGCGAGCGGCAAAAGCACCGCCGCCCACACCGGGTAGGCCACCACGCTCTGCCCCTTGGAGGTGAGCATCATGTGCGCGCTGATGACCGCCGCCGCGCAGAAAATTCTGCCGGACAGGCTTCCTTTTTTGGCGACGATCGCCCCGCACGCCGTGCCCAGCGCCATCAATAGCCAGACGTACATCATCGCCTCGCCGTAAAAGCTGTGCAGATAACCCAAATGCGCGCTGCCCGAAAGCATCAGGATGCCCGCCACCAGAAACGCGATCCCCCCCTTGCCCATCGCCAGCAGGCCGAAGCGGAACAGGTGGTAGGCGGCGAACAAAATAAGGGGAATGCAGACCAGCGACAGATACCAAAGCTGGTAGGGGTTGACGGCGGTATCGCCCAGCACGTTGGTCAAAAGCCGGACGACCGCCACCGGGTAGGCGTTGCTCAGCTGCGGCTTGAGCGGGGACAGCTGGTCCGCCGAAAACGGCAGCCACAGCCACGGGTCGTAAAACTTGTAGGTGTAGGGGTACGCGTCGCCCGAGAAGCTTTCCGTGCCGCTTACGCCGATCACCCCGGCGTAGCGCCAGTAATCCCCGTTGTCCGCCGCGCCGATGTGCCGGGGAACGTACAAGACAAAGCAGATGACGGCAAAAAAGCACAGCGCCAGATACAGGCTGATCCGGCTTGCGCCCTTCATGGTGATGCCGCGGCGCGCGGCCAGCGTGGAAAGCGTTGTTTCCGGTTCCGGCGCGGTTTTTTGTTGCATGGCGCGGACAACCTCTCTGTTTGCCTTTTTGGCGCTTGCGTGGCGCGCGCCGCAGCGTTTGCCGCCGGCGGCCTGCGATATGCTGACGGGCGCTGAACTGCTCCCATTATACAACGGCGCGGCGGCCCGCACAATGCGGGAAACGCAGGATACGCCGTATTTTGCAGAGGGAAAGGGCGTTTTCCGGCAGTTCGTTATAAATGTGACAATGTTGTATACAAAATGTCCTTTCTCTTGGCCGGGCATTGACTTCTCCCCGTGTCCGGGTATGATAAAACTGCGTTCAATGCTGAGCGGCAGCCGCTTTTTCGTGAAAAGCAGATCGTCGGCAAGCCGCGCGGCATTTTTTATTTGCCCGCGGGCGCAACCGGCGCGGCCGGTGCAAACCATAAGGAGGAACGGCATGAATCTCACCTATCAAATTTTGCAAAAGCACCTCGTGGAGGGGTCGCTTACGGCGGGCGCGGAGATCGGCATCCGGATCGACCAGACGCTGACCCAGGATTCCACCGGCACCATGGCCTATTTGCAGCTGGAGGCCATGGAGATCGACCGCGTGAAGACCGAGCTTTCGGTCGCGTATATCGACCATAACACCCTCCAGTCCGGCTTTGAGAACGCGGACGACCATAAGTATCTGGAAACCGTGGCGAAGCGCTACGGCGTGTATTTGTCCAAGCCCGGCAACGGCGTGTGCCATCAGGTACACCTGGAGCGGTTTGCCGTTCCGGGCAAAACCCTGCTGGGGTCGGACAGCCATACCCCCACGGCGGGCGGGCTGGGGATGCTCGCCATCGGCGCGGGCGGGCTGGACGTGGCGGTGGCCATGAGCGGCGGGGCGTACGCGCTGCTCTGCCCCAAAGTGGTCAACATCCGGCTGTCGGGCAGGCTTTCGCGCGGGGTGGCCGCCAAGGACGTGATTTTGGAGGTGCTGCGCCGCCTGACCGTGAAGGGCGGCGTGGGCAAGGTGATGGAGTACACCGGCGCGGGCGTGGAAACGCTCAGCGTTCCCGAGCGCGCCACGATCGCCAACATGGGCGCGGAGCTTGGGGCCACGACCTCGATCTTCCCCGCCGATCAGAAGGCGCGGGAGTTTATGCGGGCGCAGGGCCGCGAGAAGGACTTTGCGGAAATGCTGCCGACGGCGGACGCAACGTACGACGAAACCGTCGAGATCGACTTAAGCGCGCTCGAACCCATGGTGGCGCTCCCCCATATGCCCGACAACGTGCAGACCGTAGCCCAGGCGGGGCCCGTGAAGGCGGATCAGGTGTGCATCGGCTCCTGCACCAACTCCAGCTATCTGGACATGATGCGCGTCGCCGCCATTTTGAAGGGCAAAACCGTGCACCCGGACGTGAGTCTGGTAATCGCCCCCGGCTCCCGGCAGGTGCTGGGGATGCTCGCCAAAAACGGCGCGCTGAACGACATGATACAGGCGGGCGCGCGCATCAACGAAACGGCCTGCGGCTTTTGCATCGGCATGGGGCAAAGCCCACGCACCAACGCGGTGAGCCTTCGCACCAACAACCGCAATTTTTTCGGCCGCAGCGGAACCAAAACCGCGGGCGTGTATCTGGTGTCGTGTGAAACCGCCGCCGCAAGCGCGCTGACCGGGGTGCTGACCGACCCGCGCACCCTGGAAACCGACCTTGCGGTGGAAACGCCGGACGTGTTTTTGTATAACGACAACCTCATCCTCCCGCCCGGGGAAAACGGCGCGGAGGTGACCGTGGTGCGCGGCCCAAACATCAAGCCCTTCCCGGATGCCCCGGCGCTTCCCGACACCCTGCGGGGGCAGCTGCTGCTCAAAATGGAGGACAATATCACCACCGACCATATCATGCCCAGCGATTCCAAGCTTCTGCCCTTCCGCTCCAACATTCCCAAGCTTTCCGAATACTGCCTCACGCCGGTGGACGAAACCTTCCCCGCGCGGGCGAAGGCGGCGGGCGGCGGCTTTCTGCTGGCGGGGCACAACTACGGGCAGGGCTCCAGCCGCGAGCACGCGGCGCTTGCTCCCCTGTATTTGAAGATCCGCGGGGTGATTGCCAAAAGCTTCGCACGCATCCACCGCGATAACCTGATCAACAACGGCATTCTGCCCCTGACCTTCCAAAACGAGGCCGATTACGACCGGTTCAGCCGGGACGACGTGCTGGAGCTTGCCGACTTGCGCGCGTTGCTTGCCGCCGGGCAGACGGTGATCCCCGTGAAAAACCTGACCAAAGGGTTTACCTGCGCCACGCTTCTTGCCGTCAGCCCCCGCCAGCGGGAGATGCTTTTGGCGGGCGGGCTGATCAACCAGATCAAGGCGGGCAGGTAAGGCCCCACGGCTGCGGTTTCCGCTTGACAAAGCCCGCGGCGCGAACCATACTGATGGCAAAACGCGCCCCCGGCTTTTGTTTCCGGGGCGGTTACGGGAGGGCCGCGCATGGGAAGCATGCTTGTTTACACACGGAAGCCCGAGGAAGATCTCTACCGCCCGGCGCTGGCGAACAGCGTGCATTTTGCCTGGAGCGCCGATGGGAAAAGCTTCGCGCCCCTGAACCGCAACTACGGCATTCTGTTTGCCACGGGTACGATCAACGAAAACAACACCATCGCGCCCCGGGCGCTGCGGGAGCCCCGCGTTGCCCGGCAGGCGGACGGCAGCTATCTCATTCAGGCGCAGCAGACCACCGAAAACGGAACGCCGGAGCCGCTGTACCCGCAGTGGCGCACGGCGGATTTTTGCGCGTTCGCGTATCTGGGCGCGGCGGAAAACCCCCTGCCTATGCCCGAAACCCGGCCGGGCGATACCGGCATTCCCGGCATTGTGCCGGGCAACGCTGCGGAGGCGGACGCCGCCTTGTTGCAGGCTGCGTTTTACCACTGGACCGCGCCGCAAAACACCGCCGTTTCAGTGCCCGCGAAGATCGCCGCCCGCACCGCGGACGAGGTGTATGCCGTGTGCGCCAGCGCCCGGTACGCGGATGGTTCCGTATGCGGCAAGACCGTGGATTGGGACCTGTCCGCCGTGGATTTCACCCGCGCGGGCGAAACCCGCGTCACGGGCACGGTGCGGCAGCTGGAGCCTGCGTTCCCCATCTTCCGCGGCCATGGCGACCCGGTATTTTTCCACGGGCAGGGAATGTGGCATTATATTTTCACCAACGACAATACGGACGACCGGGGCTTTA
Source organism: Bacillota bacterium (assembly GCA_023459675.1). Classification (GTDB taxonomy): domain Bacteria; phylum Bacillota; class Clostridia; order Christensenellales; family Aristaeellaceae; genus CAXXOK01. Next base: position 160 of record JAEWTC010000081.1, on the reverse strand, counting down.
TCGTGCGCCGCGCGGCTACGGTGGAAGGGCTGTTTGCGGAGGACGCGCGGCAGAGCCTGATTTTGGACGTGAGCGAAACCTTTGTGCAAACGTTCTGGGCGCCGGAGTTTCACTGGATCGGCGGCGCGCTGTACATCCTGTTCGCGGTTTCCGGCGCGGC
>JAEWTC010000080.1 GCA_023459675.1 Bacillota bacterium | reverse complement strand
CGCGAGCATGCCATGGGCGCGATCGCAAACGGCATGGCCTTGCACGGCGGCCTGCGCGTGTACTGCGCCACGTTCTTCGTATTCTCCGATTACATGAAGTACGCCATCCGCCTGTCCGCCATCATGGGCCTCCCCGTAACGTATGTGCTGACGCACGATTCCATCGGCGTGGGCGAGGACGGCCCCACCCACCAGCCCATCGAACAGCTGGCGGGCCTGCGCGCCATTCCCGAGCTGATTGTGTTCCGCCCGGCGGACGGCCCCGAAACCGCCGCGGGCTGGCTGGCCGCGCTGACCTCCGGCAAGCCTGTATGCCTGGTGCTCACCCGCCAGAACCTGAAAAAGCAGGACAAGAGCGGTATGGACGCCTTGAAGGGCGGCTATATCGTGTCCGACAGCCAGAATAAAACCCCGCAGGTGCTGCTGCTGGGCAGCGGCAGCGAGGTGCAGCCGCTCGTGGAGGCGCAGGCGGCGCTGAAGGCCGAGGGTGTGGACGCCCGCGTGATCTCCATGCCCAGCATGGAATTGTTTAACGAGCAGCAAGCGGCGTACAAAGAAGCGGTTCTGCCCGCGGCCGTGCGCGCCCGCGTGGCCATGGAAGCCGCTTCTTCCCAGCCCTGGTACCGCTATACGGGCCTGGACGGCGCCGTGGTCTCGATCGACCACTACGGCGCGTCCGCTCCCGCCGAAATCCTGTTCCAGGAGTTCGGCCTCACCGCGGAACACGTGGTGAAAGCGGCCAAAAAGGTGCTGGGGAAATAACCCCGTTTCGGATTATCAAAAGGCCGGCGCGAAGCGCGCCGGCCTTTTCTGCGCGCGTTTTCGCAGCCGCGGAAACTCCGCGTTCGCGCCGCCGTATCCCCGGAAAAGAACCATTTGACAATTTTGCCCCGCCGCCCTATAGTAAGAGCCAAATTGATATTTTGGCGGAGGTGCGGAGTATGCGCAGAATAGCGGCATTGGCATGCATGTTGCTGCTTGTGCTGCTGCTTTCCCCTTTCGCCGCCGCGCAGGAGGATTGGCAGGCGCAGCAGGCGTTTCCGCAGCCCGGCGCTCTGACCCGGGCGGACAGCCCCTATGAAAACGAAATGATGACGGCGGCCTTCGCCGTAACGGGCTTGGAAGCGTTCCGGCAATTGCTGTTGCCCTTCCGGGGCTTTCTACCGCTGGCGGCCTGCTGCTTTTTATTCCTGCGGGTCAGGCTTCTGCCCGGCACGCGGCGTACGGTGAATTATTGTATGCGGCACATGCTTGCCTGCAAAACCTGCCACCCGCAGCTGGCGCCCCCTGAAATTTGAAGAATGGAAATGGAGTTCTTCAAATAATTACCTGCCGCGCCGTGCGCTGCAGGCGGATAGGATGGGGTTCGTATGTTTTGGACGATCGTGTCAATTATTATTTCGGTGGTCGCGTTTCTAGTCGCGGCGTATTTCTATCGGTGGGTGAAGGCGCTTCCCAGCGCCAATCAAAAGCTGGATGATCTCGGCCTTTTGATCCGCAAAGGCGCGTTCACGTTTATCAAGCGGGAGTATAAGATACTGCTCATCTTCTGCGGCTGCGCGGCCGCTCTGATTTTTGCGCTGCTTCCCAAGCCCGTCTGGCAGGGCGGCGATATCCTCGAAAACCTCTGGATGGTGCTTGCGTACCTGTTTGGCACGGTGCTGTCCGCTACCGCGGGCATCGTGGGCATCAGCATCGCGACCATTGCCAACGTCAAAGCCGTGACCGCCGCCAAAAAGGGCATTGCGCCTGCGTATATGGCCGGGTTCCGCGGCGGCGCGGTGATGGGCATGGCGGTGGTGGCCTCGTCGCTTGCGGGCGCGGCTTTGCTGTATCTCATTCTCGGCGATACCGAGGTCATTATGGCCTTTAGCTTCGGCGCAAGCTCGCTGGCGCTGTTCGCCAAGGCGGGCGGCGGCATTTTCACCAAAACGGCGGATATTGCCGCCGACCTCGCCGGGAAGGTGGAGCTCGGCATCCCGGAGGACGATCCCCGCAACCCTGCCGTCATCGCCGATAACGTGGGCGATAACGTGGGCGACGTGGCGGGCATGGGCGCGGACCTGTTCGATTCCAACGTCGCATCCATCGCCGCCGCGATGGTGGTGGGCGTAGCCCTGGGCAAGATTGAGCTGATCTTCATGTTCGGCGCGCTGGGCCTGCTTTCGTCCATCGTCGGGGTGTTTTTATCGCGCATCGGTGCGCACGGCGATCCCGGCAAGGCTCTCAACCGTGGCACGTACGTGACCTGCGGCATTTTCGCTGTGCTTACCTTGGGCGCAAGCCTGATCGGCCAGTATGATCTGCGCCTGTGGGGCGCGGCAATGCTGGGCATGGTCGCGGGCGTGATCATCGGCTTTACGAGCGAATTCTTTACCGGGGACGATAAAAAACCCGTGGAAAACGTTGCGCGTGCCTGCCAGAAGGGCCCCGCATTCACCATTCTCTCCGGCTTCTCCTACGGGCTTTGGAGCGCGCTGCCTTCCATGGCGGGCATCGGCCTGGCCGCGCTGCTTTCCTACCGCCTGTGCGAACCGCTTGGCCCGGAATACGCCATTTTGGGGATCGCGATCGCGGCGCTGGGCATGCTTTCCGTCGTCGGCATGATCATCAGCAACGATGCGTACGGCCCGATTGTGGATAACGCGCGCGGGCTTGCGGAAATGTCGGGCATGGGGGACGATATCATCGAGATCACCGATAAGCTCGATTCCGCCGGCAACACCTCCAAGGCAATCACCAAGGGCTTCGCCATCGGCGCCGCGGGGCTTACCGTTATCGCGCTGCTGGGCGCGTTCCTGGAAACCGTGAAGCTGCACGGCGTGACCGTAACCCTGGACCTGATGAACCCCACCGTGCTGTTCGGCGTTCTGGTGGGCGCGTCCGTGCCCGCGATTTTCTCCGCGATGCTCATTTTGGGCGTGGACCGCAACGCACAGGTCATGGTCAATGAAATTCACCGCCAGTTTCAGGAGATCCCTGGCCTTGCCGAGGGCAAGGAAGGCGTTGTGCCCGAATACGGCAAGTGCATCGATATCGCCGCCAAAGGCGCGATCCGCGAACTGATTCCCGCGGGCTTATCGGCAATCGTCATCACGCTGGTCGTCGGGTTCGTCGGCGGCGTACAGGCGGTCGGCGGGTATCTGGCGGGCAACATCGTCACCGGCCTTTTGCTGGCGCTGCTGATGAGCAACGCGGGCGGGCTGTGGGATAACGCCAAGAAATACATCGAAGCCGGTCACTTCGGCGGCAAGGGCAGCCCCGCCCATAAGGCGGCCGTCATCGGCGATACCGTTGGCGATCCGTTCAAGGATACGGCCGGCCCGTCCATCAACACGCAAATCACCGTCGTTTCCCTGGTTTCCTCGCTGGCCGCGGGCATGTTCGTTGCCTTCTCCCTCATTCATTAAAAAGGCGGTATCGTATGAAGCAAACCTCCGTTTCGGATCCCCAAACGGCGCCCGCGGGAACTAAACCTTCCCGCGGGGGCGTTCTGTTCGCGATGCTCAAAGGCGCGCTCGTAGGCCTTGGAGCCATTCTGCCCGGAATCAGCGGAGGCGTGCTGTGCGTGGTGCTGGGCATCTACCGCCCTTTGATGGCGCTGATGGCGCACCCGATACGGGAGCTTCGCAAACAGTATCGTTACTTCCTTCCCATTTTTGTCGGATTTGCCCTGGGCGTTCTTGGAATTTCCAAAGCGCTTCAATGGGTGCTGGAACGCTATGAAACGGCGGCGGTTTGGCTGTTCGTAGGCCTGATCGCAGGCACGGTGCCCTCCCTTTGGGAAGAGGCGGGCAAACAGGGCCACGCGAAAAGCAGCCTTGCGATCGGCGGGGCCGCGTTCGTGCTGATGCTTTCCTTCCTGCTGTTCATCGGCGGCGCCGGCACGCTCAGCCTTCCGTCTTCCCTGTGGCTCTGGCTGTTGTGCGGCGTGCTGTGGGGGCTGGGTATCATCGCGCCGGGGCTCAGCCCGTCCTCCCTGTTTTTCTTTCTGGGCGTCATGGAGGCGATGATGGCGGGGATCTCCGGGTTGAACATGGCGGTGATCCTGCCCATGGGGCTTGGGCTGTTGCTGTGCGTGGTGACGCTTTCCCGCGGCATCGGCTCGCTGCTTGCCAACCATTATTCCGCGTTCATGCACGCGGTGCTGGGGCTCACGCTGGCCTCGACGATCGTGATTTTGCCGCTGAAAGGCTCGTATACCTTTGTGAACTGCTGCATTTATCTGCTGTGTTTGGCGGCGGGCGTTGCCGTTGCCCTGTGGATGGACCGCACGAACCGGCGCCTGATGCAAAGCGGTGAGAAGGAGTAGCGCTGCGCGCGCTCTCCCGCGGCGTCGCATCAGGTAAAAAGTCGTATCCCTTCCGCCCGGCCTGCGCCGGGCGGAAGTTTTATACTTCTTTAACACGTTTTCAACAAAAGGAACATACATTTCCTGTACACTGCCCGTATGTACCAGTGTGGGGGAGCGTGTTTGCGCTTCCCGTGAAGGGACCGACCGCATGAACAATCACCCCGGCCGACGCTGCCTGATGTTTGGAATATCTCTCTTGATTTTCTCGTTTTTCTCGGGTCTTGCCTCCGCGGCGGCGGGTGATGCGCCCGCGCCGCATTCCTACACCATCGCCGTTCGGCTCCAATCCGCCGCGGACGATTTGGAGGAATGGCTTTCCACCGGTGTTGCAGACGCCGGAAGCACCGATCTGGAGATCGGCGTGGAAGAACCCGGCGCGGCGGACGTAAAACCGCAGATCGTCGGGCTGCGCTTCCAGAACATCCCGATCCTGCCGGGCGCGGTGATCGAGAGCGCGTATATTCAGTTTACGGTAGACCGCGTAAAATTCCCCGCCGATCCGTTCGACGTGAGGATCGCGGCTGTTGCGGGAGCCGACGCCGTCCCATTTGACGGCGGCAAACCGCAGGCCCTATCCGCCCTCCCCCAAACGGAGGAAGCCGTGCGCTGGGTTGCGGACGCCGATAACCGGTACGCCTGGAACGAGGAACGCAAAGCCGGCAAAGCCCAGCGAACGCCCGACCTTGCCCCGCTTTTGCAGGCGGCGGTCAACGCGGACGGCTGGGCGTACGGCAACGCCGTCGCCTTTGTGTTCAGCGGAACCGGCAACCGCACGGCCACCGCGTTTGAGCGCGACCCGGACCGCGCCGCGGTGCTCAACGTCACCTTTACCGTAACCGACGCGCAGCAGCCCGCACCCGAAGGGCTTGCGGGCATTGCGCCCAACACGCTTTTTGCCTCGAACGGGCGGCTTGAGGGCACGTCGGCGCAGATGGAATTCCGGCCCGCGGGAGATGGTTCGGCCAAGTGGGCGCGCTGCGGCGACGGGTTTGTGGAAGGCCTCGCCTCCGGCGATTACGAGGTGCGCTTTGCCGAAAAGATCGGTTATCTGGCGGGCGCGGCGGCAACCGTTCACGTTCCGCTGTACGCGGGCGACGTCATTTTACAACCGGGCGCCAATGAAACCGAAATGAACTTTACCTGGTTTGTCAGCGGTTCGCACGCGGACGTCTGCCTGCTCCAAATCGCGCCTGCGGCGCAAATGGAGGACGGGCGGTTCCCGGAAGCTGCCGCGCAGACCTATACCGGAACGCCCAAAAAGGTGGAGGGCGGCCTGCGCTCCAACAAGCTGACCGCCCTGGGGCTTCTGCCGGATACGGCTTACGTGTACCGCATGGGCAATGGCGAAAACTGGAGCGACGTTTTCCGCTTCCGCACGCGGGATGCGGAGAATTACACCGCCATTTTGGTGGGAGATCCGCAAATCGGCGCGAGCGGCCGCATACTTCCCGATCTGACCGGCTGGCAGAACACCCTAACGCTTGCCCAAGCCACCTATCCGGACGCGGGGTTCATCCTGTCCGCGGGCGATCATGTGCAAAGCCTGAGCAGCGAACAGCAATACGAAGCGTTCTTCTCCCCGCCGCAGCTGCGTTCTCTGCCGCTGGTGGCAACCGTCGGCAATCACGACGACGGAGGCACTTACGCGTCCCACTACTTTATGCCCAACGAATCCCGCCTCGGGGGTACGGTGTCCGGGTATGATTACTGGTTTACCTACGGCAAAACGCTGTTCATGGTCTTAAATACCAACAACCGCAACGTTTCCGAGCACGAGCAGTTTATGGGGCAGGCCATCAATGCGGCCGGAACCGATATCGTGTGGAAAGTCGTGATGTTCCATCATTCCATCTACTGCTCGGCGTCCCACTCGCTGGAGGGCGCCACGCTCACGCTGCGCAAGTGGCTCTACCCGCTGATGGACGCCTATGGGATCGATTTGGTGTTGTCCGGCCACGACCATTGCTATACGCGCACCTACCAAATGCTGGGCGACGTCGCGCAAAACGGGCTGGAAAGCTTCGCCGTCAACCCGCCGGGCACGCTGTATATCACCGCAAGCTCCGCCAGCGGCAGCATGTTCTATACCCTGAAGGATGCCGACAAGGGCTACCGTGCCGTGCGCTGGCCCACGCACAAGCCGTCCTATTCCGGGATTACCGTAAGCGCCGCCGCCCTGACCGTGACGACCTACGAAACCGAAACCAATACGGTGATCGACCAATACACAATCATCAAAAACGAGGCGGTTCCCGCCTTCCTCACGGGTATCGCTTCCACCGCGGCGGGCGCCGCGGACGGGCGGATCGAAGGCACCACGGCGGACATGGAGTACCGGCGCACCGGCGCCGCCGCCTGGACGCCGTGCGGCGAGCCGTGGACGGGCGGCCTGCTCCCCGGCACCTATGCCGTGCGGTACCGCGCTTCGGAGGCAAAGCCCGCGGGCGGCGCCGCCACCGTGAACGTGCCGGGAGCCCTTCCAACCGCCGAAACGGCGGATATTCCAAACTAAGCGGCGCAAAGCCGGCGGCGGTCGCCATCCGCCTGCGCGGAGGCCGGGGAAGAAGGTCGGGGATGATCAACAACCAATGGTACGCAATCCTGCCGTCGGCCAAGGTGAAGGCGGGCGGCATCACGGCGGTGAAACGGCTGGGGCTTGATTTGGCGCTGTTTCGCACGCCGGATGGCGCGCTGGGCTGTGTGACGGACCAATGCACCCACCGCGGCGCGGCGCTGAGCGGCGGCAAGGTTCAAAACGGCTGCATCCGCTGCCCGTTCCACGGCCTGGAGTTTAACCCGCAGGGCAAGTGCGTGTTCATTCCGGCCAACGGCAAGGGCTCGCCGCAGAAAAACGACCGCTTCAACGTGCGCGCCTATCCCGTGCGGGAGGCGCACGGGATCATCTTTCTGTGGTTTGGCGACCCCGAGAGGATAACCGATACGCTTCCGTTCTTCCCCGGCGAGCTGGAAGGTTTTACGTACAGCGAGATCGAGGATCCCTGGAACACGCATTATTCCCGCGCCATTGAAAACCAGCTGGATGTGGTCCACGTGCCCATCGTGCATTACAATACCATCGGGCGCGGCAACAAAACGCTGATCAACGGGCCGAAGGTGATCTTTCAGGACGACAACCTGATCACCAGCGCCAACAACGAGGAAGACCGCG
>JAEWTC010000079.1 GCA_023459675.1 Bacillota bacterium | reverse complement strand
CCGAACCGGTGACGCTGCGCGGGGATTACGGCCGCCTGCGGCAGATGTTTTTGATCGTGCTGGATAACGCCGTGAAGTTCTCCGGGGAGAACGGCAAAATCGAAGTCGGGCTGACGAAGCAGTCCGTCACCGTGCGCGATCACGGCGCGGGCATCGCGCCCGCGTTATTGCCGTTCATCTTCGACCGCTTCCGCAAAACCCCGTCCGAGGAAAACCGGCAGGGCAGCGGGCTGGGCCTGGCCATCGCCAAGCAGATTGCCGCGCGCCACGGCATCGCGATCGCCGTGGAAAGCACGGCGGGGGAGGGAACCTGTTTTACGTTCACATTCCGGGCCGGATAAGCGGGGAATAACCCAGGATTGCCGCCGCGCCGTATGGCGCGGCGTTTTTGTTCGGACGCATAAAAAACCGGGCGGCAGCTGCCGAAGCGTTTGCGTTTCTTTGCATTTTCGCACTGTTTGGAGTATAATCAGCACAATGACTGATGGCAAGAAAAAGAATCGAAAAGATTTCTTCGCGGGGTTGATGCTCCGCAAAACCGCCGTCCGATCAGTGACACAGGAGGATACAATATGAGTGAATCGCTTCGATTGACGATTACCAACAGGGAAAGAATCAGCAAGGGCGCAATGCACCGGATGCGCAAGGAGGGGTTTCTGCCGGGCTCGCTGTCCCAACGGGGCGGCCAGTCCATCAGCTTCTTTATGAAGCGGGACGAATTTAGAAAAGCGCTCGGCGCGAACGGAATGTCAAGCGTATACACATTGCAGCTGGATCCAAAAACCGCGTATTCCGCCATGGTCCGTGAAATCCAAAGCGAGCCGGGGTTTGGGGATTATCAGCACATCACGTTCCAGCTGGTCTCCATGACCGAGGAAACCACGGCGGATATCCCCGTGCACCTCAAGGGCCGGGATGAGCTTGTGCACCATGGCTTTGAAATTATGCAGCAGCTGGAGGCCGTGCATCTCAAGGGCCTGCCGGGCGCGTTTCCCACTGCCATTGAAATTGACATAAGCGACATGAAGCCCGGAGACCAGGTGACCGTCGCGGATTTGAAACTGCCAAAGGGCGTCGTCTGCGTTACGGAGGCGGACCGCCTGATCGTATCGGTTCCCCATCCCAAACTCCATGAGGATGAACCCGCCGAGGCGAAGGAACCCTCCGCCGCGCAGGCTGCCAAGCCCGCGGAGGCTGCCGAAGCCTAGAAACCTGTCGGTTCAACCGCCGATCGTTCATCTCATCAAAAAAGCCGCGGAATGTTCCGCGGCTTTCGTTTTGTATTCGGTTACGGGATTTCCGCCGAAGCCCTTCGGCGTGTACTGCCGGGAAGGCTACATCGTTTCGATTTTCGTGACCTTCCCCATTTTGACCAGTTTTTCGTTTAAGAGCTGCACAATCAGCGCGCGCTTTAGAATGCCCATTTGCTTGAAGGTGATGTCGTCGTGGGCGGTGTTCACCGCACGGCCCTCGAAAAAGCGCACGATATCGGCCCGGCGCAGCAGGGCGCAGAGCTTGAACACGCCCTCCCCGTCGGCGGCCGCGTCCTCGTCCAGAATGTTGTAGGCCTGGTTGAGCGTCACCGCGCCTTCCATCACCAGGTCAATCCCGTCGATCACGTATTCGGGGGGCGCGGTCAGCGAATCGGGCATCTGGCGCATCTTCACGCGCTTGCCCATCACGCGGGCCACCATGTCCGCCGTGGTGGAGCCGCACACCACCTTCAGCCCGTCCATGCCTAAAAACTTCTTGACAAACTTATCGTCGTCCGTCTTTTGCAAAGGCGGGCCGGACAGAATATTGATCACGCTCGCCTTGCGCAGCGTAAGCACGGCGATGGTGGTATCGTCCCCGTGCTCGTTTCCAGACAGCGCCTTGGTTTTCATCAGAATAATATCCAGCGCGTCGTCCACGGTCATCCCGGCGGAGAGGCACTTCTGGTACAGGTCTTGAAACCCCTCGGATCCCCAGCCCATGCCCTGCCCGCGGCCAAGCCCCGCCTGGGTAACGCCGTCGGTGAAGAACACCATGGAATCGCCTTCCTTGAGCTGCACGGAGGTTTCGCTCACCACCTCGCCCGAAAGCGTGTAGTGCGTGGCGCGGAGCTTTTGCAGTATGCCGTCGCGCACCAGCAGCGGCGCCGGCGCTTCGAACGACAAGCAGGTCAGCTGCCCGCCCTTCATAATGCGCGCGATGTTGAACGCCGCGAACGGCACCTTTTCGGTGTGCGCGCGGTGCATGAGCTTTAATACCTTTTCGCAGGCGTTGTGGATGGATACGCCGCTTTTCATCAGCGACAGCGTGCGGCTGATGCACATGCGCGCGGCGATGTTGGCATAGCTGCCCGAACCGATTCCGTCCGCCAAAATGAAATCGGTATGCTCCATCGTGCGCACGATCTCCGCCTGGTCGCCGCAGGAGCGGTGGTTGCGTTTGTTCACCTGTTTGAGCAGCAGCTCCGTATACAGGCGCAGCTTTTCGTCACTCATCGGCTTGCGTCAGCTCGTCGAGCAGCGTTTCGGAGCGCGCGGCGCTCTCGCCCAGGTAGTCCGCCATCTTCTGCGCCATTTCCAGGTTCTGCGCAATCAGCTTTTCCACGCGGCGGATGGTTTTATCCCGCGCGCTTTTGATTTTGGCCTCGTTGAGCTTGATGTTGGACAAATCCATATAGATGCCGACGAACTGCTTCTCGCCGGGCAGGTAATACACCACCTGATGGAATTCCCTGCCCATGTACTCGATGATCGATTCCAAATACCGGGTGGGCCGGGTAAGCACCTTCTCGTAAAGGGTGGAATCCAGCAGATAGGATATCTTGCGGCCGATGATCGCCGACGAGCAGGAGAAATACTTCTCAAACGCGGGGTTTAAGGATTGGATGCCCAGCGCCTCGTCCAAAATCACCACGCCCTCGGGGGCGTTTTCCAAAATCGTATCGGCGCGGTTTTCGGCGCGGCGGCGCATGTAGGGGATGCACATGGAATACTCCGCCATGCCGCTCAAAATGGCGATGGCGTTCTCCTCGCAGCTGGCATAGCCGCAGGCGCCGCAGTTGAGCCGGTTTTCGGGGGCGGATTTGTAGGTGTGCTCATAAACGTCCAGAATGTCCTGCTCGGTATACTTCACAGCGGGCACGGGCTTCACCGTGAACGTGGTGGACAGGTCCACCGGCGGCATCTGCTCCTCCGGCGCGAGGGACAGGTCCTTTTCGTGCGCGTACTCGATAATATCCTTGCGCTTTTCGAATATGTTGTGCGTGCTCTCGTTCCCGGCGCCGCCGATGCACCCGCCGTTGCAAAACAGCGGTTCGATGATCTCCAGCTCCTTGGAGGTTACCGCGGCGTGCAGCAGCGTGATGGTGTTTTCCGGGCCGGAGGTGTGCACGATGTTGACGGAATCGATGCTGTCGTCCAAGCCCGCGGTTTTGATCATCCCGCCGGGAAGGGGGAACAGCTTGGCGGTATTCAGGTGGCCGATCTGGTCAAAGCCCGAATCGCAGCAGTCTTCCAGCACGATGCCTTCTTCGGCCAGCCAGCCGTTTAATTCCTTGAAGGTCAGCACGCCGTCCACAATGCCTTTGTATTTCTCCTGCTTGGCTTCGGCTTTCTTGGCAACGCAGGGGCCGATGAACACCACGCGCATTTCCGGGTGCAGCGCTTTGGTGATCTTGGCGTGGGCGATCATGGGGGATACCACGGGCATCAGCAGGCCGATATGCTCCGGCATATAGGTCTGCACATAATCCACCACCGCGGGGCAGGCGGTGGAAATGCCGCCGCTGCCCGTGCACGCGGCCAGTTTTTTGGAATAGGCGGCTACCGCGTCCGCGCCTACGGAGGTTTCCTCCACGCGCTTGAAGCCAAGCCCCCGGAGCCCCGCCACCAAACGGCGGCGGAGATACCCGGGGTACTCGGCTGCAAACGACGGCGCGACGCACGCCACCACATCGCCGGACTTGACGATTTTCTTGATCTCGTCCAGCTGGCTTTCATCGATCTTTGCTTTTTGCAAACAGGTTTTCACACACGTGCCGCAGTTGATGCAGCGGTCCGGGTTGATGAACGCCTGGTTGTTCTTGATGCCGATCGCCTTCACGGGACAAGCGCGGACACAGCGATAGCAGTCCCGGCACATTGCTTCCAGCGTTTTGACGATTGTCATTGGGTAAACCCAGCCTCCTTTAGAGGTGCAGCTTCTGGGTGAGCGCTTCCACCGCCTTGAGGCGCGTGCAGTGGGTGATCAATTCGTCGCCGATCTTCACCACCGGGCCCTTGTCGCAGCTTTCGAAGCAGAAGGTTGCCTCCAGCGCCACCCTGTCTTCCAGATTATTCTGAGAAATGAATTGTGTCAACTGGGAAAGCAGTTTCTGCGAACCGCGGATGAAGCAGCCCGTGCCAAAGCAGATTGCCACCGGCAGCGCGCCGTTATCCTTGACCTGCTGTTCAATCCGGTCGCTCTTGATGCGCGTGCGGGCATGGAAGTGCGTGTGCAAAAGCTCGTGCGCCTTGTGGCTGTTTGGCACGCCCAGCAGCGTATCGTACAGATCCTTGATGTAGGGGTTATCCTGCGATTTGTGCAGCTGGAGCATCTTGTCGGTGCGGTAGAGGGCTTCGGTGCGTTTCTTGCGCACCAGCCGGTCGGCGCTCACGGGCTGCCCGCCGCCGTTGACGCAGCCGGAGGGGCAGGCCATCACTTCCACGAAATCGTAGTGCGCCTTGCCTTCCTTGATGTTATTCATCAGCTGGCGCGCGTTGCCCAGGCCCGATACGACGGCCATCTTCACCTTGGTGCCGCTGAAGTCGTATTCCACCTCGCGGATGCCCTCTTCGCCCCGCACCTCGCGGATGATGTAATCGTCGCTTTTCTTGCCGGTCAGCTTTTCGCCCGCATAGCGGATCGCCGCTTCGCTGACGCCGCCGGAGTTGCCGAAAATGATGCCGCCGCCGGTGTTGAAGCCAAAGGGCATATCGAAGGCTTCGGGCTCCATCTCGTTGAACATGATGCCCTGTTCCTTAATCAAACGAGAAAGCTCGTGCGTGGTGATGACGTAATCGATATCCGGCTCTTCCGCGGTGCGGAACTCTTCGCGCTTGGCTTCGAACTTCTTGGCCGTGCAGGGCATGATGGATACGAAGACGATGTCCCGGCGGTCGATGTTCAGGGCGCCGGGCAGCATTTCCTTGGCGAGCGAGCCCAGCATCTGCTGCGGGGAGCGGCAGGTGGAGAGGTTGCCCGCGAAATCGCTGTAATACTGTTCCATGAACTTCACCCACGCGGGGCAGCAGGAGGTGAAGATCGGCAGGTTTTCGTGCTTGTCCATGCGGTGGAGGAACTCGTTGGCTTCTTCCACAATGGTCAGGTCCGCGGAGTAGGAAACGTCGTACACCGCGTCAAAGCCCATGAGCTTCAGCGTTGCGATCAGCTTGCCCACGGCGTTTGCGCCGCTCTCCAGGCCGAATTCCTCGCCGATGGCCACGCGTACCGCGGGCGCAACGGCGGCGACGACGAACTTGCCCTCCGCCTGAATGGCGCGAAGCACGGCGTCGGTATCGGAATGGATGGTCAGCGCGCCGGTGGGGCACACCTTGGTGCACTGGCCGCAGTCCACGCATTCCACGGTGGCAATTTCGCGGCCGAAGCACGGGGTGACCACGCTGTTAGCGCCGCGGCCCGCAAAGCCGATGGCGCCGACGCCCTGAATTTCGCTGCACATGCGCACGCAGTCGCCGCAGAGGATGCACTTGTTGGGGTCGCGGGCGATGGAGGGGGAGGAAAGGTCCAGCGGCAGGTTCCGGCCGGATTTCTTAAAGCGCACGTCCTTGACGCCCAGGCGGTTGGCAAGCGCCAAAAGCTTGCAGTCTGTGCCCTTGGGGCAGGTCTGGCAATCGCCCTGGTGGCTTGCCAGCAGCAGCTCCAAAATCATCTTGCGGGTCAGGCGGATCTGCGGGGTGGAGGTTTTCACCACCATGCCCGCGCGGGGCAGCGTGGAACACGAGGCGACCATGCCCATGCCTTCCACGTCCACCATGCACAGGCGGCACGCGCCGTAGATGCTCATTTCGGAATGGTAGCAGAACGTGGGGATATCGATGCCCGCCTTGCGGATGAGCTCCAAAAGGTTGCGCTCACCCTCGATGGGCACCTGTTTGTTGTCAATGGTTACGGTTTGGTTGGTTTTCATATCTGTCCGCTCCCTTCCTTACGCGAGCACGGCGCCGAACTTGCAGGTATCCTTGCAGGCTCCGCATTTGATACACTTCGCGGCGTCGATCGTATGCGGCTCTTTCTTCTCGCCGGAAATGGCCTCCACGGGGCACTTGCGCTTGCACATGCCGCAGCCGATGCACTTGGCGGGGTCGATCCGGTATTCCTTCAGCGCCTGGCATTGGCCCGCCGGGCAGCGCTTGTTTACGATATGCTCCATGTATTCGTCGTGGAAATAGCGAAGCGTGAACAGCACGGGGTTGGGGGCGGACTTGCCAAGCCCGCAAAGCGACGCGGTGCGCACCACGCCCGCAAGCTCTTCCAGCAGGCTCAGCTGTTCGAGCGTCGCCTTGCCCTGGGTGATGTCGGTCAGGATATCCAGCATCTGCTTGGTGCCTTCGCGGCAGACCACGCACTTGCCGCAGCTTTCGTTCTGCGTGAATTCCATAAAGAAGCGCGCGATTTCCACCATGCAGGTATTGTGGTTCATCACCACCAGGCCGCCGCTGCCCACCATCGCGCCGATGGAGGTCAGGTGCTGGTAATCCAGCGGGAGGTCGAGATGTTCCTGCGTCAGGCAGCCGCCGGACGGGCCGCCGATCTGCACGGCCTTGAAGCCCTCGGGCGATACCTGGCCGTCCTCTCCGGTTACGCCGCCGGCGATGTTGTAGACGATCGTGCGCAGCGTGGTGCCAAACGGTACCTCGATCAGCCCGGTGTTGACCACGTGGCCGGTCAGCGCGAAGGTTTTGGTGCCCGCCGCCGTGGAGGTGCCCAGCTTCTTAAACCCGTCCGCGCCCATTTCCATCACGATGGGCACGGAGGCGAGGGTTTCCACATTGTTGACCACGGTGGGCTTGCCGAACAGGCCCTTCACCGCGGGATACGGGGGCTTGGGCGCGGGCATGCCGCGGTTGCCCTCGACGGACGCGATCAGCGCGGTTTCCTCGCCGCAGACGAATGCGCCCGCGCCCTCCATCACGGTGATGGTGAAGGACTTTTCCGTGCCGAAAATGTTCTGGCCGAGGATGCCTGCCGCCTGCGCGGTTTGCACCGCGGCACGGATGCGCTTGACCGCCAGGGGGTATTCCGCGCGCACGTATACGTAGCCTTCGTCCGCGCCGATGGCCATGGCGGCGATGATCATGCCCTCCAGCACGCTGTGGGGGTTGCCCTCCATCACGGAGCGGTCCATGAACGCGCCGGGGTCGCCCTCGTCGCCGTTGCAGATGATGTATTTCTTATCGCTTTCGTTCACGCGGGTCAGGTCCCACTTCTTGCCGGTGGGGAAACCGCCGCCGCCCCGCCCTTTGAGGCCGGAGTCCATCATGATGGAGCAGATCTCCTCGGGCTGCATCTTGACGCATTTCTCGGCTTGCGCGTAACCGCCCAGCGAAATGTACTCGTTGATGTCCGCGGGGTCGATGTTGCCGCACTTTTCCAGCACCATGCGATGCTGGTTTTTGTAGAAGGGAACGTCGTCCTTGTGGGGATAGGTTTTCCCGCTGGTTTTGAGCGTATATACCAGGCGCTCGACCACGTCGTCGGCGAGCACGCTTTTTTCGATAATTTCTTCCACGTCCTCGGGCTTGACTTTGCAGTACATGGTTTTCCCGGGGTAGATGGTGACCAGCGGCCCCATTTGGCAAAAGCCCTGGCAGCCGCTGCCCGACACGTGGTAGCCGTCCTCGTGCTTGTCGATCACAAGGGCAACGCGCAGGCCGCGCGCCTCGATCAGCTCTTCAAACCGGGCGATGATCTTCATCGCGCCGCCGGCCATGCAGCCCGTGCCCGCGCAAACGATGATGCGCTTTTTAATGTCCTTGGTATTCTTTAGATACGTTTCGGCCCGCTGCTGCAGGTGAACTGCTTCACTCATGGCTCACACGCTCCTTTTCCTGAATCTCGCGGATCACGGCGATGGCCGCTTCGTCGGTCAAAAGCCCGTGTACTTCGTCGTTCACGGTCATGGCCGGCGCCAGGCCGCACGTGCCCAGGCACGATACCGTTTCCACGGTGAACAGCATATCGGGCGTGGTATGCTGGCCCGGTTCAAGCTTCAAATAGCTGCTTACGGCGTCGCGGATATGCATGGACTTCTTCACGTGGCAGGCGGTGCCGTCGCACACCTTGATCACGTATTTGCCCTTCAGCTTCAACGTGAAATGAGAGTAAAACGAGGCTACGCCGTATACGTGGGAAGAAGTGGTGTTGAGCATCGTGGCCACATACACCATCAGCTCTTCGGGCAGATAGCGGTACTCGTTTTGGATCTCCTGCAAAATCGGAATCAGTTTGGCCTTGTCATATCCGTATTTTTCGATGATCTGCCCGGCCTTTTCGAAGGCTAAGATTTTCTGCACGCTAGTCACGCTCGCTTTCCAGATTGCGGGTCTTGTATTTGTTGAGAAGGATGGACAGGGACGCGGTCAGGTTTTCGTTGTGCACGATCACGGTCTCGGGCACCTGGAGGTTGACCGGCGCGAAGTTCCAAATGGCCTCGATCCCCGAGGAGACCATCAGGTCCGCAATGCCTTGCGCTTCTTCCGCCGGTACGCAGATGACGCCGAATTTTACGTGCATGCGGCTGCACAGCGAGGAGAACTTCGAGAGCGGAAGAACGGGCTTTTCGTCGATCTCCGTACCCACGAGCGCGTCGTTTCGGTCAAAGGCCGCGGCAATGCCGATGTTGTAATCCTGAAAGCGTTTGTAGCCCATCAGCGCCTTGCCCAGGCTCCCCGCGCCCACCAGGAACATTTCGGTTTTATTGTCGTAGCCCAACGTGGAGGCCAGCGCCCGCTGCAGCTGCCGCACCGGATACCCCGTTTTCGGACGGCCGACCGCGCCCGTCACCTGCAAATCCTTGCGCACCTGCACGGCCACCAACCCCAGATCGCGCGCGATCTGAGAGCAGGAAACGTCCGTTACGCCGCCGTGCGAAAGCTTGGCGACGTACTGGTAGTACAGCGGCAGCCGCTTTAAGGTTGGCAGCGGAATCGGGGTGATTCTGCGGTCGTTGTCCATAGGGGCTCTCCTTGTGATCGGTCCTTCCTGTTCAACATACCAATTGATAATTTCTTATCGATATAAATATAGCGTAAATAAAACCGCTTGTCAATATTTTAACAGAGTCGTTCGCGTAAATTATCCGGTTGTAACAATGAATGCAAATTACCCTTGACGCGAACATATGTTTGCTATATACTGAAAACAAAGGAGAGATTGCCATGATCCTCAGCGTTAGCCGGCGTACCGATATTCCCGCTTTTTATACGGACTGGCTGTTTAACCGCCTGCGCGCGGGTTTCGTATGCGTGCGCAATCCCGTCAACCCCCGCAAAATCAGCAAATTGCAGCTCTCGCCGGACGTTGTGGACGGGATTGTGTTCTGGACCAAGAACCCGATTCCCATGCTGCCCCGCCTGCAGGAGCTGAACCGTTACGCCTATTACGTGCAGTTCACGCTCACGCCCTACGGCAAGGATATCGAGCCGAACCTGCCCGTAAAGCTCAAGCTCATGTCCGCGTTCCGCCGCCTGTCCGATCAGATCGGCCCGGAGCGCGTCGTTTGGCGGTATGATCCCATCCTGGTCAACGCGTCGTGGACTCCGCAGGCGCATCTGCGGGCGTTTTCCACCATGGCGGGCGCGCTTGCTGGCGCCACCCGGCGGGTGGTGATCAGCTTTGTGGATACGCAGTACCGCAATTGCAGGCGCAACGCGGGAGCGCTGGCCGTGCAGGAGCTTACGGCCAGGGAGCGGCTATCGCTGGCGGCCGGGTTAGCGCAGATTGCCCGGAGCCACGGCATGGAGATGTGCGCCTGCGCCGAAAGCCTGGACCTGTCGGCCTGCGGCGTCATGCCTTCTCATTGTATTGACCCTTCCCTTCTGGAAGCGCAGCTGGGGTGCAGGCTGCCGGTTGCGGCGGACCCGCATCAGCGCCCCGGCTGCGGCTGCGCGCAGAGTGTGGACATCGGCGCGTACAACACCTGCGAAAACGGCTGCCGCTACTGTTACGCCAATTATCACGCGGGCGAGATCCAAAAAAACCGGGCGCTGCACAATCCGCTGTCGCCGCTACTCATCGGGGAGATCGGCGCGCACGAAACCGTAACGGAGCGGTTCCTGCTCCCGTGCCGGGACGGGCAGCTTCGGCTACCGCTGGACTGCGCCGGGTACCGCGGCGCTTGCTGAGATAAGCTCAGCTGCCGCCCGGCATTTCTCCCTGCGTTGGGAGAAACGGCTTTGGCATTTCTTACGGCCGCAGGGATCGGTAACTTGTGCGAAGGGTTCCCTGCGTGGAGTGCTCCGTCCGCCGCGCGCCGGATACTGCCCGCAAACGCCGAAGGCCGCCCATCATGATGGGTGGCCTTCGGTGCTTTATTGCGCTGTGCTTACAGGATGCTCTGCAGGAACTGCTTCAGGCGTTCGCCCTCCGGGTTCTGGAAGATCTCCTTGGGGGAGCCCTGCTGGGCGATGCGGCCCTGATCCATAAAAATCACGCGGTCCGCCGCCTCGCGGGCGAAGCCCATCTCGTGGGTGACCACGAGCATGGTAATGCCCTGGCTGGCAAGCTTCTTCATCACGCCCAGCACCTCGCCCACCAGCTCCGGGTCCAGCGCGGAGGTGGGCTCGTCAAACAGCATAATCTCCGGCTCCATGGCAAGCGCCCGGGCGATGGCCACGCGCTGCTGCTGCCCGCCGGACAGCTTGGAGGGGTACACGTTGATCTTGTCGGACAAGCCCACCATCTGGAGAATTTGCTCGGCGAGCGCCTGCGCGTCGGCCTTGCTTTTTTTGCGCACCAGAATCTGGGCGATCATCACGTTTTCCAGCACCGTTTTGTGCGGAAACAGGTTGAAGCTCTGAAACACCATGCCCATTTCCAGAAGCATCGCCTTCTGTTTTTCGGCGTCGATGCGGTGGATGGTGCGGTTGTGCTCGCGGTGCAAAAACAGCTCGTCTTTAATAAAAATCTTGCCGCTTGTGATGGTTTCCAGCTGGTTTAAGGATCGCAGATAGGTGGATTTGCCCGCGCCGGACGGGCCGATAATACACAGCACCTCGCCCTTTTGCACGCTCAGGTTTACGTCCTTGAGCACTTCAAGCGTGCCGAAGGACTTGCACAGGTTTTCCGTCCGCAGGATATGCTGATAATCGCTCATCGCCGCCTCCTACTCGTAAATCGAGAGCCGCTTTTCCACCTTGCCGAACAGGAAGGTGAAAATGGCCGTGATAATCAGGTAGATGACAAGCGCCGGGAAGAATACCAGATAATTGCCCTCGCTGGTCATGATGGACTTGGAAATCGTCGTGATATCCATCAGCGAGATGGCAAACACCAGGGATACGTCCTTGATCATCATCACGAACTCGTTGCACAGCGGGGGAATCATCCGCCGGATGGA
>JAEWTC010000078.1 GCA_023459675.1 Bacillota bacterium | reverse complement strand
TACATGCGAAGCAAAATCGCGCCGAACAGCGCCGCCTCGTCCCCGCCCGCGCCCTGGCGGATTTCCATGACCACGTTGCGGTCGTCGTCCGGATCGCGGGGGATGAGCAGCAGCTTCAGCTCGTTCTCCTGCGCTTCGCGGCGCGCGGCGAGGCGCTTGAGCTCGTCGGCGGCGATATCCGCCATTTCAGGCATGGCAAGCATTTCCTCGGCCTCGGCAATCTCGCGCCGCGTATCCTGATAGGCGCGGTAAGCGTCCACCGCCGGGGTCAGCAACGCAAGCTCCTTTAAGAGCTTCTGGTATTTATCGGTATCCAGTATGATCTCGCGCTGGCCGATTGCTTCGGACAGCTCCTGATGCCGCGCGATCATAAAGGCGAACTTTTCAAACATGCTCCTGCTCCTTACGCCAAATCGGGATTTTGAGCCGCTTCCCGCCGCGGGCGGCAGGCCTGAACGATCCGCGGGCTGCCGTACAGATCCGCATGGATGCGCACGTCCTGAAACGCCGCCGAGAAAATTTCAAAAACCGCGTCCGCCTGCCCGTCGCCGAACTCCGCGAAAAGCCAGCCGTCCGGCATGAGCAGCGGGGGCGCGTCCTGCGCAAGCCTGCGGTAGAAGGAAAGCCCGTCGGCGCCGCCGTCCAGCGCCATGCGCGGCTCCAAACGCACCTCGGGCTGCAGATGCTCCAGCTCGCCGGTGGGGATGTAGGGCGGGTTGGCTACGATTCCATCAAAGACAAGCCCCTGCAGGGGTTCCAGCAGATCGCCCTGCGCGAAGGTGATCTCCGCCGCGTTCTCCGCCGCGTTGCGCCTGGCCAGCGCCAGCGCTTCGTGACTTACATCCGCCGCCCATACGGCGGCGTCCGGGCGCGCCTTTTTCAGCGTGACGGCGATCGCCCCGCTGCCGGTGCAAACGTCCGCAACGGCGGGCGCCCGCAGGGGTTTCATGGCTTCCAACGCCCGCTCGCACAGGGTTTCGGTTTCCTGCCGGGGTATGAGCACGCTTTCGTTCACCCGCAACGTATGGCCGAAGAACGATTGCGTACCCAGAATGTACTGCAGCGGCTTGCGGGCGGCGCGAAGCTTAAGAAGCGCCCGGTAGCGGCTCTCCTGCTGCGCGGGCAGCGGCTGCGCGGCGCGCAGCCGCAGGGGGAAACGCGCAAGCCCGGTAACGAAGCACAAAAGAAGCTCCGCGTCCACCTGCGGGTCGGGCACGGCGGAAAGCTCCGCCGCGCCCAGCCGCAGCGCTTCGTGAATGGTCATACCGCGGCTTTCTGGGCCTCGGGCTGCTCAGCGGACGCGGTTTCCGGCGCGGGAACGTAATCCGGGTCGCTTTCCTTGTAGCTTTTGAGGATCGCCCAGCCTTCCGGCGTAAGCGGCGCGTGCTTGGGCATCTGGTGGAGGGCTACGTTCATCGCCACGATGGCGACTTCCAGCATGCCTTCATCCGGCTTTTTGGTGGTCAGCCTTTGCAGCTGCATGCCCGGCCAGCGCAGCGCGCGCGCAAGTTTCCCCTCGGAATGCGCGAGGAGCTTGAGCACCTCGTAGCTCACGCCTGCCACAACGGGCAGCAACGCAAGGCGGCTGAGCAGGCGAAGCACGTACGCGTTGCCCTGATACCCGATGATGGTAAACAGGATGATGGAGATGACGAACACCAAAAGCAGGAAGCTGGTGCCGCAGCGGGGGTGCAGCGTGGTGTACACCTGCGCGTTTTCCGGGGTCAGGGGCTTTTTGTTTTCATGGCAGTATACGGTTTTATGCTCCGCGCCGTGGTACTGGAACGTGCGGCGCACGTCCGGCACCAGCATGCAGACGCTGATATAGCCGATGAGGATGAGGATGCGCAGAATGCCCGAGAGGAGGTTGATCAGCCAGTTCATGCTGCCGTCCGTCCACACGTTTTTCAAAACACGGGCAAACGCTTCCGGAATGGCGAAAAACAGCACCACGGAAAGGATGACCGCAAGCACCACCGCGGTGCCCATCACAATTTTATCGATGCCCTTGCCCAGCGTTTTGGAAAGCCATTTTTCAAACTTCGTGGGTTCTTCGTCCAGCACGCCCAGCATATTGGTGCTCTTTTGCAGCGTTCGCATGCCCAGGGACAGCATCGAACCCATGTTGATAATCCCGCGCACGAACGGCCAGCCCATCCACTTGTGTTTCTTGCTGGGCGCACTATATTCTTCCCGGTGCACGACGATGGTTTGATCCGGCCTGCGCACGGCAACGGCGATCGCGTCCGGCGATTTCATCATCACGCCTTCGAGCACCGCCTGCCCGCCGATATCCACGTACTTGCACGCGGCCTGTTTCCTGTCCTTCATACTTTGCTTGTTCCTTTCGGTCGTTTCGGTGTTTCCGCCCCAAGCGGGGTGTTTGTTTGCTAAAATTCAAGCTTTAAGCTTCGGTCAAATAATTCGCCCAGCGCCTGCCGTACGTCCGCGCCGCCCGAAAGCACCCGGTGCACGGCGTTGCAGATGGGCAGCTCCACGCCGGTTTCCGCTTCCAGCACCATCAGCGCCTGCGCGGTGTACACGCCTTCGGCAAGCTCCAGATACGGCTCTCCCGTTACCAGGCATTCGCCGTAACGGCGGTTGTGGCTGTAGGGGGAGAACACGGTGGCTTCGTAATCGCCCAGATGGCACAGCCCGTACGCGCTGAGCTCGTTTCCGCCCAGGGCCAGGATCAGCCTGGCAATTTCCCGCGTTCCGCGGCTCATGAGCGCGCCCTTGAGGGTGGAAAGCTTCAGTCCGTCCAGCAGGCCCGCGGCAATCCCCACCACGTTTTTGGCGGCGGCGCCGATTTCGGAACCGATCAGATCCCGCCCGTAGTAAAAGCGGATCAGCTCGCCGGACAGCGCTTCCACCAGCATGGTTTTCAGCGTTTCGTCATCCGAATCGATCACCATGCAGTTGGGCACGCCGCGCGTGAACTCCTGCACGTGGCCCGGCCCAAGCCATACCGCCACGGGCTGCGCCGGCCCCAGCTCCTCGCGGGCGATTTGGGAAAGCCGTTTGCCGCTGCTGACCTCCAAGCCTTTCATGCACAGCACGACGGGTTTCCCCCGCAGGCAGGCGGCGTGTTCTATGAGCAGCCCGCGCAGCGCCTGCGACGAAACGGAGATCAAAAACACATCCGCGTCCCGGTCGGGCTCCGTGATCAGCTCCACGCGCGGGGAAAGCGTCACCAACCCGTTGTCGCGGGTGGACGCAAGCGCTTGGAAGCGGGTGGACGACGGCCGCCCCAGCAGGCGCACGGAATGGGAAAGGCGATCGGCATACCACGCGAGGAACGTGCCCCAGCGCCCGGCGCCGATCACCGTGATACGCATGTACATCCCTCCCCGCAGATATCATACCACGGAAAAGGTTTTTTCGAAACAATACGCGCGGAAGTTTACAGCGGGGTCAAGCCCCGGCGGGGCTTGACGGCAGGCCGTTTTCCTGCAGCGGAAACGGAACGAGCGGCAGGCCGTTTTCCTACAGCAGAAACGGCGCGAGCGGCAGGCCGTTTTCGCCGAACGCGCTCACCGCGCCGTAGTTCACCCAGGCATACCGGGCGGATACGGGCCGGGCAACGCCGTCCGCGGTCAGCCGCAGCAAAAGGCCGTCGGCCTGGGCCTGCGCCGGGCAGAAAACGCCGTCCTCGCCCGCAAGCTCAAAAAGCGCCGGTTCCCCGCGGAAGATGACGGGAGCGCTCAGGGTGAGAACCAGGGCGCCACCCTCGGGACGCGCGGCAACGGCGCGGGGGCTTTCCCCGTCCACGGCGCGGCCATAAACAACGCCCATCGCCTGCAGGAACAGCCGGTACCCCACGGTTTTTTTGTCCCGGGGATGGATGTTATCCAGCTCGCCGCAGTCGATCAGCACGGCCAAACCGGTGTTGCGCACGCCGCGGTACACCTGCTCCTGCGCGATGCGCAGCGGCGGCCAGTTTTTGGGGTCCGCCTCCCCCTTGGCGATATACATGGGCAGCTGCGCGAACAAAAACGGCAGCGACGGATCCATAAACAAATCGCGCCAGAACGAGATCAGCGCCGTGAGCAGCACGCGGTAGTAATGCGGGTGCTTGGTGTCCTCCTCGCCCTGGTAGTAGAGGAAGCCCGTCAGCGTGAAGGGGGCGATGCGTTTTAGCATGGTCTGCGCAAGCCCCGCCGGGCGGAACCCGCTTTTGCGGCCCTCCGGCTGCGGCCACGGGCACAGGCCCGCTTTTTCGTTGATTTCCATCCACGGGATCTCCGGGTTTACCGCCTGCAGGGCGAGCACGCGCTTCCACCACGCCTGGAACGCGTCGTCATACGCCTTCATTTCGGCGTCGTACTGCGCGTCGGTCTT
>JAEWTC010000077.1 GCA_023459675.1 Bacillota bacterium | reverse complement strand
GCGGCTACCTGCCCATTCCCAAATCGGCCGATCCGAAACGGATGATGGAAAACCTGGATGTGTTCAACTTCACGCTGGACGCGCAGGACATGGAGTACCTCGCGGGGCTGACCGGCGTGGCGGGGCTATCCGTAGACCCGGATACCACGAATTTCTAAATCGGAGGAACCGGGAAAACCCCCGCCGCGGACGCATGGTTCGCTGCGGGGGTTTTTCGTTCGCAAGTCTACTCCGCTTCCTTTGGCTTTACCGGCGCGGCAGGCCGGAATTGAGAACGGAATATTGAAAGTCCGTGAAAACGGCGCTGCCGCCGGGTGCCTGCGTGGCGTAACAGAACAAGCCGATCCGGCAGCCCACAAAGAAATCGAGCCGGTACACCAAAAAATGCGGTCGGCCGATCGGCTGCCAGCTCCCGTTGCCGTCGTAGAAAAACGATACGGTATCCGCCATATCCTGAAAATCAAAACAAACCTTCAGCGTTACCCGCGGCTGGTTCCACCGGACCCGTGCCCGTTCGCAGACCGGCTCGCTGGACGGCTGAATGGCGTATACCGCGGGCTGTGCTTCCCTGGAGATCAGCGACAGGCTGAAGCCTTCCGTATCCCTTGTTACCGCCAGCTGGCAAAAACAGCCCTGCAACGCGCACAGGCCGGCATAATCGCCCGGCTGCAGGCCGGAGGCGTCCACCGTGACAATCGCTTCGCAGGCCGGGCCGAACGTGCGCTGCGTCAGCGTGTTCGGGGCTTCCTCCAGGTTGCGCACAACGCGCCCGGCGGTCAGCCGGAGGCCTTGTTCCGATAGACCGACAAGCGATAGATCGGGCTCGTGGTTCCACTGCCACAGGGGGCTGAACGTTTGGCGGCGCAGGGAATCGGACTCGTACAGGGGTTTTGGCAATCGGCGCGGTGTATTATCCTCCTCAACCGTTATGTCCCGGGGGATCGGGCTCACTTTTGGAAAGCCGTCCACCCAGGTCATCGGGGCCAGAATGGGCATGCGGCCAACGGCGCCGTGATCCTGAAACAGCATCAAACACCAGCGCCCGTCCGGCATTTCCACCGCGCCGCCCTGCGCCACACCCTTGTTGAAGAAACCGAGGTCGTCGTCCACTATGGTTCCGCCCGTAAACGCGTCCGTCAGGGACGCGGCGCTGAAGCAAACCTCCGTGCGCCGCGCGAAACCGTCGTTTGGCCAATGGATGCAGAATAAATAGTATCGGCCGCCGATGCGATAAAAATGCGAGCCTTCATAGCCCACACGCATCGTATCGGAATCGGTTAATACCATACGGTGAAGCCCGTTTTCCCTGGGGCCGGATAGGTCGCCGTTCAGCTCCGTAATGTAGACCTCATGGTTGCCGTGGGCGATGTATACGCGTCCGTCGTGATCAAACAGCAGCGACGGATCGTAATAAAAGCCCTGCATTTCGTGCCGCTGCCACGGCCCCTGCGGAGCCTTTGCCGTGTAGTGGCAGCTTTTTTTGGTGTCGTTGCAGGTAAAAACCACATGGAACTCATCCTTGTGGCGCCGCAGCGTACCCGCCCACATGCCCTGCCCATAGCAGTTGCCGCCTTCCAGCCGCTGGGCGGGAGAATCGCCAAGCGTTTCAAACACGAAGCCGCAATGCTCCCAGTGCAAAAGATCGCGGGATTGCAGAATGTGTCCGCCGGGGAACATATGCATGGTCGTCGTGAGCATGTAATAGGTATCGCCGTCCCGGATCACGTCCGGGTCGGGAAAATCCGACCAGAGAACAGGCTGCGTTACGGTCATGGGGTTTGCCTCCTCAATCGTTATATGAGCAGATCGTATGGATCCCGCAGGGGCGGACGTTAAAGCGCCTGAGCGCAGCGCGGAGGAGTTTGCCGGACGCAATACAAGACCCGCGCCGTACAGCCCGGGCAATAAAACGGAAAACTCCGCAGCCTTGCTGAATTCGTATTGTAACAGCAAAACGTCTGTTTTCCTTGTCATCTATTGCTTATTTCTTGTATTTACGAACAAAATTTCCGATGAATGCCGAAAATCGTTGTATGCCGTATGCGGTAACCGCGGAATTTATACCCGGTGTCCGTGCAAGGTCACCTTGGTATGCGCGTGGCGGTACTCGGTCGGCGTGCAATTTTTATACTTGCGAAACACCCTGCTGAACGTGGATAAATTGGTAAACCCGGCCCGGAAAGCGACGTCCGTGATCGATAGATCAGGTTCCGCCAGCAGCTGTTCGGCTGCCTTCAGGCGGCGGAATGCAAGATAATCGCTGAACGTGTAGCGGATATATTGCTGGAAAAGCCGGGAGAAATAGAATTTGGACAATCCGAATTTCCTGGCGGTCTCCTCTACGGTCAAATCCTCGGTGTAGTTGTGGTTAATGTAATTGACGACGTCCGTAAAACGATCGTTATATTCCTGCCGCTTGTAACTGCGGCTGTGCGCCGGGCCTTCAATTTGATACTTATCGTGGATCAGCTGTTCCATCATGACGAGAACATTGGAATACACCAGAAGCTCCCGCAGCTCGTTGCTGCCGAAATAATCCATGCGGATCTGCCGCAACAGCGAACTGATGGATAAATGCAGCGTCGGATTGTCCTTCTCCGTGATGAGCAGCGGATGTGAAAGCAGGGGAAGAACGCGGGACGCGCTTTTGATATGCGAGAGGAAATCGAGATTGATCAGAAACACAAAGCCGTTGCAAAGCGGGGAAGGGGCCAACGTATGGGTGATGCCGCCCGGCATCAGAAGGATATCTCCGGCGGACACCTGGTATACGTTTCCTTCCGCTTCCACCGTATAGTGCTCGTGTTCCCCCTCGACAATTTCCAGCGCATTATGCCAATGCGGAGGGAAGCTCGTGCTCAGGTGCGTGTACCAAATTCGAATCGTGGTTCCGGGCAAAAATTCGATCTCTTCTTGAATCCCGTGCAGAA
The DNA here is from genome assembly GCA_023459675.1 of Bacillota bacterium. GTDB lineage: Bacteria > Bacillota > Clostridia > Christensenellales > Aristaeellaceae > CAXXOK01. Next base: position 6,912 of record JAEWTC010000077.1, on the reverse strand, counting down.
GCTGATACTCACGATAGCCGTCGATGGGCTGCGGATGGGGTGAAACGTTACGATCCTGCAGATTTGCGTTTGTCATTAATCCTCCGATAAGTCGTATACGACGTACGATCAAGGTCCATTCGAAGATATCCATCCTACGCTGATATTGCTGTGCTTGAATGGGCATAGTATATAGAAAACAAACAATTCTACCGCGGGAGAATTGGTCGTACCTACCATTGCAATGCGCAGGATTTACCTTCGTATCATACATTATTATACTCAATTCCGCAACGAACGAAAATAAATGGCAATAACAGACAAGGCAAATGGGAGCGGAAACCATATAATGACAACAAGATACGTTTCTGACAATAATCGTTTTCGATGCACCGCACCTGATGAGGCAACTTTCTATGATCTTCTGAAAGCGGTTTCAAAGGCAGAGCGCAAGAGCAAGGGAGAACCGCATGAAATTACCGCGTAACAGACGAAAACTGTTGTCCATCCGGGAGTTTTTATACATCGCTCCGTTTCTCGCAATGGTCGCTATATTTTCGTACTACCCGCTGTACGGGTGGTTTTATTCCTTTTTCGATTACAGGCCGCCCAAGCCTTTGGATATGAATACCTTTGTTGGGCTGAAATGGTTTTTGTATTTATTCAATACGGCTGCCCGCAGGCAGCAGATCGTTCAGGTTTTACTGAATACGTTTGCCATGAGCGGGCTTACGATCGGCTTCTCCTGGCTGCCGATGATGTTTGCCGTGTTCCTCAATGAAATCAAGAATATTCCGTTCCGTAAAGCGGTGCAGACGATTTCCACCATTCCAAACTTCATCAGTTGGGTTCTCGTATACTCCATCGCGTACAGTATCTTCAACAGCACGGGGATGATGAACACCCTGCTGATGCAGCTGGGGCTAACCTCGGAGCCCATTATGTTTTTACAGTCCGCCGACCATATTTGGTTTAAGATGTGGCTTTGGCTTACCTGGAAAAACCTGGGTTGGGCAGCCATTATGTACATGGCTGCGATCGCCGGGATCGATGAGGAGCTCAAGGAAGCCGCGCGTGTGGACGGGGCAACCAGGATGCAGGTGATCCGCCACATAACCATTCCGGGCCTGCTGCCCACGTTCTTCGTGCTGCTCATGCTCTCGATCGCCAACTTCCTGTCCAACGGTATGGAACAGTACTATGTGTTCCAGAATGCGTTTAATAAAAACACCATTCAGGTGCTGGATCTCTATGTTTATAACCTGGCTATGGGGAATGGAAGCTACTCCGTTTCCACAGCTTTGAGTATGCTCAAGAGCATCATCAGCATCGCGTTGCTTGTCGGGGCGAACGGCTTGTCAAGGCTGGTCCGCGGAGAAAGCATTCTATGAACGAAAGGAAACGCACAGCATGATCCAGCTGGATATCAAGGGAACGCCGCGCAAGCAAAAACAATCGTTTGGCGATCGGGTGATCAGCGTTTGTACGTATCTTTTCTATGCGTTGTTCGGGTTTATCTGCGTCTACCCGTTTTACTACATTTTCATCAATACGATCAGCTCCAACGAACTCAGCAAGCGCGGTGTAATTTTGTTCTGGCCAAGAGAAATCCATTTCAATAACTATGTGGAAGCGCTGCGTATCAAGGGGCTGATTCAAGCGGCGCAGATTTCAATCGGCAGAACGGCGATCGGCACCTTCCTCACCGTTTTCATGTCCGCGTTCCTGGGCTTTATGTTTACGAGGGATACGCTCTGGCATCGCAAACTCTGGTACCGCTTCGTCGTCGTGACCATGTACTTTAACGCCGGCGTCATTCCCTGGTTTATCACCATGCGCAACCTTGGGCTTACGAACAATTTCTGGGGTTATGTCTTTCCCACTGCGGTTGCGCCGTTTTTCATCATCCTCATGAAGACGTTCGTAGAATCCACCCCCAAGGAACTGCAGCAGGCCGCCGAGATTGACGGCGCCGGAACGCTTCGTATTTTCTTTCAGATTATGGTCCCCGTGATCACGCCGATTTTAGCCACCGTCGCCATTTTCGCCGCCGTGAACCAATGGAACGCGTTTCAGGATACGCTTCTGCTGGTGACTGATAACAAACTCTATACGCTGCAGTTTACGCTATTTCAGTACCTTAACCAGGCAAGCTCCCTGAAAAGCATGATTAACGTTACCAGCGCTACCGCGGTCAATCTGGCGCATGTCCAAACCGCGACGTCCATCCGCATGACGGTCACCGTGATCGTCGTCGCCCCGATTCTGATGATTTATCCCATTTTCCAACGCTTCTTCGTTAAGGGGATCATGATCGGAGCCGTAAAAGGGTAGGGAACCGCTAATGGGCGGTTACTAAATAAAAAGGAGAATGGCTATGAAAAGGACGATTTCCCTGTTGCTCGCGCTGACGATGATGATGACCATGATGATTGGCATCACCGCCGTCGCCGAAGAAAAACCCCTCATGACCCTGGAAATTTACGACGTGGCTGCCAACTATCAGGGGGTACAATCCGGTTGGTTTGGCAAAGTCGTCAAAGACAAGTTTAACCTTGAACTCAATATCATCGCTCCGCAGGTCGTGGGCGATGGCGCCGCCCTGTACCAGACCCGCAGCGCGGCCGGCGCTCTGGGCGATATCATCATCCTCGAGAACAAAGATATGAAGGACTGCGTTGCGGCCGGTCTGATCAAGGATATCTCGGGCGTGATCGAAAACTACGCAAACCTCGCGGTATTCAAGGATCAGATTGCGATGCTCAACGCCACGATCCCCGGCAATACCGATGGCAAAACCTACGCCATTCCCTGCCAGATGACCAATACCTCTCCCACGACCTATTCCGAGAATGCCATCTACACCAGCCCCATGGTTCCCTGGGATTACTTCAAGGAACTGGGCACTCCGGATATGGCAAACCTTTCGGATCTGATCGACATGCTTGCGGCAATGCAGGCTGCGCACCCCACCAACGTGGACGGCGACCCGGTGTATGTGGTCTCCCTGTGGCCTGACTGGGACAGCAACTACATGGAAAACGTTGCCCAGCTGACTCCCTGGTATGGCCAGCAGACCAAAGACAGCCTCCTGATCGGCGCAGATGGCAGCATGGTGCCCCTGACGGACGACAACGGCGCCTACCTCAAAATGCTCCATTTCCTGTTCGAGTTGAACCAGCGCGGATTGATGGATCCCGACAGCGGAACGCAGAACTGGGATAACATCGTAACGAAGCTGAGCACCAAGCGCGTATTGCTGATGTGGTACAGCTGGCAGCGCGGTTTCTACAACACGTCTGACCGTGCCAACAACAACGACGCCTACATCTTTGCGCCAGTGGGTGACCTGACTCCCTGCAACAACTCCGATAACTACTACGGCAGCGAGCGCAGCTTCAGTATCGGCTCCCAGGTGGATGACGAGAAGTTTGCCCGCATCATGGAATTCCTCGACTGGTACGCCGGCCCCGAAGGCTGTACGTACGAGCACGCTGGCCTGCCGGGCTTCAACTACACCGTGAATGCGGACGGCACTTACACCCGCACCGTTGAAGGCGAGAACGCCCTGATGCAGAACCTGACCGTGCCCGATGAATTCGGCGGCGGCGGCTTCCAGGACGGCAACAACGCGATCAACCAGTGGATCGTCGAAGGCATTTCCATCAACCCCGTGACCGGTGAATCCTATGTTCCCGATTATTGGGCTACGACCATCCTCAAGAACCAGACGACCATGACCAAGGAATGGACCGAGCGGTACGGCGCCGAGAACCAGGTGAAGTACTTGATGGCGAAGGGCATGCTGTCCATCATTCCGTCCGTCAGCGTCAGCCTGGAGAGCGATTCCACGGACATCGGCCTCATCCGCAGCCAGTGTGGTCAGCTGATCAAGAATACGTCCTGGCAGATGGTGTTTGCGAAGGACCAGGCCGAATTCGACGCCATGTGGCAGGATCTGAAAGTACAGCTCGACGGGTTTGGCTATCAGGAACTGGTCGCGTTCGACATGCAGAAGTTCCAGCCCCTGGTTGACGCCAGGCTGGCAGCCATGAAGTAATACCGTAACGCTGTTCCAAAGTGGAAACACATGGCCTGCTGCCTGCGGATCGCGCGGCGGCAGGCCATGTTCCGTCAGCCGAATAATTTGAAGGATATCCGGGTAACGCATGGCGAAAATACTCTTTACAACCAATTTGCGAAGGCTATGAGGAGAACCGGAATGCAACATCAGAAAAAGTACCGCGTGGAAACGGCCGCTCCGGTATCGTTCCATAATCAGGCTGCGTTCTGCGTGGGTACGGGCCGTATGGGGCTTGCGCTGCAGCAGGAATATCTGGAGCAGCTTGCCTACGTTCAGCGGGAGATCGGGTTTTCCCATATCCGCGGCCACGGCCTGTTCTGCGACGATATGGCGATCTATACCGAAACCGCGGACGGGCGGCCTTCGTATAATTTTACCTACCTCGACCGCGTTTTCGACAGTTATCTGGCGCTGAACATCCGCCCTTTTTTGGAGCTTGGATTCATGCCAGAAGCGCTGGCCAGCGGCAACCAGACGATATTTTACTGGAAAGGCAACACCACGCCCCCGAAGGATACCTCTCGCTGGGCGGAGCTGATTCGCGTTTTCATCCGCCACCTGATCGCCCGTTATGGCAAGGCGGAGGTTGCGACCTGGCCTGTGGAAGTGTGGAACGAGCCGAACCTGCCGGGCTTTTGGGAGCATGCCGATAAGGCGGAGTATTTCAAACTGTATCAGGTAAGCGTTCAAGCCGTGAAAAGTGAATTGCCGGAGATGCGCGTGGGCGGCCCGGCGATCTGCGGGGGAGAGGGCTCGCTGGATTGGGTGCGTGATTTTCTTGCGTTTTGCCGCGACGGCGCCGTACCGCTGGACTTCGTTACGCGCCATCTGTACTTGGGCAAGCAGCCGGAGAGGCGCGGGCGGTATCTGTACCACGAAATGAACGCGCCGGAGCAGGTCATCGCCGAGGCGCAGGAAACGCGTGCGATCATCGACAGCTTTCCCGCTTACCGTGGCATGGAGATGCATATCACGGAGTTCAACACCTCGTATCATCCCTTCTGCCCGACGCATGACACCAATTATAACGCGGCGCTGATCGCAGCCCTGCTAAGCCGGTTGGGCGATACATGCGCATCCTATTCTTATTGGACGTTTGGCGACGTGTTTGAAGAACAGGGCGTCCCCAGCCGTCCGTTCCACGGCGGGTTCGGTATGCTTGCCAACGGATCCATCCCCAAGCCTACGTTCTGGGCGTTTCAGTTTTTCGCCGGGCTGCAAGGCGAGCCTGCGCTTCGGGAAGATGACTGCGTAGTGGTTAAAAACCAAGACGGCGGGTATCAGGCGGTTTTGTGGAACCTGTGCCAGGACGACAGGGAAACGCGCGAGGTGGAGCTTTCCTTGCCGGCGGAGGACGGCGAGTGGGTGCAGATTACCCGGATGGTGGACGAGGAGGTTTGCAATCCGCTGAAGGTATGGCACGACCTGGGGGAGCCCGCCTCTTTAAACCATACCCAACATGCGCTCCTGCGTGAAAGCGCCAGGCCGCTTGCGGGCAGCAAAACGCTTTGGCCCAAAGACGGGCGCTTGACCGTGACGGTGGAACTGCGCGAGAATGCCGTAGCGTCCGTGCGGCTGCAAAAGGTTGAGCGGGAGACGAGCGAGGGCTACGAATATCCGGCGAAACCCAGGTAAACGATCCTGATCGTAAGCGCTGGAATAAACGCGGTACACGCGGCAGATTGCCGCCGGAACGGCGCTGCAGACGGCGGCTGCGGCGGCACGAGCGCAGGGCAAAAATCAGGTTGCGCCTTATGAAGTTGGCATCAATTTAGCCGCACGTTTCCGTTGACTATCGAGGTTTTCCCTGTTATAATAGCTCTCGCTGGTTCCCCGTCCCTGGAGAGATGGCCGAGCGGTTGATGGCGCTGGTCTTGAAAACCAGTGATGCAGCAATGCACCGGGGGTTCGAATCCCTCTCTCTCCGCCAAACCCGCTCCGTAACAGAATAAACAGGCCTGGAGAAGTACCCAAGTGGCCGAAGGGGCTCCCCTGCTAAGGGAGTAGGGCGAGATAATCGCCGCGAGAGTTCAAATCTCTCCTTCTCCGCCAAAAGCCGCAATCCGTAAGGGGTTGCGGCTTTTTCATACAATATGCGAAGGAAATAATTACCAAATAGAATTACAGAAATTACCAAATTACTCTATGAAAATAGTTCTGTATTCGCTTGCTGTTATCAGAGTAGGTGATAAACGTTTATACAGTAACCAATAGAAAGTATAAAAGAATAACAATTGACTTAAGAAAGAACATCACCTTTTGAGCGCTGTTTCGCCGCGCGTATGCTGCGAGATCCCTGGGCATGATGCCCTTTTCGCCATAGTGATGGTTTCACTTCCGTGATCCGCGGTGCTTCAGTTCAGGTTCATCCTTCGTCAATCGGTGGTTACCTCTACAAGCCGTTTCGTGGGTATAAAAGCATGGTATATTACCAACGGTTCTCATTATATTGTAAAGGAACGGTGCAATATGGCCGTTGTCGCATATATCAATTTCAAGGGGAATTGCCGGGAGGCAATCGGGTTTTACGCGGACGTATTCGGCGCGCAGGCGCCGGAGATCAAAACGTATGGAAGCCAGGGAGGCGAGTTTCCGCTGCCCGAGGCTGTGAAGGATCTGGTCATGCACGCAGAGCTTAACATCATGGGCACGACCGTGATGTTATCGGACGTGTTCGACGCTGACACATATCAGGTGGGGAATAACATATCCCTCACGCTCATCAGCGACGATCAAAAGGCGCTGGAAGACGCTTTTCACAAGCTGGAGATCGGCGGGCAGGTCACAGTGCCGCTGCAGCAGACGTTCTGGACCAACCTGTACGGCTACGTGATCGACCGGTACGGCGT
>JAEWTC010000076.1 GCA_023459675.1 Bacillota bacterium | reverse complement strand
GTCCTGAAGCGCGTCGGCGCAATCGGCGTTATGGTGCAGCACGGTATAGGCTATCCGGTAGAGCGTCGCCTCCTGCTGCGCAACGGCGGCTGCGAAGGTTTGTTCGTCCATGCTTTCCTCCTCGCGTATGATAACCGGTTTCACTACAATAGACGCTGCAAAGCGGGAAAAGGTATGACCGACGAAAAAAATTCGCTTTCGCACGGCAAAGGGCCGCTTCGTTTTGGCGCGTCACGTGCGATGCGCCCTCCGCCGCGGCAGGGATGCGCGGCTGGATAGCGGTCTCCCGCGCAACCCCCGGTATGTTTATGAAAGAATTTCACAGCCGTTGAACCTTTCGCCCCGTTCCGGCGACTTATAGAGTGAGCCCGGCAGCCGGAAACCCCAAGCTTTGCAAAGCACAGTACGACCGTAAAGGAGAATTCGCGTGGATGCGGCTACATTTCAGACCGAAGCAACCCAGCACAAACGCCTGTTATGGCGGGTGAGCTGGTCGATGCTTACCCGGCAGGAGGATTGCGAAGACGCAATACAGGAAGCGCTCGCACGCGCATGGAAGCGGCGGGATACGCTCAGAAATCCGCGCGCATTCCGCCCGTGGCTTGTACAAATTCTGGTTCACACCTGCCACGATATGATCCGCAGGCGGCCCCGGCAGGCGCCGCTGCCGCTGGAGGACGAAACCGCAGCGATCGAGCCGTTCACCGATCCCCTTCCCCTGCGCAGCGCCATCAGCCGCCTGTCCCCGGAGCACCGCACGGTGATCGTACTTCATTATCTGGAGGGGTACTCCGTGGCGGAACTGGCAGAAACGCTGGGGATTCCAGCCGGAACCGTAAAATCCCGCATGCTTTACGCCCGCGAAAGCCTGCGGCAGATGCTGCACGACGACATTGAGGTTGAATAAAAGGAGCGATATGTATGAAGAAAGAGGAATTTATCAATCAGCTCGGCGCCCAGGTGCCCGGGCTTCCCGAGGCGTTTGAACGGGCCATGCAAACGCAGATGAATCGGCTCGCCGCGCAGGAGAGAAACCCGCGCCCGCGCGGTATCCTCCGCGGTTTTCCCCGCAGAGCCGCGCTGATCGCGATGATCACGGTGCTGCTAGCGGGCACCGCGGCGTTGGCGTCCGCCCTGCTGAAAGTAAACGTGCTGGAAGCCATTTTATGGGGCTCGCCCAAAAACGCCAAGAGCGTCATCCAGTACGACCTGGCAAAGCAATCGTTTGGCGAATGCGACGTGGAAGTGAGGCAGGCGGCGTACGACGGCGTATCGCTGTACATCGTGTACAGCATCCGCGAACGCGGCGCTGCCGGCCTGTTGGGCGAATACGACGATGAAACCGGCCTGTACTACTTCGGCGGGCATACCTTCCCCGCCATGGAACGCGACGGGATCGGCTGGTGGACGGATCAGTTCTGGATCGACGGCAGGAACGTAAACATGCCGAGCATGTCCACCGGAATGATCGTGGGCAGCGATACGCCCGGAGAGCTTCTGTTCTACGAAATGTACAGGCTGGATCAGGAAGGCATCGTTCTAAACGGCAGGAATGTGGAGATCGCCCTGCCGATCGGGAAACGGCAGCCCGCCGGCACGCTGGTTGCCGGCAGCGACGGCGCAACCGCGAAACCGGCGCAGGGCCTGATCACCTTCCATCTGGATTGCTCCGTGCGAAACGGCGTCACCGTTACCCATCCCAACGTCGCCGCCGACCTTGAAACCCATCAGGCGGCAGTCACCGAAGCGACCTATTCCCCCGTTCAGCTGTACGTCACGATGGGCCTGCAGGTAAAACAGGAAGCGCTGGACGCCTATATCGCCGCCAACGGCGCAGGCCGGTACGGCGACGACGGCAGGCTTTTGCAGCCCTACGGCGGTATGGACGTATTCGGCGATTGGGTGGCAGGGTTGCAGCTGGTGGACGGCAACGGCGTTCCCGTGTTCGCCGCGGCCGATCTGGCCGGGGTATACGGTTTGGGCGGGTACGACAACGAACACGCCTGGTTTACCTTCCCCTACCTGGAAACCTATCCCGCCGAAATGTACCTCGCGCCGATGAACGGCGACACCGCCGATATGGCACAGGCCGTACGCCTGCAATAACCAAGCGCACGCGGCGCGCCCGGCGCAAAACGCGCCGGGTGCGCCGTGAAGCGAAAGGAGAACCGATGAAGAACCTCACGCGAACCGCGGCCGCGCTGCTGTCGCTTTGCCTGCTTTACACAGGCTGCGCCGCCGCGAAGGGCCGGTATCAGACCATTACGGAGCTCCGGCAGAGCACCCCGCAGCGCTGGCAGGAAACCTACGAAACAAAGTGGCGCGCCGTAACCGTGGACGCGGCCATTGAAGTGCCGGACGTGGAACAGTTCCCCGTTATCCGCATCGTATTGCAAAACGCCGTGGACCCGGCGCTGATGACCGGGTATCAAAAGGTGACGGAGAATGCGAAGGGCAGCGTATCCGCGGTCAAGGGCACGATGGAGCACACCATTGCAAACAATGAACAGATCCGCCAATGGCTGCAGTTTGAGCACGGCGAAGAACCCGGCGTGCAGCCGGAAAACAACCCCCTATCCTATCCGGAAGCGCTTTCAATCGCCACGCAGGAGTGCGCACGCCTGTTTGGCGACGTACAGCTTTCCATTGCACAGACGGGCATCCTCGGGCGCGTGTACCGTTTCAAAACCGTCAACGGGCAGCGCGAATGGCTGGATCCCGTCACGGAGAAGGGGTACTATTTCTTCGTGCTGGAACAGGGCTTCCGGGGCATTGATTATGAAGCGTGCACCGAATGCTACGACGAACTCCGCCTGTCCCACGAGGAATATTTGAACACGCCCTACGCCTGCTTCAGCCTCTACGACGCCAACGCCTACACCTGCTTTTTCTCGTTACGCCGGGAGCTGGACGCCGTTTACGACGACGTTCCCATTCTGCCCTTTCAGGACGCCAAGGCGGCGATTGAAACGGAGATCCGGGCGGGTCATTTGCGCAGCGTGGACGAGGTGAAGCTTTGTTACGCCCCCTATTACGATCCGGGCGACGACAGCATTATCTGGCTGCTGCCCGTGTGGTACGTAAAAGGCGCGTATACCCGCAGCCCCGGCCGGGAATTCACCCCCTGGACGGACAACGCCGGCGCCGTGGTGGACAGCGGCGTAGAATACCGCGAGGTGGTGTTTCAGGCGCAGCTGGGCACGCTGATGGAGTATACCGATTCCCACGCCACCCGCCGCAAAGCGCCGAAAGTGCTCACCTGGGCCGACGTCCGCTGACGGCCGCGGGAAATACGCTGGGCGGCGGCCATCCCCAGGGGGAGGCCGCCGCCGGTTGTTTTTTATTCGCTGCGAGGGGACCCGGAAACCAGACGGCGGCGCAAGCACATCCGCCGCTTTTTGCCGGAAAACTCAGGATACCTTTTCGAACTGGCTGTTGTACATCTCGGCGTAGAAGCCGTTCTTCTGCAGCAGTTCCTCGTGCTTGCCGCTTTCCACGATGTCGCCGTCGTTCATCACCAAAATCAGATCGGCGTTGCGGATGGTGGAAAGCCGGTGGGCGATGATGATGGAAGTGCGCCCGGTCATCAGCTTGTCCATCGCGTCCTGGATGAGCACCTCGGTGCGCGTGTCCACGGAGCTGGTGGCTTCGTCCAAAATCAGCATCGGAGCGTTTTTGATCACCGCGCGGGCGATGGTTAAAAGCTGGCGCTGACCGGCGGAGATGTTGGCTTCCTCGTTAAGCACCGTATCGTACCCCTTGGACAGCGTGGCGATAAAATGGTGCGCGCCGATGGATTTGCACACCTTGATAATTTCCTCGTCGGTTACGCCGGGCTTGTTGTAGGCAATGTTTTCGCGGATGGTGCCTTCGAACATCCACGTATCCTGCAGCACCATGCAGAACAGTTCGCGCACCTTTTCCCGCGGGAGGGAGGCAAGCGATACGCCGTCCACCAGAATTTCGCCGCCGTCCACGTCGTAAAAGCGCATCAGAAGGTTGACCATGGTGGTTTTACCCGCGCCCGTGGGGCCGACGATGGCAATTTTCTGCCCGGCCTTGACCCTGGCGGAAAAATCGTGAATGATGGGTTTGTCCTTGTCATAGCCGAACCGCACGTTGCGGAACTCGATATCGCCCTTCACGCCGGAAATGGAGAGCGTTTTCCCGCTTTCGTCCGGCATTTCCTTCTCTTCCAGAAACTCGAAGAAGCGGTAGCTGGCGGCGGCGGCGGACTGCATGCTGGTAAACGATTGGGCAATCTGGGAAAGCGGCTGGGTGAACAGGCGCACGTAAATCATAAACGCCACGATCACGCCGAACGAGATGCTGCCGTTGATGGCCATCACCGCGCCGACTACGCATACGGCCACGTAGCCGAGGTTGCCCACGAAGCGCATCAGCGGCATCATGATGCCGGACATGAACTGCGATTTCCAGGCGGTGTCGTACAGCTTGCCGTTTAAGGAGTGGAAGGTTTCGCCCAGCTTCTTTTCCGCGTTGTACACCTTCACCACGTTGTGACCGGCATACACCTCTTCCACGTGCCCGTTGATCTGGCCCAGCAGCTGCTGCTGTTTGGTGAAGTATTTCTGCGAGCGCATGAGGATGACGGACATCAGCACAAACCCGATCAGCGATGCGCCGATCGCCGTAAACGCCAGCCGCCAGTCGCTGATGAACATCATCACCACGGAGCCGCCAAGCAGCGCCACGGCCGTTACCAGCCCGCCGATGGATTGGCTCATGGTCTGGCCCAGGGTATCGATATCGTTGGTCACGCGGGAGAGGATGTCGCCGTAGCTTGTGCCGTCGAAGTATTTCAGCGGCAGGCGGTTGATTTTCCCCGATATGGCATGGCGCATGCCCTTGGTGATGCGCTGGGTTGTGGTGGCCATCAGGAAGCCCTGCACGTACTGCAGCAGGCTGCTTGTGCCGTAGTAGATCACCAGCGTAACGGCGATCGCCGTTACGGCGTCCAGGTCGATGCGCGTCAGCATTCCGCCGACGATGATATTCGTCAGCTCGCTTAATTTATCCGGCCCGATGATCGTAAACACCGTGCCGCCCACGGCGGCCGCCAGCGCGATGCAAACGGGAAGCCAATAGGCTTTGCTGTACCGGATCAGTTTTCCCCAGGTTTCGGAGAAAGCGTGTTTTTCTTTCGGGCCATTGCCGCCGCCCGGCCTGCGCCCCATCGGTCCGCTAAGCATAGTTCAATTCCTCCTTGGAAAGCTGCGAAGACGCAATTTCCTGATAGACCGTACAGTTTTTCAAAAGCTCGTCGTGCGTGCCGATGCCCACGACCTGCCCCTGATCCAGCACGATGATCTTATCCGCGTGGCGGATGGTGCCGATGCGCTGGGTGACGATGAACGTGGTGGAGCCGATGGTCTGTTCGGCCAGCTGTTTTCTGAGTTCGCGGTCGGTTTTGTAGTCCAGCGCCGAGAAGGATTCGTCAAAGATCAGGATCTCGGCTTCGCGCGCCACGGCGCGGGCGATGGCCACGCGCTGTTTCTGCCCGCCGGAAAGGTTGGTGCCGCCCTGCGAAACGTGGGCTTCGTACCCGCCCTCCAGGGTTTCGATAAACTCCGAAGCCTGGGCGATTTCCGCGGCGGTTTTCACGTCGTCGTCATCGGGCGGCGTTCCGGCGGTTTCGCCAAAGGCGATGTTGCTTTTCACCGTGCCCGAGAAAATGACCGCGCGCTGGGGAACGTAGCCGATCTTGTTGTGCAGGTCCTCCTGCCGGTAATCGCGCACGTCCTGCCCGTCGATCAGGATCTGGCCCTCGGTGGGGTCGTAAAACCGGGGAATGAGGTTGATCAGCGTGGATTTGCCGCTGCCCGTGGACCCGATAAAGGCAACGACCTCGCCCGCGTTTGCGGTGAAGGTTACGTTTTTCAGCACATACTCGTCCGCCTGCGGGTATTTGAAGCTCACGTCGCGGAATTCCACCTGGCCCGTGCCCCAGGAAGGCGGTTCCTTGGAGCCGTCCAGAATATGCGTCCGGGTGTCGAGCACCTCGTTAATCCGGCGCGCGGCTACCGTTGCGCGCGGCAGCATGATGAAGATCATGACCAGCATCATAAACGCCATGACCACCTGCATGGCATAGGCGATGTAAACCACCATGTCCGAAAACAGGCCGATGCGCTGCATGAAACCGGCCGAATCGATCAGATACGCGCCGATCCAGTAAATGGCAAGCATCAGGCCGTTCATCACCAGCGTCATGCCCGGCATCATAATGGCCATCAAACGGCTGGTGAACAGGTTGGTGCGGGTCAGGTTCTCGTTGGCTTTTTCAAACTTCGCTTCCTGATACCCTTCGGCGTTGTAGGCGCGCACCACGCGCACGCCGGTGAGGTTTTCACGGGTGGCGGCGTTGAGTTTATCGGTCAGGGACTGGATGATTTTAAACTTGGGCAGCGCGAAGATCACGAGCGTGGAAACCAGCAACAGCATAAACAGCACGGCCACGCCCGTGGCAAGCGACCAGTTCCAGTTTTTGCCCGCGATTTTGGCGATCGCCATGCCCGCCATCAGCGGCGCGTGGATCATAATCTGCAAGCCCATGGCGATGATCATCTGCACCTGGGTGATGTCGTTGGTGGAGCGGGTGATGAGGCTGGAGGTGGAGAAACGGTTGATCTCCTCCATGGAAAATGCCTCTACCTTCGAATACAGGCTTGCCCGTGTGCGGAATGCCACGCTTGCGGCGATGCGCGCGGCAAAAAAGCCGACCATCACGGAAGTCGCAAGGCTGCCCAATGCGCACAAAAGCATTTTGCCGCCCGCGAGCCAGATTTCCGACAGCGACTGCGAAGACGTTTGCAACAGCGTAGTGATCTCCCGCATATAGTCCGGCAGCTTCAAGTCCAGCCACACCTGCGCGTAAACGAACCCGATACTGACCAGCACCAGGGCCCATTCCTTCCGGCGCAGATGCTTAAAAATGCTCAGCATACGTACCCCTTCTTTCATGAGAATGGGCAAAGCATACCCCGCGATTCTAAACGAAATATAAACTTTTTGAAGGTTTCTGCCTTTTTAATCAGATTCTCATGTTGTTTCCGGCGGCTGGGGCAGCGTGACCGTGAACACGTTGCGGTTGATGCGGTAGGAATAATCGACGAAGCCCTTGTGCAGCTCCACAATGCTGCGCACGATGGCAAGGCCCAGGCCCGTTCCCTCCGTTGTATGGGAAGGGTCGCCCTGGTAGAACTTCTCAAACATGCGTTTGCGCGCGTCGCCTTCGATTTCCGCCCCCTGGTTGGCAACGGAAACGGAAATGCTTTCCGGCTGTCTTGTAATGCGCACGGTTACGCGGCTGCCCGCGGGCGCGAACTTCACGGCGTTGTCCAGCAGGTTGATCCACACCTGCTTTAAAAGCTCCTCATTGCCCGCGCAGGTGTGCTCGTACTCGTCAAAATCGATCTCCAGGTGCTTGTGCTCCCACTTTTTCTGCAGCAGCAACACGCTGGTGCGGATCTGCTCGCTCAGGTTAAACGGGGTCACGTCGGTGAGGATCGACTGTTTTTCAATTTTCGCCAGACTCAGCACGTTGTCCGCCATATCGGTCAGGCGGGTGGCTTCGTCCACGATGATTTTCAGATACTCGTCCCGCTTGGCGGGGGGGATGTCCGCGCGTTTTAATAACTTTGCAAACCCGCGGATGGACACGATCGGCGTTTTGAACTCGTGCGAGAAGTTGTTCACGAAATCCATACGGAGCATCTCGGTGTTTTCCAGCTCCGTGGCAAGCGCGTTGAAGCTCTCGGCCACCTTGCGGGCAATGGCCGGGTGGTGCGGCTTCAGCCGTACGGAGTAATCGCCCTGGGCAAGGCTGCACATGCCGTCCACCAGCTCGCGGAACGGGCGGATCGGAATATGGCTGACCAAAGCGGCGGTCGCCATGCCCACGAGAAGGCTTGACAAAAACCAGATGACCATGGGAATCGCCCAGCTGCCGGAATCCGGGAGCTGGATAACGCTGAACCTGTCGAGCAGCAACATGCCGCCGGTGACGATGAACATCGTCACCGCGAAGATAAGCGAAACCAGAACCGTGAACAGAAACACCAGATGCGCGAACTTGGGCCTGTCCGCATGCAGCCTGTCCGCGTGAACTCTGTCGCAGGCGTTCCGGTTTTCGATATTCCTCATACGCGCTTCACCGCCTTATACCCGAGCCCGCGCACGGATACGATTTCAAATTCCGGATACTCCGCAAACCGCCTGCGCAGGCGGTTGATGTGAACGGTGATGGTTTCCCAGCCCGTCTCGCTCTGGATGCCCCAGATTTCATCCATAATCTGAATGCGGGTAAACACACGCCCGGGGTAGGACAGCAGTTGGTAGAGCAGCAGGAATTCCTTGTGCGGCAGGGTGACCGTTTCCCCCGCGCGCGTTACGGTGCGGCTGTCAAAATCCAGGCTCACCTCGCCGATCTCCAGCCTGCGCTGGGAAACAATCCGCGCCCGGCGCAAGAGCGCCTTGATGCGCAGCAGCATTTCCTCCTCGTCCACCGGCTTGGTCATGTAATCGTCAATCCCGGCGATGAAGCCGTCCTTGCGGCTTGCCGACGCCTGCTTGGCGCTGACCATGAGAATGGGGAGGGCGTTGTGCGTTTCCCGCAGCGCGCGGGTGAAGGCGTACCCGTCCATTTTGGGCATCATCAAATCCAGCACCGCCAAATCCACGTGCTCGCGCTCCATCACCTGCAGGGCGTCCTCGCCGTTTTCGGCGGTCAGCACGGAATACCCATCCGCCGCAAGCACCGCCTGCATCAGCTTTCGGGTGTTGCGGTCGTCGTCGATGACCAGAATGTGAAACATACGCTCTCCTTTGGATTTACGCCTTGCGCGGTGAACGGGCTTTGTTATCTTCCCCTATCATAAACAAAAAAAGCGCCCCGCGCAATATCCGGCCTTCTTCGCTTCAGCGAACCGCCAGACGGCAGCAGGGCGGCGCGCCGCACACAGGGGGCCGCCAATATGCATCGTATCCTCACAGGGCGGAACGCCGCGCACAGAAGCCCGCAAACTGCCGGAAACGAGGGTTCGCCAAATAATCCGCCTCCCGCATTCGTCAAATTTCTGCCGCGGGAAGCAATGCATGGCGCCGCGGGCACCCGGGGCTTACGTCAGTAGCTTTTGATGAGCATCATAGCCTGACCCATGGTTTCGCGCACCTGCGGGTCGGTTTCCTTGTTCATCTGCGCCGAAATAAACGCCTTGGTATGCTTGTCGCCGATCGTTCCAAGCGCTTTCGCGGCGGCGACGCGTATATCCACGTTCGCGTTGCTCAGGCAGGAAATCAGGAAATTGCAGGTTTCCTGCCCGCCGATGCCGCCCAAACCGGCAATCGCGGCAAGGGTAACCTCCGCGTCCTTGCCGTCGGCCAGCCCGATCAGAGCGCCCGCGTTATTCTTTTTGATCGCCTTTTCCACGTTGCCCATTTTATTGCCAAACATCGTACCGGTCTCCTTTGTAGAAATCCGCGTTTTCAGGATTACGGGCCGGGCACGGTTCAAGCGGAACGCCGCTATTCGCGTTCTGCCCGAAGGCGGTTTGCCGCCGCCCGCGATCGAGATGGAGATTTCCTGATTTCATTGTACCACAGAATGAATGACTTCACCTGAAAAGACCTATAAACGTTTCCCACCCGGCCGGTCGGGCTGCCGGAACCTCGAAAAGCCGCCGATGCTCCGGCGAACTCCGCCCCCTCGCACGCGCCTCGATAGCAATGGCCCAACGGCGTCCTATGGTCGAAAGCGCCCCGCCCGTACGCGCGCCTTTTATGCGCGCCCGCCGCAAAGGTTTCCACTTGCGGGCAATATGGTATACTTGATTTAGGAAACCGTTTTGTACCACCCGACCCCTTACGTTTGACGCACCGAATGCCGGGAGGGCGCTATGCAAACAGACGAGCGGCAGCCAATCACACAGGAAACCCTTCGCGCGCTGTGGGGAAAAACCTATAACACGGCGGGCAAGCCGGACTGGTCCCATCTCTTCCCGTATTATCACGAGGAGATCGTGTTTGAGGACAGCATTCAGAAAATTGAGGGCAAGGCGGAATTCATGGCGCTGTGCGCCCGGCTGGCCGGGCGCTGCAAGGAGCTGCGCATGGAGATCGGCACGGTTGCGATGGCGGAAAACGAAATATTGTTCACCTGGACGATGACCATGATGTTCAAGAAATTTCCCAGCACGCCCATCTACGGAAGTACGAAGCTCACGCTGCACGAGGATGGACGGATCCTTGCCCAGCGGGATTACTACGACCTGTGGGGCGATATTTTCAACGGCATCCCCTGGTTTCAGAAACCGTACCGCCGCTTTATGCGCAAGAAATTCGGGTGAGCGTATGAAATACAGCCGGGAAGATCTCGCGTATATCAAAAACGGGCGGGCAGAGCAGCGCAAAACGAGCGCGTCCATGGCGGGAAAGCTTTGCGTCGTCACCGGCGCAACCTCCGGCGTCGGCCTGGCGGCCGCCAGGCGGCTGGCCGCGGGCGGCGCCAACCTGGTATTGGTTGCCCGCAGCCGGGAGAAGGCCGAGGCCGTGAAGGCGGAGCTGGAAGCCGCTTACCCGGTTGCCGTCCATCTGGTGATCGCCGATTTCAGCCGTCTGGCCGACGTGCGCAAAGCCGCCGCGGAAATTCTGGCCGGGTACCCGGCGGTCGACGTGCTGATCAACGCCGCGGGGCTGCACTGCACGCGCAGGCGGCTCACGGAGGACGGCAACGAGCTTGTGTTTCAGGTCAACCATCTGGCAAGCTTCCTATTGACGATGCTTTTACTCCCCAACATCAAAAAAAGCCCGCAGGGGCGCATCCTGCAGGTGAATTCGCAGGGCCACCGCTTCGGCGGGCTGAACCTGAACGATCTGGACTGGGCGAAACGCCATTATTTCGGCCTGCGGGCCTACGGGGCGTCCAAAACCGCGCAGATCATGACCGTGCGCACGCTGGCGGAGCTTTTAAGGGACGCAGGCGTTACCATCAACGCGATGCACCCGGGCGCGGTGCGCACGGCAATCGGGCAGAACAACGGCCCGCTCTATCGCGCGTGGCAGCGGATTGCCGTTCGGCCGTTCCTCAAAAACCCCGCCATCTCGGGCGAAGCGCTGTATTTCCTCGCGGCGGCGCCGGAGCTAACAAAAACGACCGGCAGGTTTTTCAACCTGACGATCGACGAAAAGCCGATGCCCCACGCGCTGGACAGCGCCGTGCGCGATAAGGTGTGGGCGCTGAGCCTTTCGATGACGGGCTTACCGCAGGCGTTTTAGCGCCGCGTCCGCGGCCATTTTGCCGGTGAGGATGGAGATGGGGAAGCCGGAGGGGCTGTACGTCCACTGCCCGGCCTGGTATACGCCGGGGAACGGCGTTTGCACGGACCTGGCGATCCGCGACATTTTGGAAACCGCGGGAATGCGGGGGTTCTCAAACGACCAGCCGGTGATCGCGCCGTGCGTGTTGCCGGTGCGCCGCATGAGGGTGAGCGGCGTGGACGCGAAAGCGCTTTGCACCTTTCCTTCGAGCGCGGGGTAAATGGAGCCGGTTAGCGTGGTCAGGATCTGCTCCCGGCAGATATCCTTGAACGCGTCGTACCAGCCCGCGTCCTCCAAGTGCTTCCACAGGGAATAGTCCATCAGCGTGCTGATGATCAGCCCCGTTTTGCCCTCCGGCGCCAGGGCGGCGTCCCGCAGGGCGGGAACGGAGATTTCGTACGTGGTCAGCCGCAGGTACGCGCGCACCCAGGTTTCCAGCGCATCGCGGTCGACCGTGAAAGCGCCGCCGCCTGTTTGAATTTGGCGGATGGGCAAGGCGCTCAGCCCCGTTTTTTCCGGCGTGTAGAAGAAGTGCGGGCTATGGATGCCGCC
>JAEWTC010000075.1 GCA_023459675.1 Bacillota bacterium | reverse complement strand
CAAGCGATAACCTGGGCGTGCTTTTGTTCGCGCTTTTGCAGAGCGTTTTGCTTTCCTACGCGCTTTCCCGCGCGCTGGAGCTTATGCGCAGGCTGGGCGCTGGCCGTATGCTTCGGCTTTTTGCGCTGTGCTTTTTCGCGGTCACGCCTATTTTCGGCGCGTTCGCGCAGACCGTGGGCAAGGATACCGTGTTTACCGCGCTGGCGCTGTTGTTTACGGTGCAGACCGTGGAATGGCTGCGCTTTGGCAAGCAGAAGCCTGCGGCGGTGTTCGCGTTCTTTAGTACCGCGCTTTTATTGGCGCTGGTGCGCAGCAACGGCGTGTATCTGCTGCTGCCCACCGCCGTAGGGCTCGTTCTCGTTTTGCGCGGACGGGCGCGGGCGCTGGCGGCGTGCGCCTTGGCCGGGGCGCTGGCGCTGACCGCCCTGTTCAACGGCCTGCTCGTTCCCGCGCTGGGGATCACCGAAACCCGCGCCTCCGGCCTGTACTCCGTATTGTTCCAGCAGTCCGCGCGGACGCTCCGCGACCAGACCGTGACCGCGGAGGAGTACGCCGCCATTGACGCGGCGCTGGACGCGGAAGAGCTGCCCGCGCTGTACGAGCCCAATATTTCCGATCCCGTGAAGTACACCTTCCGGCAGTACGGGCAGGGCGCGGATGCGGAAAAAGAAGCGCTTGCCGCGTACCGCACGGCGTGGCTTGCCATGCTTGGAAAATATCCCGTAACGTATCTGGAAGCCTTCGTTTCGGGCAGCACAGGCTATTACGCCTTCACCCCGAAGATCGACGCCGCGCGCACCTACCACAACCAGGGCGGCGTGCGCTTCGTGTTTGAAACCGTGCCCGCCGGGGATGATCCTCTGGACCTGCACACCGCCCAGCCCGCGGCGCTTGCCAAGGCGCGGGAGCTGCTGGCCCTATACGCGCGCGGCTGGCGGCGCGTGCCGGTTCTGGAGCTTTGCCTGTTCTGCGCCGGGTATACGTGGCTGCTTGCCATCGCCGCGCTTTCGCTCGTGCGGCAGAAGCGCGCGCGGGATCTGATCGCCTTCCTGCCCGCGCTCCTCACCCTGCTCACCTGCGTCCTTTCCCCCGTCAACGATTACTTCCGCTACTTCCTCCCCGTCGTCGCCGTGTTCCCGCTCTTGCTGGCCGTGGCGAAGCGCGGCGGGGATGCCGGAGCTTAGGGGGTTTCACCCCCATACCCCCGATCAGGGGCAGTGCCCCTGAACCCCTCTATTGGCCGCGCATTGCGCGGCTAATGAAGGGTCAAGGGCAACGCCCTTGTCAGGGTTATAGGGGCGGAAGCCCCTAACCAAACTCGCAATCAATCCCCATCTTTGTTTGACTTTGCCCGGCGGCGGCGATAGAATGAACTGTATTGCGCAAAAGGGGGCGGCGGGTTGAAACGGATTGCGTTGCTGGGTTCCACGGGCTCCATTGGCACGCAGGCGCTGGAGGCGCTGCGGCTGCACGCGGACCGGTTTTCCGTGGCGGCGCTGGTGGCCAGAAGCAGCGCGGAAACGTTGTTTTCGCAGGTGCGGGAATTCCGCCCGGCGCTTGCGGGGCTGACCGACGCGAAGTTTTCCATGGACGACGTTCCCGGGGACCTGCGCTTTTGCCGCTGGGTGTTCGGGGAGGAAGCGCTGATGGAAGCCGCGGGCATGGCCGGATGCGACGAGGTACTGGTCGCGGTGGTGGGCATGTGCGGGCTTCCTAGCGTGCTGCACGCGCTTTCGTGCGGCAAGCGGGTGCTTTTAGCCAACAAGGAAACGCTTGTGGCGGGCGGGCAGCTGGTGATGCGGGCGGCCAAGGCCGCGGGCGAGCACATGCTTCTGCCCATCGACAGCGAGCATTCCGCGATCTTCCAGTGCTTGCAGGCGGCGGGGGACAACCCGTTCCGCCGGATTTTGCTCACGTGCTCGGGCGGGCCGCTGCGCACGTGGGGGCAACGGGAAATCAGCGCCGCCACGGCGAAGGACGCGCTCAAGCACCCCACGTGGAACATGGGCCAAAAGATCACCGTGGACAGCGCGACGCTTTTCAACAAAGCGCTGGAGATGATCGAGGCACATTACCTGTTCGGCGCGGACGTATCGCAAATTCAGGTGGTGATCCATCCGCAGTCGGTGGTGCACAGCGCCGTGGAGTTTAACGACGGCGCGGTGATCGCCCAGCTGGGCACGCCGGACATGCGTCTGCCCATCCTTTACGCCATGGCGTACCCGGAGCGCCTGCACGCGGGCGGCGCGCCGCTGGATTTGTTCCAGACGCGGGAACTCACCTTCGCGCGCCCGGATGAGGACCGTTTCCCCGCGCTGCGGCTGGCGGCGGAGTGCATCCGCGCGGGCGGCGCGGCTTGCTGCGTGCTGAACGCGGCCAACGAGGAAGCCGTGGGGGAACTGCTGCAAGGAAGGCTTACCGTAGGCCAGCTGTACCGCACTGTGGAGGATACCTTGCGGCGCGTTGGCAGCCTGCCTGCCGATACGCTTGCCCAGGTGCTGGAAGCCGACCGCGCGGCGCGCGAAACCGCGCGGGAACGGATGAGCGTTCGCTGATTTTGGAAACGAAAGAAAAGCACAATCGTTAGCGATCGACGGAAATGGAGCGTACAATATGAAAAAATGGATGCTACTCGTGCTTGCCATCAATCTTTGCGTGCCTTCGATCGCTTTCGCCGATGTGCTATCCGTGGATTTTTCGACCGCTTCGCTTGATGAACTGCTTCAGGCGCAGCAGCAGATTGCCGACCGTATCGCCGAACTGCAGACGACGGACTCCGCATCTATCGAACGCCTCGAACTCAGCGGAACCGGCTCTTCCATCCTGTCCGACATCGTGATTCCCTTCTCCCCATGCCGTATCATACTGGAGTCATCCACCATGGCTACCGTAACGCTAACCGTCGATTCGTATGATTTTAAGTTTATAGCCGACAGATACGACGCCGAATTCTATAGTAAGCAAGGCACGGGTACCTTGAGGGTGGAAACGGACGGCGACTGGACGTTTACGGCGGAACCGATCATAGAAGGCGCGGCGTTTCCTATGTCCGGCTCTGGGCCGTACGTCAGCGATTTCTTTGAACTTTCCGCTCCCATGACCGTCACCGTTAAAGGCGCGCCCGGCGCAATGATGGTCTATCCATCGAATCTCACTGTAATGTTGAGGGAGCAGTATGAAAGTGTTGATTTGTGGGGCGGAATAACCCTTGCCAGCAAGAGGCTGACGCCTGCCGGCGATGCGTTTTCCGCTGACGTCACGTTGTTGCCGGTTACCGGACGAACGCAGTACTGCCTTGCCGTGATATGCGGTCCGGGCATCGAATGGTCGATCACACCGAAACAATAAGGAAAACAGTAGATGTCCATCCGGTGATGGAGGAAGGTAACCGATGACGATTGTGTTTGTATTTTTGGCTGTTCTGATGCTGGGGTTGTTGATCTGCGCGCACGAGTTCGGGCATTTCATCACCGCGCGGGCCATGGGCATCGCGGTGAAGGAATTCTCGGTGGGCTTCGGGCCGAAGCTGAAGCAATGGAAGGGCAAAAAGCGGGAAACGGTGTACTCGCTGCGCGGCATTCCGCTGGGCGGCTATTGCGCGTTTTATGAGGACGAAACCGACGAGCTAGCGGAAAACGACCCCCGCCGCTATGCCTCCGCGCGCGTGTGGAAACGGATGCTGGTTGTGCTGGCCGGTTCGGTCACCAACATTCTGCTTGCGTTCGTGCTGGCGGTGGCGCTGCACCTTGCGTACGGCATGCTGCCCGCCCAGCCCGCGCTGGAAACGGTTACGGCGGGTTCGCCCGCGGCGGAGGCGGGGCTTCTGCCCGGCGACGTGCTGCTGCGCGCGGGGGAAACGGAGCTGGCCGTGGGCAACGCGGCGGGCATTTCCGACGCGGTCGCCTTGCTTGCGGAGGGCGAACCCCTTCAACTGACCGTGAACCGCAACGGCGCGGAGCTAACGTTTTCCCTAACGCCTATGTATGACGAAGCCGAGGGCCGCAAGCTGATTGGCGTGAGCGTGATCGCCTATACGCGCCCCAACGTGCTGCAGTCGGTTTCCGGCGCGTGGGACAGCTGCGTGTACGCCTCCACAGCCATTGCCAAGTCGCTCTACCGGCTGATTTTCCACGGCGAAGGCGCGGCGGACGTATCCGGCCCGGTGGGCGTGGTGCAGCTGATTGCCGAGCAAACGCAGGCAGGCGGCGCCTATATGTACCTAAACCTCGCCATCCTGATCGGCATCAATTTGGGCATGATCAACCTGCTGCCCATTCCGGGGCTGGACGGCAGCCGGTTTCTGTTCCTGCTTTGGGAGGCCGTGCGCCGCAAGCCCGTGAACCGGAAGGTGGAAGCCGCCATCCACATGGCGGGCTTCGTGCTGCTGTTCGGGCTGATGCTGTTGTTTACGTTCCGCGATATCGGGCGGCTATTCGGAGGCTGAACAGATGAAGACCGACTGGAAACGAAACCTGAACGTGCCCAACGGGCTGACGATGCTGCGGTTTTTGATGATCCCGCTGTATATCGTGCTGTTTGTGAAGGGCCAGAAATACTGGGCGCTGTTCACGTTCCTGCTCGCCGGGTGTACGGACGTGCTGGACGGGTGGATTGCGCGGCGGTACAACCTGATTACGGATTTCGGAAAGCTGATGGACCCGCTGGCCGACAAGCTGATGGGTATTACGGCGCTGTTTTCCATGACGATTGGTACCGCGCAGATCCCGCCGGTGGTGCCGTGGGCGGTGGTGATCGTGATCGTAGCCAAGGAGCTTTTGATGATGCTGGGTGGGCTGTTCATGCTGGGCAAGCGCATCGTGGTGTATTCCAGGCCCATCGGCAAGGCCGCGCAGGCGCTGCTGACGCTGGGGCTCACGGCCTCGTTCTTCCACGACCGGCTGGCGGCGCTGTGGAGCTTTTCCCTGTCGCCGGACGCGCTGCTTTTATACGCGGCCATGACGCTCACGCTGATCGCGCTGGCGTTTTACGCGGCGAGCTGCGTAAGGCAGCTGAAAACCAAATCACAAACCGACGGAGAATAAAAACGCATGCAAAACGCCGCTGGCGACCGGAAACTGGGGCATCTGCTGGCACTGGGAACCATCATCGTCTGGGGCCTGACCTTCATTTCCTCCTCCGTCGTGCTGAAAACCTTAAGCCCCACGGAATTGCTGATCGCCCGGATGGTGATCGGCATCGCCGCGCTGACGGCCATCAGCCCGCGGCGGCTGAAGCTTACGGAGCGCAGGCACGAGCTGTATTTCATCGGCGCGGGCTTTTTTGCGGTAACGCTGTACTTCCTTTTGGAAAACTCAGCGCTTACGTATACGTCGTCGTCCAACTGCGCGGTGATCGTATCCACGGCGCCGTTTTTCATCGGTATTTTCGCCAGCCTGTTTTTGAAGGAAGAAAAGCTTACCGCCACGTTTTTCGTGGGCTTTGCGGTGGCGATCGCCGGGGTGGGCATGGTGTCGTTCGCGGGGCATCAGCTGCAGTTAAACCCCCTGGGCGATCTGCTGAGCCTTTTGACGGCCGCCTCCTGGGGCGTTGCCACGATGTTCATGCGCAAGATTGAGAAGCACGGCTATTCCGTGATTTTGGTCACCCGCAGGCTGTTTGTCTACGGCGTTTTGTTCGCGCTGCCGATGCTCTTGATCTTTCCCACGAAAGGGCAGATCGGCGATCTGCTCAAACCCGAGATCCTTTTCAACGTCCTGTTTCTGGGCGTGGTCGCCAGCGCCGTGTGCTACATCACCTGGATGATGGCCATGAAGCGCGTGGGCGTGGTGCGCTCCGGCGTGTATATTTACCTCATTCCTGTGATCACGATGCTTGGCGCGGCGCTGCTGGTGCACGACCCTATCAGCCCCCTGCAGATCGCCGGCGCGCTGCTTACGATGGCTGGGCTGTTCATCAGCCAGTGGCGGAAAAACGGGCGGCAAAAAACGGCCGCGCACGTGGAGGAGACAACGCTGCACGGGGGCTGAGCCGGCGAAACTTGTATTTAACTTGTTTTTATGCAGCGGCGGATTGACGGCAAAGGCGTTGTGTGCTATGATTTGCATAATTATACAGCATGCGTTGATGGCACATAAGATGCTTACGACCGCTGCCAGAGAGAAACGGCCATTGGCTGGAAGCCGTTTTCAGTAGGAACAAGCTGAAGTTTCATGCCGGAGCATAATCCGTGAAAAGCGCAGGCGCGCCGGGTAGCGGATTACGGGGTAAGAGCCGTTATCCTGACGAGAGTTCCTGTCGCCGTCAAACGCCGCAGGGAGAAATAGAGTGGTACCGCGCAGATTGATT
>JAEWTC010000074.1 GCA_023459675.1 Bacillota bacterium | reverse complement strand
GCGGCCGATAAGCTGAAATCGTTTCTGCTCAGCATGATCACCGTGATCCGGGACGGCGCGGAAACAGAGGTTTCCACCGACCAGATTGTGCCAGGCGATATCCTGAAGCTGGAATCCGGGGATATCGTACCCGCGGATTGCGTTGTGCGCGAGGAAAGAAGCCTGCTGGCGGATGAGACGACGTTCACGGGCGAAAGCGTTCCGGTGAGCAAGAAAGCCCTCTCTGGCGACGCGGGTACGGCCGCCGGGGAAAACCTGCTGCCGCAGGGCGTGATCATCATCAGCGGCAACGCGCTTGCGGAAGTCACGGCAACGGGAACCCGCACCAAGCTTGCGGGGATCTCGCGCGCGGCAACGCAGGTACAGGCGGAAAGCGAACTCGTGAAAGGGATCGACCGCATCAGCAAGTTTATCCTGAAAACCACGCTGATCACGCTGGTGTTCATCGTCCTTGCCAACCTTTTGATTGACGGAAAAGACGCGGATATTCCACATCTGCTTATATTTGCGATCGCGCTGGCGGTTTCCGTGATCCCGGAAGCGCTGCCGCTGGTGCTTACGTTTGCGCTTTCCAACGGCGCCTTGAAGATCGCAAAGAAAAAGGTGGTTGTCAAACGGCTTGCGTCGGTGCAGGATCTGGGTTCGGTCAACCTGCTCTGCTCCGATAAAACGGGCACGATCACCGAAAACCATTTGACGTTCGCCCAGGCGTTGGAAATTCCGTCGTCCGCGTATCATCCGCTTCTTCTGGCCAGGTTGGCGGCCATCGGGCTGAACGGGAAAATACCCGAACCGTTTGACCGCGCCTGCGACGAAGCGCTTTCCGCGGCGCAGAGAAATGAAGTAAACCGATACGAATTGACGGCCGAAGAGGCGTTTGACCCCGCCCAGCGGAGCAACGGCGCGGTGGTGCGGCATGCAAACGGCACACAGCTGCATATCCGCAGGGGAAGCCCGGAATACTTCCTCGGGCAGGGGCTGGCGGAAGACATGCAGATCCGCGCCTGGCTGGACGGGGAAGAAAGGCTGGGGCACCGGGTTTTGGGCGTCAGCTACGACGATGGGACGGGCGCGAAATTCGGCGGGCTGGTTTCCTTTGTGGATAAACTGAAATCCACGACCGTTGAAACGGTGGAAATGGCAAAGCGGCTGAACGTCGCCATCACCATCATCACCGGCGACGCGCTGGCGGTTGCCGAGGCCGTGGGGCGGGAAGCGGGTTTGGTTTCCCGCAGCGACCAGGTGATTGCGGCGTCCGCGTTCCTGAGCCTCCCCGGCTCGCAGCAGCATGAAAAAATCGGGCACATCCGCGTATTCGCAAGAACGACGCCGGAACAGAAACTGGAGCTGATCAAGCTGCTCAAGGAGCAGTTTACGGTCGGGTTTCTGGGGGAAGGAATCAACGATGCGCCGGCGCTCAAGGCGGCGGACGTTTCCATGGTTGTGCAATCGGCTTCGGATGTATCCCGCGAAACGGCAGACATCATCCTGCTGGAGAACGACCTGCGCGTGATTGTGGACGGCATTCGCCTTGGCAGGGAAACCCATGCCAACATCATGAAGTACATCCGCATCACGCTGATCTCCAACTTCGGCAATTTCTACGCGGTCGCCATGGGCTCGCTGCTCATCAGCTTTCTGCCGATGCTGCCCAAGCAGCTGCTGCTTCTAAACCTCCTGTCGGATTTTCCGATGATGGCGATCGCCGTGGACAGGGTGTCCGAACAGGAGATCCAATATCCGCAGAAATTCAATTTCCGCGCCATGTATACGATGTTCATTGTCCTGGGGCTGGTGAGTACCTTCTTTGATTTCGTCTACTTCGGGCTCTTCTACCGGATCTCGCCGGAGGTGCTGCAAACCAACTGGTACATCGCAAGCGTGCTGACCGAGCTGTTTTTGATCTTCTCCATCCGCTCGCTGCTTCCCATTGGCAAGGCGGGCAGACCGGCGCCGCTGATCATCGTTTTGTCCGCCGTCGCCATCTTTATTACCATTGCGATGCCCTACATCCCCGCCACAGCCGCTTTCTTTGCGTTCACCACGCCGACGCTTGCCCATTTGGGGTTGATCGTCGGCCTTGCGCTTCTCTACTTCGTGCTGACGGAACTGCTCAAGAGGCCTCTCGCCCGGTATTTCGACCGGTTGGACAGGGAGGCCGAGCATAAGCAATCCCGGACGGAATGAGAAAAGTAGGGATTACGAAAAATCCCATCGGGCCATAGGAACGCCAGCAAGGGCAAAGGAAAGGCCGGAACATTGTTCCGGCCTTTCTTTTATCCGTGCCAGGGCTTTCCGTATCCGTACGAGGAGGTAGGAACAATTCGTTTGTTTTGAACGATTGGACGCGGATGGAAAACCGGTTTACGCATTAGGCGGCTTGCGCCGCATATTTGGGGGACGGGGTTATTTAACCAGCGTGAAGCTCGTAAAGCCGTACAACTGGCCGTCCATGTACATTTCAAAGGTATATTCGCCCGTCGGGATGGAGCCGAAGCTGTCCTCCACGTAATCCAACCAGTCGCTTTGCATATAGAAGGTAGAATAGCAATAGGTGTATTGGTTTTCAAACGTATAGGAGTCCCAGCGGAATACCGAGCCGCAGTACCCGTACGGCGTTTTCAGCGCGAGCTTCGCCGTGTAATCCCGGGAATGGCTCAGCATGGGATACTTCACCTGCACCTGGAACGACGCCATGGGATCCCGCTCCAGATCGGACAGGGAAAACTTGTACTTGGAAAGATCCAGATACTGTTCGCCGGCCGAAAATTCGGAAAAAACGGGCCGCGGCACCTTATAGGTTTCGGTGACCTCCGAATCCCCGTTTGAGATTGTAATCTGATACGTTACGCCGGGAATGAGGTACTCCAGCTCCATGCGCTTTGCCTTGGTGCTGCCGCCGTTGTACGTTACGTCCCAGTCGTCGGTGGTATAGTCTACCGTGTAGGAGGACGCGGAGGAGCTGTCGTCCCACTCTGCAAGGATATCGCCATTGCCAAGCGGCATAAACGTTACGTTGGAGATCGAGCCGCTGGCGGCGGCGGCCGGCTTCTTTGCGCCGCAATTCGAGCAGAAGTTACCGTCGTTGGAAGCGCCGCAGGACGGGCAGGTCCAGCCCTGCGCTAGGGCGGTGCCTGTAATCATGCAGACGGTCGTCAGCAGCACAAGCAGGAATAGCAGTTTCCGTTTCATGAACGTACCCCCGTTTAATTTTTAACCCCGGATGTTTGGCAACTGGAATAATTATCCAATTGATATCCAGTATACATAGCGCCGTTTGCCGTGTCAAGCGCAATGCACAACAAGAAGCGGATGGCCCTGGGGATTTCGCTTCGCCGGGTGGCTGTATTGACTTCCGGCGCCTCCGCGCGGGCCTGACCGCGGGGCAAATCCTCCGGCCGGACTGCATTTGGAGCGTGTTCCGGCTTCCCGCCGAGCCTCGTCTCTTCCTCCCCGCCCGGCGCCCCCGCGCGAGCATGACCGCGGGGCAAATCCTCCGGCTGGACTGCGTTTGGAGCGTGTTCCGGTTTGCGCCGGTGCTCCGGGGGTATCCCGATAGTAGGCAACCGCCGCGAACGCTTGCCCGCACGCGGCGGCTTTATGCGCGCGGGAAATAACGGCGTAAACCTTACAGGCCGGCGGCGCACGCGCTGCCGGCTGTCATAGCGCGCACACCGTTCCCGTTTTCAGTTCTTTTGTTTTACCGAACCCCAGATCTACGCATGTGCGTTCTGTTTCCTCTCTGCCGCCGCCCGTGCGCACGCGGCCTGAACAGGCGTTGCGTACGGGCGGTTTGCCGCGCAGGCGAATGCCCTCGTCCAGCCGCCTGTTCAGGCTCCGTGCGCACGGGTGGTTTGCTTGCGGCCGGGCAGGTTGGCAGGGTTTAACCGCGGCGTTCACCGCTTTGCGCGTGGTGGAATGATTGTTTCACAAAAAATACTTAAAGTGCGGAAAAAATACAACGTTTTCGCTTGACGAACCCATGGTATTCTTGTAAATTGATAATACGTATGTTCGTTGGAAAATACCGGTGATTCATCTTCGCAATCCCAATTATCGCTTTGGGTTAAGGATATGGGAAATGATACCAGTGGAAGTATAGGCGCCCCGATCCCCTATGTCAGGCCACCGTACCGACCGTATCGGCAATCGATCGTCTAATGAACCAAAGGAGCGTAAGCATGTTCACTTGCAACCGGAAAGCCAAGGCGGGGGCGATTCTCGCCTGCCTGCTCGTTCTCCTGTCCGTCCTGTGCGTCAGCGCGTCCGCCGCGAACTCCGCCGCGGTGGATCTGGTCATCGTACTCGACAACAGCAATTCCATGAATAACGAGGAACCCCATTCGGACCCGAAGGGGTACCGTTACCATGCGGCGGCCGCGATGCTCAACCTGTGCGAGACCGAAAGCTCCCGCGCGGCGATCATCTATTTCGCCGGGTTCTCGGAAGTGCAGGCCATTGGCAGGAATGCCGTGGAGATGCCAGTGCCCATCGGGCTTCGGAATGCGGACGGAAGCGATAACGTAACGGGCCAATACAACCGCGCGTACTATACGACGCAATTAGCGGAACGCAACCCGGCGGAAACGTCCGGAAATACCTATTTGGGGAAAGCGCTGCTCAAGGCCGTACAGCTGCTGGACGAGGGCGCCGCCACGCGCGGCGATAACCAGCCCGTCATCCTGGTGCTGGCAGACGGCGAAAACCACCCCGACGATAAAGCAAACCTCGAAGCCGCGGTGCGCGACGCGGCCGCGAAAGGCTATAAAATTTACCCGGTGCTTCTGAAAAACAAGGAGAACACCGAGATCGACGAAACCGCCATCGCCACCTTTACCTGGATGGCGCAGCAAACCGGTACGCAGCCGCTGGGCACGCTGGACAATCCTTCCGATCTGCCCGAGATTTTCAGCCAGATCTTCGCCGCGCAGATCGGCTCCACGCTGGTCAACGCAGAACCCGTGCTACAGAGCGACGGCAGCTATCTGATGGACATCAACATTCCCAACCTGTCCGTGTTGGAAGTCAACATCCTGATGTCCCTGGAAGGCGTCAGCAACGTGCGGCTGTTAAACCCCGACAACAGCCTGCAGCACGGCGTGACGCCGATTGAGATCGGGAAAAACAAGCAGGGTGAAGCGCTTTTCAAGATGTATAAAATCGTTCATCCGGACGACGTCGGCGTATGGAAGCTCGCCTTCAATGCGGAGCCTTCCGCGCTTTCGGCAATCAAGATCAACGTGCTGTACAGCTACAACCTCGATCTGCAGGGCGGCGTGCAGGTCGTCGGCGGAGGCGCGAACTACAAAAATAGCCAGTATACCGTTTCCGCGCAGTTTGAGGAAGATCAGACGCCGTCCACGGATATCAATCTATATACAAAGGGAATCAAGGCGACCGTGTATCTGGTGAAGGCCGGGGAAAAGGTTACGGAAACCACCCCGTTCGTCGTGCTGGGCTCCGGTAAAAACCGCTTCGAGAAAACGGTGACGCTGCAGGACTTCGGCGTGAACGAAAGCGGCGAGTACGAGCTTGTGTTCCATGCGGAAGGCGACGGCTTGTATAAGGACGCGCCCCGCGTACCCCTGACGGTCCAAAACCGCGCGCCGGTCGTCATTGCGGCGGCCGTTCCCGCAGCAATCCCGCTGGAGATTGACGACCCCTCCCGGCAGAGCCTGGCCCAGCCCGGTACCTATGCGCTGGACCTGAAGCGTTTCATCACCGACCCGGACGGCGATCCGCTGGAGATGGAAATCTCGCTGGACGATCCCGGGCTGATTGCGCTCAAGGATGTGGACGATAAGAAGCATACCGCCGCGCTGGAGACAACCGGAAACGCCGGAACCACGCAGCTGCAAATTACCGCCGTCGATTCGGAAGGCGCGCAGCTTGCCGCTCCGGTCGTCATTCCGATCTCGGTCGTCTCCATTCTGGACGCGATCAAGGCCGATTACGCGCTGGAGCTCGCAATGGTGGAAGACCCCGTGGAGGGCGACTGCTACGAGATCAACGATACGGTTGCGTTCTACGCCTCTATTATTGATAACGCAGCCTCCGGGGCGGCCGACGGCATCGACGCCTATCAGCCGACCGTCGAAGCCGTGCTTGTGAAGGGAGACTCGAAAACCGAAGATGATGTGGTGCTCCCTCTGTTCCCGGCGAAGACGGACGCACGGAAATGGAACGGCGAGCTGGCGCTCACGGGCAACCTTGGCGATTACCCCATCAGGGCAACCCTGTACGTCGGCGCGAACCGCTACCCGGTCGCCATTGCGGAGCACGGCGTGAAGACCATCAATTACCCGCCGGTCGCCGTCCAGCCCCTTGTGGAGAATACGGTGTATATCGAGCCGGTGCAGCTGCTGCAATGGCTCTATCAGCAACCCGTCAGCGAGCCGTATACGGTTGCGCTGGACGTGCTGTTTACGGATCAAAACCGCTTTGACTCCCATACGTATTCCGTGGAGCCAGACGGGCAGGACGTTTGCCTTGCGGAGCATACCGCGGATGCGTCGGAACTGTCGCTCACGCAGTTTTTAAAGCACGGGGCGCAGAACTTCCTGGTCACCGTGACGGACAGCGGCGGGTTAACCGCCGCGATGACCTACAAGCTGACGGTGATCTCCTACCAGCAGCAGGCGTGGGATACCTTCCGCAAATATGGCCCGATCGTCGCCGCGATCCTCCTTGCGCTTGCCATCCTTCGGTGGCTGTGGCTGCCAAGCTTCCGCAATATGGAGATCAGCGGGTTCCGCGACGGTAAAAATTACCTGGCCGCCATCAGCCTGAAGCCGACGAAGCGGAAGATCCGGCTCGGCCTGTACGCCGATCCGACGATGCTCAAGGACGTCGGGTTGGGTAAGGAACAGATTATGAGCATCCGCCTGAAACCGAGGCGGCATTCCCTGTACGTGCTGCGCAACCAGAAGCCGCTGAACAACGCGATCGTTTCGGTGGAGGACAGGGGGAAAACCGTCAACTTCAGGAAATCGAAGAAGAAATACAACCTGCGGGACGGCGGCGAGATCAAGATCGTCAACAACGGCCACACCATCAGCTGGCGGCTGTCCATCCGCAGGGCCGCCGTACGTCCGGCGCAGCAGATGGAAAACAAACCCCGCCGCGCGCCCCGGATGCCAGGCAGAAAATAATACGTTCGTGATCGATAACAGACGAGGAGGCAACCATCATGTCCAATTTCCATGTCGAAAGCAAACGGGTGCCAAAAATCAACGATCCATTACTGGTCATCGGGTTGGGCGGCACGGGTTCGGACGCGCTGTTGCACGTGATGCGCAAGTTCAAGGGCCGCTTTGTTCTCCCCACGGTCAACGGCGAGCTGCAGGACCGGCCGGAGCGCACCGCCTATCTGGCGGTGGATTCCGACATGGAATACCTAAACACCGCCGGGCTGGGCGACGTGCGTTTCCTGCCGGGGGATAAGCTGGCGCTGCAGATCCCCAAAATGGACGATCTGATCAAGAACCCCGCCACCATGCAGGCGTACGAGAAGAGCTGGTGGGATACGAGCATCCCCCCCTTCCGTGCGGGAGACGGCGCGGGTGGTTTCCGCCAGGTGGGCAGGCTGCTTCTGTTCCGTAACGCGCCCGCGATCGTAAGCTCGCTCGTCAACGTCATCGGCAAGCTGATGGCGGTGGAACGCCACAATACGGGCGGAAAGCTGACCGTGGTGCTGACGACCGGCATCGGCGGCGGCACCGGCGCCGGAACGTTTCTGGACATGGCCTACCTGATCCGCTATGTCATCGGCACGCATTTCCATGGCGTTGAAGTAAACATCATGGCGTACATCATGATGCCCGGCGTCAACCTTGTGCATATGAACCACCCCCAGGCCGCGAAAATCAAATGCCTGAAGGCCAACGCGTTCGCGGCGCTCAAAGAGCTGGATTTCTGGATGAACTACGACGTGCACAAGTGCAAGCATACCCAGGTATATTCCACGAACATCGAATATACGTGGGATTCCCCGCCGTTTAATAACGTCATTCTCTTAAGCGAAGGCAAGGCGGACGGCACGGTGATCATCAACGCCTACGACGTGGTGATGGACGTCGTGGCCGAATCCCTGCTCAACTTCTTCGCGGCGGAGCAGAACACCGGGCTGGACGGCGCTTTCAGCTACCGTTCGCACGCGGTGAACGTTGCCGCGGAATCGGATAAGATGTCCAAGGCGTTCCCCGTGAACTATACCTACATGAGCGTCGGCGCGGCGAGCTCCGAAGCGCAGCAGGACAACATGGTGGTTTACGAGGCCAAGCTGGCGTTTGACGAGGTGATCAAGCTGCAAAAAGCCGAACCGCTTGCGGGCACGCGGGAAGCGGATACCTTCTACGCCAAGGTGCTCCCCGAGGACGAAGACCTGTTCCGGCTGTTTGAAAACGTATGTCCGCTGCCCGTGTATTTCCACGGCGAGCCGGGGTATGATGCGGAAAGCATTCTGAACATGCAGGGCGATATTGCCCTCCACAGCCAGCCGTACCGGTCCTTCGAGTACGATACCGATCTGAGCGCCAAGGAGTACGCCAAGGAACGCGCGGACCTTTTGTACAGCCGGTTTGAGGAAACGCTGCGCGAGTATATTTCCGATCCCACCTACGGGCCCTTCCGCGTAGCCGAGATGCTCAGGGACCCGGAGAAGGGGTTCCTGTCCCGCTTCCACGGCGTGGTGCAGTGGTGGCAGACGGAGAAGGAAAACACCGATAACCAAACCGCGCAGCGCCTGGGCCTCGTCACCAACGCCGTGTACCCCGATATGCTGCGCATCAACCGGGTGAGCCAGGCGCTCAAGATGTACAAAAAGGTGACCAACTACGTGGCGGCCTGCGAGCAGCTGTATGCGTCCAAGCGCGATTACCGGCTTGCCAGCTACATGGCGGAGGAGATCAAGCGCATCGAGGTGAAAATCTCCGATTACGCAAACGTCATCCTGCCTACGTTCTGCGATCTATTGAAACAGGTGCACGCGGACCTCAAGAAGGACGTGGACGGGCTGCTGGCCGCAAAGTCAACCGGCGGGGAAGCCATGATCAACTTCCAGGGGCTGAAGGCGTATGTCGACCAGCAGATTCAGGGGTTGGACCTGGCCAAGAAAATGAACGCGACGACCCTGAATATCCTGCAGAAACTCGCCAACGCAAGTCTCTCGGTTTCGCTGGATGCCGGGCGCAATTTTGAGGACTGGGAAAACCTGCAAAGGGATTTCCTGGCCACCGTCGATTCGTTCGTCAACGATCTGGGCGCGGAGATCAACGGCATCACCATGGACGAGATCTTCAACATGACCATGCCCAACACAACCGAGAAGGAAAAGATCGAGTACATGACCAGCAAGCTGATGCCCAACCTGAGCAACGCCGCGCAAACGATGCTCAAGCTGGTCTCCAACAACGACGGCATGGTGGAATACTCCTATGTGTCCGTTCCCGACGACGCCCGCATCGTGCGCGCCAGCCTGGAGGAGTACAGCAAGGACAACCACATTACCCCCAAGTACTCCAAGATCAACGACCGCATCTACTGGCTGAACACGTTCAACTGCCTTCCCATGTACCGCTACGCCGATCTGCCCGACCTGGAAAACCACTACGAGGAATCCCTGGCGGACGACGCGGCGCTTGGGCTTCACCTCGTGCAGACGCGGGTGGGGAAACCGGTCATGCAGAACGACTGGAGCGTTTTACCGTCCCCCGTTCCGCATCTGCTTTTGGGCAAACCGCTCAGCAAGCGGCTTACGCAAATGATGCAGGCCAACCGGAAGCTGCTCACCGACGCGCTGACGGCGAAGTTTGCCGTCATGACGCAGGAACCGAGCATGGAGCTGCTGGCGGTGCGAATTCTGCGCAACGAAAACGGAACGCTGATGGAACCCGAAGCGTTCCGCGAACAGGTGGAAAAGATCAAGAACGACGGTACGCTGCCCTTTGGCGACCGGGTGGACCTGCTCAACAAGCTCCGCGACAGCGGAAAGCCCCAGGAGATCCGCTACCGCAACTTTGCCGGTACGTTCGCCAATGCCATGGGGCTGAAGATCGAGCCCCAGGACGGCACCCAGGCCGAGAAGAAGCGCGCCGAGGAAGCGCTGGCGGTAGCCCGGCTGGAAGCCGCGGTGTATGTGCTCAGCGTTCAGCATCCCGACGTTGTGGAGCAGATGGACAAGCAGCGGGAGATGTACGATTGCCTCAACGCCGCGATTGCGCAGGTGGAAGACTGGATGGGCGCCCAGAAGGGCAAGCTGAACTTCGTCAAGCTGTTCATGCACATGTATCTGTTCGACCTGTTCATCTGGAACCGGCAGAGCGTCGATTTTGTGGACGTGCGGGGGCAGCAGTCCAAGCTCCTGGGCACCAATCTGCTCGCGGGCGAAGAAGTGGACCTGTTTGGCTACTGCAAGCCGCTGGTGCTGATGAACATTCTTTCGGCGGAGGACGCCCGCATCGACAAGAACAACCAAAGCTACCTCACGGCCAAGGCGAAGAAGCTGATGGAGGAAATCGACCGGATGCCCGCCCAGCAGTATGAGGCCGCCCAGAAGGCCGCCGAGGAGTTTATCGGGAAATTCTCCAACACGCCCAACGAAATCCTGTTTGACCGCGGGGATTTGAGCAAGATGGCGCGGGAGCAAAGCGCCACGCTGGTTTCGGCCATGCTCAAGGAAGCGAAAATCTTCATCACCTGAGGCCGTGTCGTACCTTCCGGCGGCGTTTTAGCGCGTGATGCGCTCAAACGCCGCCTGGGAGGCGTGCGCCCGGACGCGCGGAGGCGGGCTTCGATTTTCTGCCAAAGGAGCTAGCGACGATGTTTTCTCCCAAGATCCCATCCCTGTTCGTCCTGGTTGGCGACGAGGCTTCCATGGAAGCCGAAAACCTGGTTTCGGTCCTGATGGATCACGCGGAACCCGAGCGCCGGCCGCTGATGCAGGTGATCTGTCTGTGGGAAAATCCCAAGCAGCGGGTGATGGATCACCCCTTGGTCCACGTTTCCCATTACCGGCTTGATCAGGTCGCCGGCGTGTTCAGCGCGGTTGTGCGCGAACGGCGGAACGTGATGATGGAAACCGTGGGAGAAAACGTTGCCGAGAACATCCAGCTTGGAAAACAGTATATCGCGTTCGTCGCCAAGGGCTTGTCCGTACCGCTTTCCGTCATTCTGGGGCTGCGGGAAAACGCGCAGCTGTATGTGAAGGCCTCGGGCTGCGCCTTCCTAAGCCAGCTCTGCCTTTTGGCGGAGGATGATCCCATCGCCTATAACAGCCAGTACCGCTGGATCGCAAACCCGGAGGATTCACACACGGTTCACCCCGGCCTTCTTGCGTTTCACAACGTTTTGATCCTTTCGAAATGCAACGACCGTATCATACGCAATTACCAGACGCAGCTGCAAATGGAAGGCGCGTTCGCCGTCGGCCTGCTGTATATGGCCAACGGGCAAACGCAGGCGCATCCGCTGTACACCATGCGGTACGGAAAGATCAACGGCTCGTCGTACGATCTGCTGCGCATTCAGCAGGACATGGTGGCGCAACGGCTGAGCAAATGGGCGGCTACGCCGATCACGGCGACGGAAGCCTGGGCGCTGCTGTCAACCGATATGATCCACTTCAAGTCCGTTACCGGCAAGGAATCCCTCAGCGACGTTCTGTGCGACGAGCTTGCCGACAACATCCCGTCCCTGGCGGATCTCGCCGTCGTCGGCATGGACCGCAAGGACGTTTCCATCCCCAAGCTCATTCTCTCCTTTGATCAGCTCAACGAGGAGAGCACCTACATACACAATGAAAGCACCACCTGGGCGGCGCAATGGGTGAACGATATCGGTCGGGTCATCGCCCGTTACCCGCATCTGGACAGCCTTGCCGCGCTGCTGGAAACCGACGGCGCCATCGGGCAAACCATCCGCGGTGCGATGGCGGATGTGAACAACTGGCTTAGCCGGGTCAACAGCGCCGAGCAATGGCTTCGCATCCAGTGGGCGCATATGGATATTCCGGCGAAAAAATGGACGCAAACCACGGAAGCGTACAATCTGCTGGTGCTGCGGGAGTACTTTATCGCCTATCAGGAGCTCTGCCGCAAGCGCGGCCTGAGCAAACGCCTGGCCGCCATGGAAAGCGCGCGCAAGCGGCTGCTTGCCACCGCGCGCACGCTTCTGAGGCTGCGGGACGAATTTTTACAGCAATACCGCCTGTCCGATAACGAGCGGACCGTTTTATACGCCCTGTGCAGCGAGTATATGAAGGGCGTCCAGAGCGTTGCCGGGAACCTGGAAATCGAGAAGCTGGACGCCTATATGGACGCCGTCCGGACGCTGTATGACCCCGTTTCCTACGCAAAAAGCTGGGAAGCGCTCGTGGCCGAGCTTTTGCAGAAAACGACGCAGGACAACGTGAACAGCTTTGGCGCTGCCTATGCGAAGAACATCGGGGCGCTGCAGCTGCGGCAGAACATTTTGCAGAACAACTTCAACGACGCCGCCTTGCTGCCGCAGCTGTTTTCGGATCTGCCCCCCGAGGCTCCGCTGACCTACTATCTGGTGCCGGACGTCGTGTATCAGGCGCTGCCTCCGGACAGCGAACGGGAGGGCTTCGTGCCGATCCCCGGAGACGTGATCGAGCGCGTCACGTTCGTGCCGCTGGGCGATATTCCCTCGCTGCTCAAGCTGAGCGTGTTTACCGAGATCGCGTTCGACGTCGCGTCGCATACGGTGGAAAGGGTCACCAACAGCGCGGAGGGCGAAACCGCGCCGCAGCCGCAGCCGCCTTTGGGGAAGTCCTGGAACATAAACCTTGTCAGCGCCGGGAAGAACTGGGTGCTGTCCTGGGATTGGGCCGGAAACCCAAACCAAAACCCGAAGGAAATCACCCATATCGTCTGGCCGGGGAACGCGGAACGCGTAACGTACGACAAATGGTTTGAAAGCGGCAAACGGCTGGTGCTGCCGCAGGAAAAGATACCGTTCGGCCGCTTTCTCCTGCAAATGCGGTGCGGAAGTGAAAGCTGCTGCGCGGACGTCAGCGGGAGACCGCTGGATATCGAGTTGAAGATCGACGGCACCCGGCGGTCCCGGCTGCAGATGCCCGACGGACGGATGCTGACGCAGATCGCGTTTCATCTGGAAGGCGGCGACCTGGCCAACGCGCGGGAGAACCGGCTGTTGCTGAAAAAGAAAAACGGACCGCGGACGTTCCTCTACGAGCTGTTTGATAACTTTGACATGGCAGACATCACATCGGGGTGCGTTGCCTACTGCGAAGAAAGCGGCGAGCTCTCCCTGGAAGGCAACGGGTGTCTGTTTTGTCCCATGGATGAGGAAGAAATGCAGCGAGGTGACGGGGAATGATCGGCAGACAGGCAGCACCAAAAAACATAGCGTTCAAGTGGAAACAAAAGCAAGGCGTCGCAATCAACTGCCCGTTTTGCGGCAAGGATTTTTATCCGGAAGAGATTCTCTTCTGCGATACGGTCAGCAATACGCGCATTGACGTCAACGCGTACGACGCCGTTTACGCGGGGTTTCTGGAGAGGATCATCCCCTTTACCACGGTGCAAAAGGACGGGATGATCGTGGAAATGGAGAAACGGGAGAAATACTATTTCCATCCGTGGTCAGACAAGCGTCGGCCAAGCGAGCTGCCTTTCCAAAAACCGCTGGATGTGCAGTACAGCACGGATAATTCCCTGTATCCCGCCAGAATACGGGTTTTCCGCAGCGACGGACTCACGCCCCGCATGGAGATGAACGCGCCGCGCGGCGGGGATGACGATGGGGAAACGGAGCGTTCCTTTGAGGATCCGCTGGTGGGCGACCTGTTTCAAAACCTGCGCGCACCCAGCCAGGATGACGACAGGCCGACCTTCCGGGACGATATCGAGATTACGCTGACGACGAAGGCGTGCCCCCACTGCCATTGCTTTTTGCCGGAGAACATCGGGTGCCACCCTTTGCACCGCGTGGTGATGCTGGGCAGCTCGCGCGCGGGGAAGACCACCTACATGACCATGGCGGCGCATCAGATGACCTCCGGGGTCGGCCTGCCCGCCGGATTGATGGCGTGCACCATCAGCCCGGAAAGCAAACGGTATTTTGATTATCTGGTTTCGTGCCTGCAAAAGGGCATTCTTCCCGCAACGCTTCTGGACGTTGCCAACAGCGTGCGCGTCGCGTTTCCGCTGCTGTTTACCATCCAGCCGCTCCAGGGAGGCGACCCCTATTTTCTGAGCATTCACGACTG
This sequence comes from Bacillota bacterium, assembly GCA_023459675.1. Taxonomy (GTDB): domain Bacteria; phylum Bacillota; class Clostridia; order Christensenellales; family Aristaeellaceae; genus CAXXOK01. Next base: position 6,972 of record JAEWTC010000074.1, on the reverse strand, counting down.
CCCCGGAGAAGCCATGCAAAACCAGGGCTTTCTGGCCAACTTCCCGGCGCTGAGCACGGCGGAAGGCGCGATCATGATGCTGGACCCCTACCAGTTCCTGCAGGGGCTGGATGCGGAGGTGGAGGACGAGAAGATGGACATCTGCACCGAAACGTTCGGCGCGACCGTGCACCTGTTCGGGCAAAACCTTCCGTTTTTTGAAAACCTGCGGCAGATTGCGTTTGTTCTCGCCAAGATGGACTTGATCTACGGCGTTGACGATGAAAAGCTCATTCACCCGGACGATTACCCCTATATGGACTGTATGGATTTGCAGCAGGAGCACGCCGGGGGCGTTGACCTGCGGTGGATTTTGAACCTGAGCAGCCAGGTTCGCGGGGCGATCTGCAACCAGCTGCAATACGCGCATTTCGACAATCACGTCAACCAGCTGCTGGAGCGGCGCGCGGGGCTGGAGGCAACCGCGTTTTGCTGTTCCACGCAGAGCTGGAACGAGGGAAACCGGTGCTTCGTGCCCATCATCGATACGGCCCGGCGCAACGGCGCGGTGAACATGGGCGGGTACCGCGTGCTGGAACCGCTGTTGTATATCCTAGCGCAATGCGGGCTGCTGCCCGTAAAAGGCGCCGTCCGCGGGCGGCCGAGGCGCTAGAGAAGGCCGTTTGCCGGAAGCGGGAAGAGTCAGAACTCATAGAGTGAATATGAGGAGGTCCCTGTACAATGAAAATTTACCCGTCGGTTGTGGGGCGCGGCGCAGGGAACGTCGGGTATAATTTCTCGGTCTCGGCGGATCGTTCGCCCTACAGCGCACTGTGGATGCGCACGTCTCGCGCGTCCGATACGACCGCCGACCACCAGCCTATTCTGGAAATGTACTGCGCGGGGTACGGCCAGCCGGTGATCGTTTCGTCGCAATGGGTGGTCGACAACTTCCAGTTTGGGTTTTCGGAATATTATCAGCTGATGCTGCCGGAAACCGAAGAGGAACGCCTGGAATACCTAAACCACCCCGGGCAGGCGCTGTACTTATCCTTCATGGATGGGAAAACCTTTCTGGACCTGAGCGGCAATATGGGGTCCAGGCGCGGCACGCTGCCCGTGATGGAGGTGCCTCTGCCCCATGTGGAAACGAACCACGCATTTCACGTGTCCGCGGAATTCCTGGGCGCGCTCCTTGCGGACGTCTGGTCGCTCAGCTTCCTCAGGCTTTCGGACGCCAGCGGGATGACCGATTCCGCCGCGCAGCGCAACAAGGTGCTGCCCATCCGGCTGGAGCTGACCAACGCGGAAAACGTGGGCGAGACGCTCAATCTGGGCCGCGCGTTTATCAACGAGGTTCTGCTGCCCAAGCTTCCCCCGTCCGTGCGGCATATGGTGTCCCTCAGCGTGGGAAGCCGCTGGGACAATCTGCAGAGTCTGGATAACCTTCCCGCGCTTGCCATCACCCTTTACGACAGCTCTCACTGGGCCATGAAGGGCGGATACCACCTGCTCACCGGCGAATTCGAATGTGCGGGCCCTCCCGAGTATCTGGAGTTCGGGAAAGCGCTTTGCACCGGGCAGGGGCTGGAATACTACTGGCAGCTGCATCAAAAATGGGCGTTTACGCCGCTTGCGGCTAATTTTCTGGTGGCCTACTATCTCTACCTCATCCAAAAACTGCTGCAAACCGCGCCGCTGACCGTAAAAAACCTCACCGACGCAACCCAGCTTTTCTATGCGCTGGAGAAAAAAATCAAGCAGTATCACGAAAATATCACGCCGCCGCAGCGGCGCGCCTGCCTGCTGCACGTGGAACGGGAGATCATTGAGAAACGAACCGTACTGTGCGACGTGATGAACGACGATTGCAAAACCTACGATCTGTTTGTCCGCAAGGCGTTTCTGATCAACACCGAGCTTGGGGAAAACCAGGACGAAGCCCTGCTGCAATCGCTTAAGAACGCCTACGTCGGCCTGCTGTGCGTGCCTAGCAGGCTGAAGGATTGGACTGCCCTGCCGATTTCCAGGCTTTGGACGGAGCCGGAGCTGCGCGACGACTGTTTGAAAAAGGATCCCGAGCTTTTCGTGCAGTGCATGGAAACGGCGCTGGGAATGCATCTGGACGCTATCGCCGCCAGCGAGGACGCTTTTTACCGGCTGCTATCCATTGACGGCGTCCTGACGCCGCCGCATGCGCAGGCGCTTGGCAACGCGCTGGCCGAGGCGATGCAGCGCTTACTGGAACTGGAGAAATGGCCGGCGCCGCTGCAAAGAATCCGCACCGGCCTGGCCAGCCAGCAGAATGCCGCCCAGAAGATCGACCAAGCCGTGCTGCGCCGCGCCGAAGCGTTCTTCCCGGATCCGCTGCACCCGCTGGAAGCCCGCCACCGCGTACGGGAATACGGCAAGAATTTGGAACCGAAGCAGCAGCAGGCGTTTTTTGAAGCCCTCCTCAACAAATACTGCCTGTTTTTTACCCGCGAACAGCAAAACAACGGCCTGCCCGCGGATCCGTTTTTGGATACCTGCAACTTTTTCGGCTGGCTGAACGAGCGCCCGGTACGGCAGGCTTTCTTTGCGGCGCTCCGCAGCCGCGGCGAGGCCCTGGCGCCGATGCTGAGCAACCCGGAAAAAAACTTGCTGCTTGCGTACGGGAGAAGCGCGGACGACAGCCTGGCGGAAGAAATAGAACAGGCGCTTTTGCCAGTCGCCGGAAAAACGGCGGATCCGCAGGGCGTTGCCTTTCTGTGCGAGCTTCTGCCCCTCATCCTGCGCAGGCCGGTTTCCGCGCCGCTGCCCGGCGGGTATGGCGCGGCGTACCGCCAGCTGGTCTTGAAAACGCTGGAGGCCGTCCTGGAGGACGCCCGGCAGCAGCCGCGCGTTCTGGTGGCGCCGCAGGAGGCTTGGGATTCGCACTGCCCCTTCCGGTGGCTGTCCGTTTCAACGCTGGACGCGCTGACGCAATGGCAAATGACGCCCGGAGAGCTGCTGGCCTGCGCCGAACCCATTCTCGTGAACTTTTTGGAACGCTGTACGCTTTTGGATCTGGTGGGCGGCATACAGCCCTCCGAGGTGTTGAACGGCTGGTTCGGCATGCTGCTGAGAAGGCATCTCTCGGCGCTTCTCGCTTCGCCCGCGTTGCAGGGCTTCGCGCGGGAATGCCGCGATTACGGGCAGCTGCACAAGCTGGTCAAGCTGTGTGAAGCGTTTTTATCGCCGGGCGCGCAAACGGCGCTGTATGCCGCCCTCCGTTTTGCCGCGGAACGCCCCGCGCGGGATAATCGAATGCTGATCACGCAGTTTTTCCAGCTGCAGGCCGACCCGCAAACAACGGGAGCGCTGTTTTCCATGCTGCTGACCTGCGAGGCCGCGGGGCCGTGGAACGCAAATCGCTGGGAAGACAGGCTTCTGATGGCGTTTTTTCACGCCGTATCGCAGCAGATCAGCGAACAGGAGCGGATCCGCGCCATGCTTTCGGATATCGGCATCACCCTTACCGCGCTGGAAGCGCTGAACCCCTTGGACAATGGCGACGGTTCCAACGCGCTGCGCACGGTGCTTTACGCGTTCTCGTGGCTTCATCAAATGCGCCTGGAGGAATATGAGAGCGCGCTTTTGCAAACCATGCAAACCGCGCCTCGGTTCACCCATGCGGTGCAAACGAGTAAGCAGATCAAAAGTATCTTCTCCCTGGCGGCGCAAGGCAGCCCGGCCGCCGCGCAGCCGCATCTCTCCGGCCCGTTGCTCGCCTGGCTGCATTCGGCTTAGGCCGGGGGCGCCGGTACTCATCCAACAGGAGGCGTATGCACTATGTCCAAACAAAGCAGCCCCATTCTTCTGATCGGTTCCCTTGTCTGCCTGATTGTGTATCTGGTCACGCCGGTTCTTCGTATCGCGTTCGTGATCGGGGTGAACGGCATCCAGGCCATCCAATGGCTGAGCGCATGGTTTATCCTTCCGGTAATCGCGCTGGTGCTTTGCGCAATCGTTGCGGTAGTTGGCGGTAAAAGCGCCATTCTGGGTACGGGCGGCGCGGTTGCGCTTCTGTGGATTGTGTTCCTGATTGCCTTCAAGGGGATTGCCGGAGGCGGCAACATCGGGCTGTTGTCATCCCAGCTGGGCCAGCAGGTGGGGGATACGCTTGGCAACGCAAGCTACGGTGCCATGGCCACCAACTGGGCAACGCAGCTGCTGCTCAACCCCGCCTGGGGGTTTTTCCTGAGCGCGGGCCTGTTCCTGGTTGCGTTCGTGCTGCAGTTCATCCTTGGCGGGCAGGAAACGAGCCGCGCCGCCGTTCCCGCCGCAACCAGCGCCAGACATAGCCGATACAGCGATCTATACCGCAAGTAAACGGCGTATTCCGCCGAAAGCTAGGTGAAACCATGAACCGACGGATCAAACCCATGTCCTTGCTGGCGGCGATACTGCTGTGCCTGATTGCCGTCGGTTGTTTTTGCCCCGCGGCGCTGGCCGCGGATACGGCAGCGCCTCCCGCGGCCGGAGAAACGGCCGCGGCCCCTGCTACCGCAGAGACGGCAGCGCCGCCTGCCGCCGAAGAAGCCACCACGCTTCCTGCTGCCGCGGAAGCCGCCGCGCCGCCCGCAGCCGACGCGGACCCTGACCTGATCCTCGTTCCCATCCGCAGCAAAACGCTGGAAAAGGCGGACGCGGCCAACGCGGTGCTTGCGGAGCTGCCCTATGCCCTGCACATCCTCCGGTACAGCGATACGCGGCTTACGTTCGTCCCGCTGCAGGCGGATACCACCAAAACGGTGTATACGACGGTGGAGAACGTACTCGCATCGGATACGGCTGCTTATGAGGATGTGCTGACTGCGGATGTCGACTCCATTCAACCCGATCTGATGGAGCTAGCGCTTAGCAAAACGCAGACCGCGTTAACCGATCAGCTGAACAAATTGAACAAAACCGTACCCGTGATCATCCTCCAGTACGGCGCATACGGGTTTTTGCCGGAGCAGGTACAGGAGATTTGGAGACAGCCCAACGCCGACGTCGTTTTGCTCTTTATCCGGAACGATGAAACGCCGGAGAAGCTTGGCGAGTATCTGCGGGTGCTGGGCTTTCCGGATGCGACCGCCAGCCTGACGGCCGATGGGCTGACTACGCTTGCGCCCCGGCTGCGTGTGATGGAAATCGCAATTAATCATCCGTCCACCGTTTACGAGGCGCTGGAACCGCTGCTGCTTGCGGCCTCCACGCAGGAAAGCCTTGCGCTTGCAAAGGCTGAAACCTCCTCCACCGTTCTGCTGCCCGCGAAAGGCGCGGCCGACGTGCTGCTGATTTTGAAAAACATCCCGGAGGGAGCTTCGGTGGTCGTCACCGATGAAAGCGGAACCGCAGTCAACCCTGTGAATTTTTATATGAGCGGCAGCCAAGCGATATACGAGCTGGCAAACGTCGGCGGCAAGCTCACCGTTGCGGCTTCTGCGCCGCAGCCCGCGGCCGAACAAACGCCGACTGCCGCACCCGCCGCGGACGAAACGCAAACCGCGGAACCGGCTGCGGAGGGAACGGTGGAACCGGCGGCGCAAGCCCAGCCTCCGGCGGGCGAGACGGAAACCGCCGCGGCGCAAACCCCGCCGCTTACGGAACTCCCTGCGGCAGAAACCGCCGCGGAGCCCCCTGCGACCGCGGCTGCGGTGCAGCCTGTGCCGGGCGTGGGCGTGGAAGGCACGCTTCTGTTCAGCTTTCACTGTACGGATACCATGCAGCTGACCACGCAGACCGGGGAGACCGTGTTCCCAAAGAAACAACCGATTGCGCTCATCCTTGCGCCGCAGGGCGATATCCTGTCCAGCGTCATTACGCAGGATCTCGGCGTCGAATTGCTGCTCAAGATCAAGGATAGCCAAGGCGTCGAAATTTCTCAAACCGTCACCATCGGCGGCGACGGCCGGAGTATCCCCATACCGGTAACGCTTCAAAAGTCCGGCGCCTATACCGTGTGGGCGGAGCTTCGGATCGGGGATTTCTATACGGCCGCCAGCAATATTCTGACCCTTACCGCCAATAATTTGCCGCCAACCGCAGAGCAGGCAAAGACCTATGATTTCTGGATCGACGATCCGTTCGATGCGGACGTTGAAGATCTTCGCCGCATCGACCTGTCAACGTTGTTCACCGACCCGGATCAGGACGGCCTCACCTACCGGCTGTCCATGGATGCGAACGGCACGTTCGCGGATTCGCTCGCAGTTGATTCGTTTGCGGATCTCTCCATTGTGGACGGTAGCCTGCAGCTCGCATCCCCGGTTGCCGGAGAGCCCCGCACCGTGTATGTCGAGGCGGATGATGGCGACGGCGGCGCTACTGTTCTCGCTCTGCCGATCACCTTTCATTCCGTGTACGATACGCTCAAAGCGGTAACGCTGGGAGAGCCCCTGTTCTCTTCGGCAACCGCCGCTAAATACGCGCAAGTCCTCATCAGCGTAAAACCGGGTTTCCCGCTTATGACGAGCGAAGACAGCCTGGTCCGGCAGCTCTTTCTCAAGCAAGCAGCGGTCACCTGCCTGCTTGTTCAAGGCAACAGCGTCAGCACAACGCTTCCCATGACGTATGATGCGCAAACAGATACCTACCAGGTTTTGTATCCGATGCCGGATACAGCCGTGGAATATTCGGTGACCGCTGCGTATGAAATTGCCATGCCGGCGGACGATGCAGTGCATCTCCCCCTGACCGGGGAAAGCCCCGCCGCCACGCTGACCAGCATCAACACCGAACCCCGCTGGATCGGGGCGGTGACAGATGGCGGAGATGCTGCGGCGCCCCCGCCGCCAAAGATCATGGAGGATAAAGGGAACGGCGAGCTGTATGACCTGGCGTTAGATTTCGCGGAGTACTTCCAGGATAACGAGGACGCGCTGCTCGGCGTGCCATCAAACCTGACCGGTTTTGTGTGGGTGACGGGCTCCGGGAACCGCAGTTATACCTTCGAGGATCAGGGAAGCGGAGTTTTCCTGCTCA
>JAEWTC010000073.1 GCA_023459675.1 Bacillota bacterium | reverse complement strand
CCCTCGTCGCGGCAGGCGGCGCAGGTGAACAGGGGGTTGAGCGCGTCCGCGGAAAGGCCGCAGCGTTTGAGCAGGGCGGTGATCTTTTCGTTGACCGCCTGCAGGGCGTTGGTCATGCCCGCGTTGGCGGCGCCGCTTTTCCGGTCGGCGTAAAAGGCGTTGCGGATGCCGGACATCATCATGCCGCGGCGGCTGTCCAGCAGCTCCCGCAGACCCTCGCACCGTTCGCACAGGCCGCCGACGCGGGCTTCATAGGCGATGAGGTTTTGGTCGCGCCGCGCGGCGTATTCCTCCTGCAGTTTGAGGATCATCCGGTCACGCGTCATACTTCATGGCCTCCTCAATTTCCTCGGGCGTCAGGCCGTCCACCTTGGCCGGGTCGTACTCACGCTGGGAGTATTGCTGTTCGATCACGGTTTTGCCGCGCTTTTGCCGCGGGCCGTTCTTTGCGTCCGCGGCGTGCGCAAGCACGGCGGCGCGCACGGCCTGCGGTGCTTGTATATCCTTGGCGTGCAAATCCTCCAGCACCTTGTTTAAGAACTTCATCGGCGCATTGGCGCCGCGCGCGCTTGTGGCGGCTTCCAGCAAGGCCTCGTCGGAAAACGCCCAGGTCTGCCGCCATTTGGACAGCAGCTCCCGGTCGGCGGGCGAGGGGCTCAGCTCCGCGCCCATCGAAGAGAAAAGCGTTTGCAAAAACTCGTTCTGCTTTTTTACCAGCGCCAGATAGCCCTTCACGTCGTCCTCGGTTTTCAGGCCCTTATCATGCCAGCTGTCCACCAGCTCCTCCAGCTTTTGCAGGGACTGGTTCTTCTTTGAACGGCTGATTTCCCTGGCGGCAAGCAACAGCGCCCCGTGGCTTAATTTGGACAGCATTTTCTGATAGCTGTCCTTCATGGCGGGCTGGGTGGCGGGTATGGAAAGCCCGGCCGCCGCAAGCACCGCGCGGATATCCGCGCCCTCTTCCTTTTCCCGGCTCAGCTGCTTTTCCAGCTGCGCCGCCGTGGTTTCCGCCCTGCCGGAACGCTCGTGGATGCCGCGCAGGATGGAATCCAGATATTTAAAACTCGGGTCGCCCCCCGTCATCTCCGCGCAGGCGGCCTCCACGGCCTTGGGCGCGAAGCCCCACTCCGCCGTCCATTTCAGGTAGAGGTCGATCTCATCCACCGTGGGCGGGCGGAATTTGGAGATCCGCCGCAGCACCTTGCGGGTGCCGTCCCACGCGGCCTGGCTGCGGGCGAAATACTGCTCCGCGTCCTCCAGGGTTACGATGTGGCGCTCCGCAAGCTCCGCCGCCAGCTTCTGGGCGGCCTTGAAGGAAAAATTCACCCCGCGCGTGGTGGTTAAAAACTGCACCATTAAAAGCACTACTTCGCTTGGAAGCTTCAGCTGCTCCACCCACTCGTAGCACAGCTGCGTTTCGCCGCCGTGCAGCTGCCTGCGGTCGCCGAACACCGCGTACAGCGCCTGCGCAAACTCCCGGTACTGGTCGTCCGCCGGGGCGGCCTGGCGGCCCATCATGGCCTGCTGGACGCTTAAATAGCGGAAGCGGGGCGGTTTATCCTGCGTGCGGATCACAAGCCTTGCGCGTTCCCAGTACTGGAAGGCCGCAAGCACGTCGCTTTCCTCCATGCCCAGTTCCTTGGCGAGCGCCTGCACGGTAAGCCCTTCCGCCGCGCCCATAAAGCGCGCGAAAAGCAGCCCGTAGATATAGACCTTCACGTAATTTTCGGGCGCGGTGGGCATATACTCGATAATAAAGGCGTTGGGCAGCGCAACGCTGTCCCACAGAACGCCGGTTGTATCCATATCAAACAGCGCCATGCCCCGCCCCCCTTTTGGTTACCTGTGCGCACAGTATAGCATGAAAGCCCCGGGGTTCACAACAAAAACACGCCTCCCCCGCGGCGCGGCGGCTGCCTGCGAACGGGTAAAAACGCGCGGACGCGCACTGGTTGCGCCGAGCCTTTATTCTATGATAAGATAGTAAGGATCGCAAACTGGTTTCTACAGGGACAAAGGATGGTGTACTATGCGCAAGTGGATGATCGGCATGGCGCTCAGCGTGTCGCTGCTTTTGATTTCCTTGTCCGCGCAGGCGCAGACCTACGTGCTGGACGCGCTGATGGCGACGGTAGACCTTCCGGAAACCTATGTCGCCATTACGCCGGATACCGCGGCGGCCAACGCTGATTTTCTGTCGGAGCACGGGTACAACTCCGAGGATCTGGTCAACGATATGCTCGCGCGCGGCGTGCTTTTGAAGGCCTGGAATCAGGAAGACGAAGCCCTGCAGTTCGAGCTGACCGCCACCCAGGACGATACCACCAAGATGGTGTTCGACGTCAACGAGCAGACCGACGATTACCGCCGCGCCTACCGCACCAGCTTTTTCCCCAGGAACGAGCGCGAGGCGCAGGGCTATACCTTCTCCAGCTCCAACTGGAAAAACGCGGATAACGGGCGCTTCCTGATTTTGGAATACGTCATGAGCCAGTACGGAAGCGTGGACCACCGCGGGAATATGCGCCGCACCATCCGCAACGGATACGAAATTACGCTGGATCTGCAGGTTTTCGGGCGCCGCCCGACCACCAAGGATAACACGGCGCTCAACAAGATCTGGGATACGTTCAAGTTTGTGGAAATCCTCCCGCTTCCCGCGGCCGCCAAGGCGCAGATCAACATCACCTCCGTGCCGCCGCAGGAAACCAACGTGCCCGATTTCGCCATCACGGGCACGGCCGCCCCGGGGGCGAAATTCACCGCCGTGGTGATGGGGCTGAACTACCCCACCCCCATCGTGAGCGAAGTGGAGGTTGCCCGCGATGGCAAGGTGAACATCCCCCTATCGCTTCCCAAGGAAGGCGTGTTCATGGTAACCGTCACCGCCAATTACGGCGGGGAGAACGTGGCGGAGCTCGCCTACCCGGTCACCTACCAGCGCACTTTGCTGGCCGTTAACGTGCTCAGCCACACCCCGGAAACCGTAAACGCAAGCACGGTTACCATCTGGGGCACCGCCGAACCCAAGGCCGATTTGCAGGTGTTCGTCAACGACGAGAAGCTGGAAGACAAAAAGGTGACCGCCGAGGGCAAGTTCAGCGTGGAGGTGGATACCTCCGACGAGGGCACCTACGAGGTTGTGCTCGCCTTTTCCAAGAAGGATCTCGCCAGCCGCCGCATCACGGTTGCGTTCTCCCGCAGCTGGTCTACGGAGGATATGATCGAGCGGGTGAAAAGCGAATCCATCAGCCCCAACTATTCCACGCTCGCAGGTAACGTTGCCCGCTACGACGGGCGCACCATCAACTATAAATGCTATCTCGTTTCGGCGGCGCAATCCGGCGACGACTGGATTTACACCATGGCGCTTAACAAGAACGGGGATACGTATTCCAACTTCATCCTCGTAGTCGCGTCCGAAGAGCCGCAGTACGAAGTCGGCACGCGGCTGATGATGTACGGCACCTCGGTGGGCATGTCCATCGCCGGGGGCGAAGGCGAGGACGGGGGCCAGTCCTACCCGTGCTTTGAGCTGCTGCTGTTAACCACGCTGGAATAACGCGTTTACCCGCAATCAAACGGGGTTTCCGCCCCGCTCCCCTGTTATGGGAGCGGGGCGGAAACCCCGTTTTTGGTTCCTGCGGGTTAATAGACCAGCGGGAAATGCTCCAGCAAGCCCATGTCCCATAACAGCGAGCTGGTCAGATACTTGTCGCGGATATCGCGGGAATGGCGGAAGGCGTCCAGCGCCTGCTGCGCGGTGACGCCGATTTCCAAAGGGGTGGTCGGCAGGCCGAGCGAGCGCATGAGGGCGAGGGTCTGCGCGGTGTCGGGTAATTCTTCGTTCATGATCTGCAAAATCTCATCCCAGTGCGCGGCAATGCGCGAAAAGCGCGCCTCGCGCGCCGCCGGATCGTTCTTGTGCCAGGCGGAACGCTCCTTGTCGATCAGGGTCTGCGCGGTATCGCCGAACACGCGGCGCATTTCGGCCTCCCAGGCGCGTTCGTCAAACGCGGCGGCACGCAGGGTGTTAACGTCCGGCCGCAAGGTGCGCAGGCGGTCCAGGATCGTCAGCGTCAGCGCCGTGCCCACGCCCACCTGAATGCCGTGCAGCTCGCTGCGCTCGCCCGCCCGGAGCGCGAACATCTCCCACAGGTGCGAAAAATAATGCTCCAGCCCCGACGCGGGCCGGGAAACCTCCGCAAACGCCATCGCGACGCCCGACAGGATCAACCCCTCGGCCACCGCTTCCACGGCCTTGGCGTCGCGCTCCATCAGCTTGGGCGCGGCGGCAACGATTTTGGCCAGGGAGCTGCGCATCAGCGCGGCGATTTCCGGGCAGTAGTATTCCCCGGTTACGATGTGGGAAATGCGCCACTCGCACAGCGCGATGGATTTGGCCAGCATATCCCCAAGCCCTGCCTTGAGCATGCGCTCCGGTGCGGCCTTTAAAATATCGGTATCGGCAAGTATCGCCTGCGGGCAGGCGTTGTAGGCCGTCACCTTCACCTTGTTTTCGATCATCGACGACGAGTTGGAGGCGTATCCGTCCATAGACGGCGCGGTGGCAACGGCAACCTGCGCAAGCTTCAGCCCGTGGGCAAGCACCTTGCCGCAGTCGGTCACCACGCCGGAGCCTACGGTCAGCACCGCGTCGCACGAAGGGTCAAACGCGGCCTGCAGCATGGCGACGGAATGCTCGTCCGGCTCCACAAAATCCTGCGGGAACACAAACGGCACGTACAAAATACCCGCTTCCTGCAGCAACGCTTCCGCCTGCCTGCCCGCGGCCGTATAGGTGTTGCGGTCGCAGATCACAAAAGGCTTGCGGATCCCCATCGCGCGCAGCGTTTCCGGCAGCTGGCTTATAACGCCGCCGCCGATTTTCACCGTGCGCAGCCCCGCCCTGTGCGTGCGCCCGCAGGAACAGGCTACCCCCTGCGGCGCCGTGAGCTCCTGAAGCGTCATATCCTTGAGTTGTTTCATCTTCGCACCTCCCGCGCTGTGCGCGTATCTGCCGCCGCAAAAAAGGCGGCGTTTTCTTGCGCTGATCATACCATATCGCGCCCCTTAATCCTAGAGGCGCAGATTGCCAATTCTTATGCCGCGGCATGCTGCTTTTTTACGGCCGGGCACGCGCAAACGCAGCCGCCGCAACGCCGCAAACCCTTCCGCGCGAAGGGTTTTCACCGCAGGGCGCAGACGCGAATTTTTATGCCCCGTTCCCCTTTACATCCGCTGGAAATGGGTGTAATGTTACTTTTGCGAACCCCTCGTTCGCTATGACCGGAGGCAGTATGAATACGTTGCGGCGCATTCTCGGGTGGCTGAAACCCTACCGATGGCAATTGTTCTGGTGCATCCTCCTACTCACGCTGGTTACGGCGCTGCGCATGGTTGTGCCCTACATTACGCAAGCCGTGGTCAACGACGTTATCCCCAGCCGCGATATGGCTTTGCTTCTCAAATTGTGCGGTTTGCTGGTCGCCGCGACCGCCGTGCGAAGCCTGATGATGTACAAGCGCGGCATGCTGATTGAAACCGTATCCCAAAGCGTGGTGTACGACCTGCGAACGGGCATTTTCGGCCATTTGCAGGAACTGCCCTACGCTTTTTACGACACCCATCACATCGGCGAGATCATGAGCCGCATGACCGGCGACATCGAAGGCGTGCGCATGCTGATCGTCAACGGCGTGGTGGGCGTGATTGAAAACTTCATGATGTTCACGCTCTCCCTCGTGGGGATGAGTTTGATGTCCTGGCAATTGACGCTGGTGATGCTGTGCTTTTGCCCGGTGGTCGGCTTCATTGCCTGGCGGCTGAACAAAAAGATCCGCCCGGCGCACATGGCCGTGCGCGAGCAAAACGCAGTGCTCAACACCCGCACGCAGGAGAACATCGCGGGCGTGCGGCTGGTGAAGGCGTTCGCGCGCGAAGACTACGAAAAGGACGCGTTCCGCAAGGACAATACCCAGGTGCTGAACAACAACCTGCGCGTCACCCGCATCTGGAGCACCTTTTATCCCCTGCTGGACACCATCGCAAGCCTCGCCGTTCCCGTGCTGATGGTTTCAGGCGCGGTGATGGTTTCCCGCGGGCAGCTGGACATCGGCACGCTGGTGGGCGCGATCGGTTTCGTGTGGATGCTCATCGCCCCCATGCGGCAGGTGGCGCAGTTCGTCAACCTCACCGCCAACGGTTTGGTATCGTCCGAAAAGCTGATCTATTATCTGGACCTGGGCTCCCGTATCAAAAACCCGACGGAGCCGCAGGAGCCGGTCAAACGCGAAGGCCGCGTGGATTTTGAAAACGTCACCTTCAAATACGGCGATCAAACCGTTTTAAAGGATATCGACCTGCATGTGGAGCCCGGCCAGGTGATCGCCGTGATGGGCGCGACCGGCATGGGGAAAACCTCGCTGATCACCTTGCTTGGCCGCACGTACGACGTGGTGCGCGGCAGCCTTCTGGTGGACGGCGTGGACGTGCGCAAGCAGGATCTGCACGCGCTTCGAAACAGCATCGGCGTGGTGATGCAGGAAACGTTCCTGTTCTCCGAAACCATTGCCGACAACATCCGCTTCGGGCGCCCCGAAGCCACGCAGGAGCAGGTGGAAAAGGCCGCGCGCGCCGCGCAGGCCGAAGAGTTCATTTTGCAATCGCCACAGGGTTACGATACGGTAATCGGCGAGCGCGGCATGGGCCTGTCCGGCGGGCAGAAGCAGCGCGTTGCGCTTGCCCGCGCCATACTCTACGATCCCTCCATTCTGGTGCTGGACGACGCCACCTCCGCCGTGGACATGGAAACCGAAGCCGAAATCCAGGCCGCGCTTTCCAGCGTCCTCAAGGGCCGCACCACCTTCATCATCGCCCACCGCATTTCCTCGGTGCGCAAGGCGGACCAGATTTTGATGCTCAAGGACGGCGCCATTGTGGAACGCGGCACGCACCGGGAACTGTTGAAACTCGGCGGCGTGTACGCCGCGTTGTTCTACGATCAGACGCGGGACTTTACAACCGACGCGAAGGCGGGTGAGCAAGCATGATCCGTCTGCGCAATTTGGACGACGAGGTGATGGAGGCCCCGTTTGACAAACGGCTCTTCCTTCGCATGTTCCGGTATCTGATCCCGTACAAAAAGCAGATGCTGATCGCGCTGGGTTTGATGATCGTCGCCGCCGGGGCGTCGCTTTTGAACCCCTACCTGTTAAGCCGCGCCGTGGGCGAGCTTTCCGCGGGTGATTTCTCCAACATCCCCTATTTGTTCCTGGGCATGACCGGCGCGGTGCTGGTGAGCGGAATCTGCCTCCGGCTTCGCGTGCGCACGATGGATTTTTCCGGCCGCCGCGCCATTGCCGCCCTGCGGCAGGATTTGTTCGACCACATTCAGGAGCTGTCGCTGCCGTTTTTCGACAGCCGTTCGGCTGGCAAGATCATGGTGCGCGTCATCAACGACGTCAACAGCCTAAACGACCTGTTCACCGGCGGCATCATCAACGTGCTGGTGGATCTCCTGACGCTGATCCTGCTGGTGGTCATCATGTTCGTGCTCCATTGGAAGCTGACGCTCGTGGCGCTGTGCACGCTGACCATCCTGGCGGTCATCATCATGTCGCTGCGGCGGCGGATGCGCAAAGCCTGGCAGGTGGTGCGCATGAAAACCAGCACCATGCACGGCTACCTGCACGAAAGCCTGGCGGGCATGCGCGTGACCCAGTCCTTCGTGCGGGAAAAGCTCAACAAGGAAATTTTCGACGAAACGAACGCCGATATCAAAAAAAGCTGGCTCAAGGCCGTGGGCATCAACAACCTGTTCTGGCCGTTTATCGATACGCTGAGCGCTGTAGGCACGGCAGGCGTGTACATCGCCGGGATGATCTTCATGGGCCCGGCGGGAAGCGTGGACGGGCTGGTGCTGGCCGACCTCCTGGCGATCCTCTGGTATCTGGGCCGGTTCTGGGAGCCGATCAACAACCTGTCCAACTTCTACAATAACATACTGGCGGCCATGGCGTCGGTCGAGCGCATCTTTGAGATTATGGACACCAAACCGTTGGTGTTTGACAAAAGCCCCGATCTGCCGGAGCTGCCGCCCATCGAGGGCAAAATCGCGTTCGAGCACGTGAGCTTCGCCTACGACCCCAGCCAGCCGGTGCTTCACGACGTGAGCTTTTCCGTGGAGCCGGGCCAGACCATCGCGCTGGTCGGCCCCACCGGGGCGGGCAAGAGCACGATCGTCAACCTCGTGAGCCGGTTTTACGACGTAACCGAAGGCGCGCTGAAAATTGACGGGCGCGACGTGCGCGACGTGAAGCTGCACTCCCTGCGCAGCCAGATGTCCGTCATGCTGCAGGACAGCTTCATTTTCTCCGGCACGATTTTGGACAACATCCGGTACGGCCGCCTGGACGCCACCCAGGAGGAAGTCGTCGAAGTCTGCAAAGCCGTGCGCGTGCACGATTACATTATGAGCCTGCCCCGCGGCTACCAGACCGAGATGGGCGAGCGCGGCGCCAGCCTTTCCACCGGGCAGAAACAGCTGCTTTCCTTCGCCCGCGCGCTTTTGAACAACCCCCGCGTGCTGATTTTGGACGAGGCCACCTCCTCCATCGACACCCACACCGAAATGCTGATCCAGCAGGCGCTGGACGTGCTGCTGAAGGGCCGCACCAGCTTTGTGATCGCGCACCGGCTTTCCACCATCCGCCGGGCGGATAAGATTTTCGTGGTACAGGACGGCGGCATCGCGGAGGCGGGCACGCACGAGGAACTGATGCGCCGCCCCGGCGGGCACTACCGCGCGCTGGTGGAAGCGCAGTACCGCTACATGGATCAGGACGACGCCTGTTAGCGCCGCGCTGCCCTCCCCGCGCCGCCGGGAATTTTCCACTGTCTTTTCTCCGTCATGCGCGGCATTCGCCGCGCATTGAAATACAGCGGAAAATCCGGTATAATCTCGGTTGAAACCGAAAGGATGTGCCGGAATGAAGCTGGGGATCGTAGGCCTGCCAAACGTGGGAAAATCGACGCTGTTCAACGCCATTACCAAAGCGGGGGCGCAGGCGGCGAATTATCCATTCTGCACCATTGAGCCCAATACCGGCATCGTGCCCGTGCCCGACGCGCGGCTGGACGTGCTGACGGCCATGTTTAAGCCCAAAAGCCGCGTGCCCGCGGCGGTGACCTTTGTGGACATCGCGGGCCTTGTGAAAGGCGCAAGCAAGGGCGAGGGGCTTGGCAACAAGTTTCTCTCCCACATCCGCGAGGTGGACGCCATCGTGCACGTGGTGCGCTGTTTTGCCGACGAAAACGTGATTCACGTGGACGGCTCCGTGGACAGCGCCCGCGATATAGAGGAAATCAACCTGGAGCTGATCTTTGCCGATCTGGAAACGGTACAAAAGCGCACCGACAAGGCCGAAAAGCTGATCAAGACCGGGGATAAGAAATACGGCGCGGAGGCCGCCCTTGGCAGGCGGCTGACCGAGCATCTGGAGGCGGGCCAGCCCGCCCGCACCTTCCAGGCGGACGACGAGGAAAAGGAAACCCTGAAGGGCTGGTTTCTTCTGACGGACAAGCCCGTGATTTACGCCGCCAACATCGCCGAGGACGATATCGGCAAACCCGCGTCCCAGCTGCCGCTGGTGCAGAATGTGGAAAAGCTCGCCAAGGCCGAGGGCGCGGAGGTGTTCGTGATTTCCGCGCGCATTGAGGAAGAAATCGGCCAGATGGACCCGGAGGAGAAGCAGGCGTTTCTATCGGAGCTGGGCATCGGCCAAAGCGGGCTGGACCGGCTGATTCAAGCCAGCTACCGGCTGCTGGGCCTGATCTCGTTTTTCACCGTTGGCGAGGACGAATGCCGCGCCTGGACCATTGAAGCCGGCACCAAGGCGCCGCAGGCCGCGGGCAAAATCCACACGGATTTCGAACGCGGGTTTATCCGCGCGGAAATCGTAGGCTACGAGCAGCTGATCGCGCAGGGCAGCATGGCCGCGTGCAAGGAAAAGGGCCTGGTGCGCAGCGAGGGCAAGGATTACGTGATGAGGGACGGCGACGTGGTGCTGTTCCGCTTCAACGTCTGAGGAGGCCGCATGAGCAGGATATCGTTCTTTCTCAAACGACTGGTGCGCATGGATTTCCGAAAGATGTGGAAAACCACCGGCTTTCTCAGGAAGCGCAGCGGCAAGAGTCGCCTGTGGCTCCTTGCCGACATGCTCCGCTGCGCGATGAAGTTCAACGCCGGTTATATGGATTACAAGATTGCCGAGATGTACCGCCTGACCGACGAACAGAAGAAAACCGTGATCACGCGCGGGCTGAGCAACACCATCGTGCGCCGCATGAACGACAAGGCGTACTGGCATC
>JAEWTC010000072.1 GCA_023459675.1 Bacillota bacterium | reverse complement strand
TGACGGGCTGATTCCACTCCAGGTCCATGACGATGTAATGCATAGCACAACCCCAATCAAGTTCTTAAATACAAACGGATTGATTGCGCGAGGGTCTGAGGAAGCGTTACGGGGTGACACATGGGGTGATGTGGAATGCGGAATGTGGAATTAGGAATGGCGGTGCAGTTGCATATGCAATCGTTTATATGGTAAATGAACAATCCGTCCTCTTCATTCAAAGATTGCGTTAGCAATCTTTCCGCCATTCCTTATTCCTCACTCCTAATTCCTAATTGCGAAGCTCCGCATGCCGCCGCGTAGCCGGTGGCAAACGCGATGTGCAGGTTAAAGCCGCCGGTGAGCGCGTCCACGTCCAGCACCTCGCCCGCGGCGTACAGGCCGCGTACCAGCTTGGACTCCAGGGTGGAGGGATTGAACTCCTTCACGTCCGCGCCGCCCGCGGTAATCACCGCGGCTTCGATGGGCTCCGCGCCCGTTACCGGCAGCGGCAGCGCTTTGGTCAGCTCTGCCAGCCGCTGCCGTACGGCCTTGGGTAGCTCGCAGGCCGGCATCTGCGGGGGAAATCCCGCAAGCGCGGCCATGGCCGGGGCAAGAGCGCCGGGGAACAGGCCTTTGAGGATCGTCGCCATCTGCTTTTTTCCGGCGGCGGCGGTTTCACGCAGCAGGCGCTGCTCCAGCTGCTCCGCGCTCAGCCCCGGTTTTAAGTCAAGCGTCAGCTTGCAGCCCCTGCGCCCGGCCAGAAGGCTGGAGGCCGTCAGCACCAGCGGGCCGGATACGCCCCGGTGCGTGAACAGCATTTCGCCGATCTCGTTTTGCAGCACCTTTTTACCGTCTGTCACGGTCAGCCGTACGTTTTTGAGCGACAGGCCCTGCAAATCGCGCACCCAGCGCTCCTCGCAGATTAGCCCGCACAGCGCGGGCTTGGGCGGCGCCATGGTATGCCCGCAGGCGGAAAGCAGAGCGTATCCGTCGCCCGTGGAGCCGGTGGTGGGGTAGCTCAGCCCGCCCGTGCACACGATCACGGCGTCGGCGGGCACGCGCTCGCCGCCTTCCAGCAATACGCCGCACACCGCGCCGCTATCAATTGCCAACGCCTGTACGCGCGCGTTCAGCCGCACCGTAACGTGCAGCGCCTGCAGCTGCCCGGCAAACGCGCGGGTCACGTCGCTTGCTTTCCCGCTGGCGGGAAACACGCGGTTTCCGCGCTCCGTCTGCGTGGGGCAGCCCATGCTTTCCAGCAGCTCCATCAGCCGCCGCGGGGGAAACGCCGTAAGCGACGCGAACAGGAACCGCGGATTGCGCACCACGCTTTGCATAAACTGGTCGGGCTCGCACAGGTTGGTCACGTTGCAGCGGCCCTTGCCCGTCAGGTAGAGCTTTTTGCCGAGCTTCTCGTTGCGCTCCAACAGCACCGTTTCGCAGCCCTGCTGGGCCGCGGTGAGCGCCGCCATCAGCCCAGCGGCTCCGCCGCCGATCACTGCCACGCGTTTACGCATGGGGGTTGAAGGCGGAAACCTGCCGCAGGAAATCCGGGCCCAGCGTATCAAACCCGCAGGGGTTGCCGATCACGGAATAGGTCACATGCCCGGCCTCCAGCAGCGCCACGTCGGAACCGGCGGGGGAGGGCTCGATATCGCTGCCGCCAGACAGCCAGAAGTACGTGCCCGCGCGCGGCGCTTCGCGCCGGATATAACGGTCCTGATACCCGGCGGTGGATAGCGGAGCCAATACGGGCGGCAGGGTATCGCCCGGCTCGCGGGCGGGGGTGTTGATGTTCAGTACCGTCTGCGGCTGCACGGCGGTTTGCACGTAGGCTTCGGCGGCTTGCACGGCAAGGGCGGCGGCATAAGCGCGCATCGTGTCCGTTCCATCGTACGCCATGCTGACCGCGATGGCCGGCACGTGGTTCAGGGCGGCTTCGCGCGCGGCGGCTACGGTACCGGAATAATGCACGGCCATGCCCGCGTTGTGCCCGTTGTTGACGCCGGAAATCACCACGTCCGCCGTGCCCTCAATCAGCTCGTACAGGCCGATGCGCACGCAATCCGCCGGGGTGCCGGAAATGGACCAGGCGCGCACCAGCGCGTGGCCATAATCCGCCTCCCGGGCGTAGATCGGCTCCGCCAGGGTAATGCGGTGGCTGGAAGCGCTGCGCTCCGTATGCGGCGCGCACACGGTTACCCGGTGCCCGCGCGCGGCGCAAGCGTCGCTCAGCGCACGGATGCCCGGGGCCAGAATGCCGTCGTCGTTGACCAATAGAATATGCATCGAATTCTCCTTATTTCTTCGTGCTTCGCGTGAGAACGTCAATCACCATGCGCGCGACGTTGACCGAAACCGCGATCGCAACCGCCCACCAGAAATTATCCACCGCTACGGCCTGCGGGTACATGGCGGCCGCCGTCCACACCAGCCAGGTGTCGATCAGAACGTAAATCAGCCCTAAGGTGATCCAGTTGAGGATCTTCAGCAGCAGCCTTGCCACGGGGCGGATCAACGCATAGAAAACCCCAAGCACGGCGCCTGCGAGCAGCGCGGCCTGGAGATCCTGCATGTGTACGCCGGGGTAGTAGGTCGCGCACAGCGGTATGGCCGCAACGGTGACCCCAAACCGCAATACGACGGAAACCATCGCGCCAACTCCCTTTCCAGCGTACTGACAACAGTATAGCACACAAGCCTGTAAAAGAACACGCCAAAGCGCCGCTTTCCGCATGTCCGGCGCGGATTGGCAAAAGCGGCGGCCGCCGGCGCCGTGCCGCGCGGATTGACAGGGCGTGCGCGCTCGGCTATGATGAAACCGTCCCCGCGGCGGCAATGCGAAGGAAAGCGGCAAAGGATACGCATGAAAAAGAAACGGGACTTGAAAACGTGGATTTCCGCGGCGCTGTTTTTCGCGCTTGCGGGGCTTTTGACTTGGTATGTGGCAACGCACTGGGCGGAGATCACGGGGCTTCTCACGCTGAACGCGGAAACGGTGCTGTACCTGATCGGGCTTGGCGTGGTCAGCGCCGCGATCAACGGCCTGTACCACCTTTTCATCCTGCGCACGTACGGCCTGAAACTGACCTTTGTGGACTGGATGGGCGTGACCATCGTGTCCAACGCCATTGCGTTCGTCATGCCCCTGCGCGGGGAGCTTGCGCTGGCCGCGGGCTATTACAAGCGCGTCAACGGCCTTGCATATACCAAAAGCGTGTCCGTGGCGGCGGGGAACATGGTGTTCGGGGTCTCGTTTTCGCTGCTGCAGATCATCGCGGCCATGCTTTGCGTGGGCCTGATCGACGGCAAATGGCCGCCGCTCATCTGGGGCGTAGCGGCGGTGGGGGCGCTTGGCATCGCGGCGGTGATCTTCGTATCGCTGGCGTCGGAAAGCCGCCTGCGCAGGCGCGTGGAAAAATGGGCGCTCGTGCGCGACGTGATCGCGGGCTTCAACGCGCTGCTGCGCAGCAAGCGGCTAATCTGGCAGCTGTTGCTGTGCATGACGGCAAGCAACGTCGTGCGGCTTTTGATGGTTCTTTTGTGCTTTCAGGCGGCGGGAAGCCCGATCAACCTGTACGAAGCGCTTTTGTATTCCAGCCTCGTGTGGCTGGCGTCCGTGATCGCCGTCGTGCCCGGGAACCTGGGTCTTAAGGAAAGCATCATGGGCGTTGCCACGGTGCAGATGGGCGTGAATTTTACCGTGGGCGTTACGGCCTCGCTGCTGGAACGCGTCGTTACGATGGTGGTCTATATCGGGCTTGGCGTGCTGTTCGCCGTGCCGGTTTGGCTGCGGTACGCAAACCATAAGGAAGCCCCGCCCTCCCGGTAAGCGGTGGAAGGGGCGGAGCGCGTTCCCCCGCGAAAAATTTCCGAAACCGCCGTTTTCTTTTGGCTCGCAGCCGCACACGGCCGCCGAAACGAAGCCCCGCCTGGGTTCGCGGCGCCGTGCCGCACAGGCCCCGGCGCTTGACAGAACGGCTGATCTTGTATACAATGGATGGGTCGGCAGAAGGAACCTTAGCGTGGTTCCGGCTGTTTATGCGATAGATTTTCTGGATTGGCTTCTCCCGCCGAAACGGCATGCTGCGGCGGGTTTACGGCAGACAGCCTCCGGCTGTCTGATGAATATGTTCTAGCAACGGCGGCACGGCGCGTGTACCCACGCGCGTGCATACCGCCGCAGGGAATTCAGCTGTAGGCATTTTGCCAATCGAAGAAATCCGCACAGCCGCCGCACGGGGTTTTCCCGTGGGGTTTTTCGGGTTATCCGAAGCCTTTAAACATGATGTGAGACGCCGTAAGAGAAAATTTCGAACCGAAAGGAGATCGACGACATTGAACCCATGGATCAGCATACTGATCGCCGTTGCCACTTTGCTCATCGGTACCGCGGGCGGCTATGCCTACCGCAAGTCCGCAGCCGAAAAGCGCATCGGCCGGACGGAAGCCTACGCAAAGAACCTGTTGGATGAAGCCATGCGCAAGGCGGACGAAAAGAAAAAGGAAACCATCCTCGAAGCCAAGGAAGAGGTGCTGCGCCTCAAAACCGAACTCGACCGCGAGTGCCGCGACCGGCGCTCGGAAGTGCAGCGTTCGGAACGCCGCATTCTGCAGCGGGAGGAATCCCTGGATAAGAAAACCACCATTCTGGAGACCCGTGAAGTGCAGCTGGAGCAGCGCCTCGTCACCCTGCAGCAGGAGGAAAAGGAGCTGGAGGACGGCCAGAGGAAGCAAAATAACGAACTGGAGCGCATCGCGGGCATGACGCAGGACGAAGCCAGGCAGATGCTCGTGGGCCGCATCCAGAAGGACGCCTATCACGAAGCCGCCGCCACCGTGCGTGAAATTGAAGCCAAAGCCCGCGAAGAGGGCGAGAAGAAGGCGCGCAACATCGTCACCCTCGCCATTCAGCGCTGCGCTTCCGACCACGTGGCGGAAACCACCGTATCCGTGATCGTGCTCCCCAACGACGATATGAAGGGCCGCATCATCGGCCGCGAAGGCCGCAACATCCGCGCGCTGGAAACCGCAACGGGCGTGGATCTGATTATCGACGACACCCCCGAGGCCGTGATCGTGAGCGCGTTTGACCCGGTCCGCCGCGAAATCGCCCGCATCGCGCTGGAAAAACTCATCCAGGACGGCCGCATTCACCCCGCCCGCATTGAGGAAGTGGTGGAAAAGGCCAAGCGCGAAGTGGACAACCAAATCCGCGAAGCCGGCGACCAGGCCGTGTTTGAAACCAACCAGCACGCCATCCATCACGAAATCGTCAAGCTTCTGGGGCGGCTTAAATACCGCACCAGCTATGGCCAGAACGTTTTGAAGCACTCCATCGAAGTCAGCCATCTGGCGGGCATCATGGCGGCGGAACTGGGCGCGGACGTGGCCCTTGCCAAGCGCGCGGGCCTGCTGCACGACATCGGCAAGGCCGTGGACCACGAGGCCGAGGGCACCCACGTGTCCCTGGGCGGCGAGCTTGCCCGCAAGTACGGCGAAAGCCCGGACGTGATCCATGCCATTCTTGCCCACCATAACGACGTGGAACCCCAGACCATCGAGGCCGTGCTGGTGCAGGCCGCCGACGCCATCTCCGCCGCACGCCCCGGCGCGCGCCGCGAGAGCCTGGAGAACTACATCAAACGGCTTGAGAAGCTGGAAGCGATCGCCAACGAATTCCCCGGCGTGGAAAAATGCTACGCCGTGCAGTCCGGCCGCGAAGTGCGCATCATGGTCAAGCCCGAGGACGTGACCGACGACGGCACCCGCGTCATGGCCAAGGACATCGCCCGCCGCATCGAAAAGGAAATGGAATATCCCGGCCAGATCCGGGTCAATGTGATACGCGAAACGCGCGCGACGGATTTCGCAAAATAATCCCAACGCGCTGAAAAGACGCAATCTGCGTTGTCAGCTACAAACAGCGGGAGGCATCACTTACGAACGTGTAAGCTCAGCCTCCCGCTGTTTTTGCTTCCTAGCATCTCACGCCTTTTGAGCGCGTTGCACCTTACTTCGATGGGGCATTATGTAATACGTGTTTGCCTAGTATGGGACCCCTTCCTGCATTCATTTTAGGCCTTCCAAACAAGCTTATAACTTGCCAATAATGCCCAATCTATGCTAGTTTAGCTTATGTGCTATACTACTAACGCAGCATCGTTCAGTAATTTCGGGTTCTAGTCAGCTGTACAACTACTTGACATAAGGCCGTTTAAGTAAAAGCCTATTCATTTCGATCACGAATCCGATATTGTATTATAGTAAGCTTTCATGTCAGCGACAAATTCTTTGTAATTTTTACGAAACTTATCAAAAAGAGCATAACCGCACAAATATGGATATCCAGGATCATTGTTATGTAGAATTACTTGACGGTAGTATTCAGTCCAGTCTGGGAATAGGTGTTCAACTGTAAATAGCGACATCGCAGCACAGTAGTTTTCATCTTTCGTACAAGCTCGTCCTTTTGGCAGACCTCGCCGTGAATAAAAGTAGCAATGGCATAGCTCATGACTGAGTTGAAACACTAATTCACAACCCTGGTTAATTACGGAGCGGGACAGGATAATCGTTATACGTCCTTGTGGATTTTCGAATGCTATTGGCGCTTCTTGTTTGGAGTTTGGCTCATAAACGTAGTATATTAAAGGACAATAAACTCCAAGTATCCCCGTGTCTAGTTCTGACTCTACAAAATTGTACGTGTCATTTATGACTTTTTTATCTAGATACGGAAAGCCGGGAGGTTCAGGTATGCCTTCCTGCACACCCCAAGGTAGCCGCGCAATTTCGTACAGTTCTTTCTTCTCGGACATAGCAATGTTCCTTTTCATTTATCTCCTATTTATTTCAATGTACCACAATCCACTATATTTACATTTAGTACTCCATTTATGTGTTACACAATACTTATTCTTCTACTTCTTCATCGCCTCAATATACTCCTCCAAACACCAGTTCTTGTCCCGCATGGTGATGGAGTGGGGAAGGCCGACGTAGCGGATGTGCCAGTCCTCGGCGAGGTAGCCGGTCATATCTTCCTTGTCCTTCTGGTAGCGCACAATGAAGCCGTAATCCCAGCAATGCTCGTGCAGCCAGAGCTGCTGGGGCGTGCCCTTGAACACGGTATCGGCCACGGTGATATCAAACGCGAGGCCCAGCTGGTGCTCGCTGGTGCCGGGGTCGGCAACGGTCAGGCGCGTTACGCTGATGGCGCTTTCGCGCGTGCGCCCGGAGGCGATGAGGTTATCCACGGAGCTGTTGAACAGCTCCTGCTGGTAGGCGTAGCTGCGGTACCCGGCGCTGATCTGCCAGCCGGTTACGCCGCTGTTTGCGGCAGCCTGGAACATGCGCTTGAGCGCGTCCACGGCTGTGGGATCGCCCTCGATTTCGCTGCCCTTCACGTACACAAGGGACGTGGGCAGCACGTTTCGCAGCAGCACCATGTTTTCGGGTTTATAGCTTTCGGGCAGCGTGTTTTGCTTGTTCACAAGCGCGGGCAGGGAATTGGGGTCGGGCGTGGGGGTAACGGTTACGGCGGTGGCGGTTTCATCCATCACGGCGGCAAGGGTCTGCGCGCCGATGACGCCGTCCACGTCCAGGCCGTTCTGACGCTGGAACAGGCGCACGGCTTCCTCCGTGCCGCTGCCAAACTGCCCGTCCAGCGTGCCGGTATAATACCCGAGGGTCTGCAGGCGCTCCTGCACGGCCTTCACGCGGTCGCTGTGTTCGCCCTTGCGAATTACCGAGGGCGTGGGGGAGGGCGTGGGCGTGGCCACGAAGGCCTGCGCGTTTCCCGAATACACAAGCGCGAGCGTTTCCTCGCCCGCAAGCCCGTCCGCCGTCAGCCCGTGCTGGCTTTGAAACAGGGTCACGGCCTGCGCCGTACCGTCGCCAAACTGGCCGTCCACGTCTCCCGTGTAATATCCCAGGGTCTTTAACGCCTGCTGCAGGTCGTGTACGGCGTCGTTTTGCATGCCGCGTTTCAACACCTGCGCGGTGGGCGCGGGGGTGTTGTTAGGGTCGAGGGTCACGTTGAGCATGCTCGCGGTATCGGCGGTCGGCGTCGGGGTTGCGTTACGCTCGGTATCAAGCGTCCGGTACGCGCCGATCGTGCGCGGAACCATCAGTATCAGCCCGGCGCACAGCAGCGCCAAAGCGCTCCACAGCAGGGCGCGTTGCCATTTCATCGGTCCGGCTCCCCCCACAAATTCTCCGGGTATACGCCTTCCTGCACCAGCGCGCGCAAGGCTTGCTCCACCATGGGGCGGTCCTGCCGGTAGGTTACGCCGTACCAGCGTTCCGAGGTCTGGTATACCTTCACGCGGGCGCGCGCTTGCGATACCAGCGTATCCACCGCCTGCGGCAGAAAAAACTCGGCCTTTTCCACGTTTTCGCGGATGGCCCGGTCCAGAAACGCCGGAAACAGCTCGCCCAGGAAGCGCGCCATAGCCTGCGGGAAGCCCCACATATTCATGCTTACCACGGAAAGCGCGCTCAGGCGCGTGTACAGCTGCTCGTCCTCGGTCATCAGCGGCCCGTCCACCGAGGGTATGATGTGCGTGCGCTCGGTGATGGACTCAAGATATCCGTCCTCGCTTACGCCGCACACCCCGCGCGAAACGTGGCCCGTATCGCTTAATGTGTTTTTCAGGTGATAGCCCACCATGCAGAAATCATCGTCGGCTTGCACCTGCCGCAGGTGCTCCGCCGCAAGGCGGAAGGCTTCGGCGCCGTAAAAATCGTCCGCGTTGATCACGCAAAAAGGCGCGTCCAAAAGCTCGCGCGCCGCGTATACCGCGTGCCCGGTGCCCCACGGCTTTACGCGCTTGGGGGGCAGGGCGTAGCCCGCGGGCAGATCGGCAAGCTCCTGATAGGCAAACGACACGGGAAACTGGGCGCGTTTGAGCAGCAGGTTTCGAAAATCCGGCTCGTTTTCGCGCTTGATCACCAGCACCGCGCGTGAAAACCC
>JAEWTC010000071.1 GCA_023459675.1 Bacillota bacterium | reverse complement strand
CCCTACTCCGCCCGGAAGATCTGGATGGTGAGCACGCCTTCGCCGGTGGTTTCGGCAAGGATGCGGATGGCGAAGGGATAATCGTTGCGGATGATAAAATTCAGGTTATCGCTGCCCACGGCGGCGTCCTGGTGCATGGGCAGGTAGCGGGCGCAGGCGGGGCCGTGCGGGCGGCGGTAGAGCACGGTAACGCCCGGCAGCTGGCGTACGGTGTTATACAGGGTGGACGAGCTTTGGCACGTGCCGCCGCCGTAGCCGGGCACGGCCTGGCCGTTGATGAGCACGGGCGCGGGGAAATAGCCGTTGTCCTTGCGGTAGGGGCCAACCTGCTCGTTAAAGTTCAGCGTTTCGCCGGACTGCAGAACGCGGGTCATGGACTGGCAGGAGCGGATGATGTTTTGCACGCGGCCGTCGTTTAGTTCCACGCCGTTGTTATAGGCAAAGAATGAGGAAAACGCGGCGATGGGCGTTTCGGCGCTCATGGGCATATCGGTAGGCGCAACCACCGCAAGATCTTTGAGCAGCGCAGCGTCGATATAACCGTAGCTGCGCCAGTAAAGCACCTTGGCAAACCCGTTCACAAAATCAAGGATCGCCACCCGGCTGTCCGCCCCCACCTCGATTGGGAAGGTTTCGCTGCTCGCATCGGGTTCCACGTGCACCTGCGCCACAGCCGTGGTGGTGGCAACGTAGCGCGTCGTCACCACGCCGTAGGGCGGGGTGTTGACTGGGTCCAGCACGGTGACGTTTTCATCAATGCAGGTGCGCAGGATAAACCCGGCAACCCCATTGATCTCCGCCAGCACATAGGCGGGATACACCTGGTAAATGGTGATGACCTCGCCCTTGTTGGCAAACCCGAGCGCTTCGGAGTTCTGATCCTGATCCGCGCGGATGGTGGCGGTGGCCCCGTTGGCGGTCAGGAATTTGATTTTCGTAGTGTACAGCGGTTGAAGCCCTTCGATGATCGGGGGTACGCGGTCCGCTTCGCCCACGATCTCGCCCATGCCGTCGTCTGGAACGTCGTCCTCGATCACAACCTCGTCCACAAGCTGCGGCGCGGGCGTTTCCGCCGTTTGGGCAAGCGCGGGAAACGAGGCGAGCAAAAGCATTCCCGCCAAACCAAGCATCAGCAGCCGTTTGCCCAAGCGCACTCACCCCTTTGCATCAGTATACCATAGATGGAAACCCGGCGCGATACGCGCCCCCAAAGATTTACGAAACCGACAAAGGATGGTATAATAAGCCAATATTAGTAAGGGAGGTTCCTGCCATGCCGTTGGTCAACACACAGGAAATGTTCAAAAAAGCCTACCAGGGCGGATATGCAATCGGCGCCTTTAACGTGAATAATATGGAGATCGTACAGGGTATTACCGAGGCCGCGAAGCTGGAAAACGCGCCGGTGATCCTGCAGGTGAGCAAAGGCGCGCGCGCCTATGCCAAGCACGTGTACCTGATGAAGATGATCGAAGCGGCGCTGATTGACACCGATCTCCCCATCGCCGTACATCTGGACCACGGCCCCGATTTTGAAACCGCCAAGAGCTGCATCGACGGCGGCTTTACCAGCGTGATGATCGACGGCAGCCACCACACGTTTGAGAAGAACATCGAAGAAACCCGCAAGGTAGTGGAATACGCGCACAGCCGCAGCCAGTACGTATCCGTGGAAGCGGAACTAGGCCGCCTGGCCGGCGTGGAGGACGACGTGAAGGTGTCCGCGGAGGACAGCTCCTACACCCACCCCGACGAGGTGGAAGAGTTCGTCAAGCGCACCGGGTGCGACAGCCTTGCCATCGCCATCGGCACCAGCCACGGCGCGTTCAAATTCAAGGGCGAGCCGAAGCTCCGTTTCGACATTCTGGAAGAAGTCGCCAAACGCCTGCCGGGCTTCCCCATCGTGCTGCACGGCGCCAGCAGCGTGGTGCCCGAGTATGTGGACATGATCAACAAGTTCGGCGGCAGCATGCCCGGCGCGCAGGGCGTACCCGAAAGCATGCTACGCAAAGCCGCGTCCCTTGCGGTTTGCAAGATCAATATCGACTCCGACCTTCGCCTTGCCTTTACCGCCGAGGTGCGCAAGCACTTCGCCGAGCATCCCGATCATTTCGACCCGCGCGACTACCTGCGCGACGCGCGCGACGGCATCCGCTCCATGGTGCGGCATAAGATCGTCAACGTTCTGGGCTGCAGCGGCAAAGCCTGATAAGCGGAAACAGTGAAAGGCCCGCGCACGCGGGCCATTTCCACATCTTGCGCATTGGAGGGATTCGGTTTGAAGTACTTCGTTACCGGCGGCGCCGGTTTTATCGGCGCGAATTTCATCTACTATCTGCTGGAAAATCACCCGCAGGATACCGTGGTGTGCCTGGATAAGCTGACCTACGCGGGAAACCTTTCCACCCTCGCGCCCGTGATGGACAACCCCCGGTTTCGCTTCAGTAAAACCGATATCTGCGACCGCGAGGCCGTGTTCCAGCTGTTTGCATTAGAGAAACCGGACGTGGTGGTGAACTTTGCCGCCGAAACGCACGTAGACCGCTCCATCGAGCAACCCGGCGTGTTTTTGCAGACCAACGTTCTGGGCACGCAGGCGCTGCTGGACGCGTGCCGCAAGTATGGGATCACCCGGTACCATCAGGTATCGACGGACGAGGTATACGGCGATCTGCCGCTGGACCGCCCGGACCTGCTGTTTACCGAGGACACGCCCATCCACACCTCCAGCCCCTATTCGGCTTCCAAGGCGGCGGCGGATTTGCTGGTGCTGGCCTACCACCGCACCTACGGGCTGCCGGTGAGCATTTCACGCTGCTCCAACAACTACGGCCCCTACCAGTTCCCCGAGAAGATGATCCCGCTGATGGCCATCAACTGCCTGCACGACAAGCCCCTGCCCGTGTACGGCGAAGGGCTGAACGTGCGCGACTGGCTGTATGTGGAGGACCACTGCAAGGCGATTGACCTGATTGTGCAAAGCGGCCGCGTGGGCGAGGTGTACAACATCGGCGGGCATAACGAGCAGCGCAACATCGACGTCATCAAAACGATCTGCAAGGCGCTTCAAAAGCCCGAAAGCCTGATTACCTACGTGGCCGACCGCAAGGGGCACGACCTGCGCTACGCGATCGACCCCGCCAAGATCCACGCGGAGCTTGGATGGCTGCCGGAAACGGCCTTCGCGGACGGCATTATGAAAACCATCCACTGGTACCGGGACAACGAGGCCTGGTGGCAGCCGATTGTAAGCGGCGAATATCAGCGGTATTACGAGCAGATGTACGGGAATCGCTGATCTGTCCCTATGGATCGTGAAGGCGCGCAGCGCGGATGGATGCACTATAGCCCTTTGCCAGACGGCGCGGTGAACCCGCGCAAAGCCTTGACGTGAAAAGCTAGTCCTACAAGAATTTGCCCGCAAAGGAAGGCTGATCGTTCCCCGGATCGTGCTCCTAGACCCGTGAACAGTAACATAAAAACTGACGGAAAAATCCGTCAGTTTTTTATTGCGCGGGTGCAGCCGATTCCCGTGTTGTGAAAGGGTGGGCTTTGAAGGAATGCGCATAGGCGCAGCTCGCCCCGCAAAACCGCAATGGGCGCAACCAGACGCGTCATCGTCTATTACGGATATTCTTCGTCGGTAAACGATGAAGAATAACACACAGGCTGGCGATTCAGATTTTCGTCAGGTTGGGTTTGCAAAATCCGAAGTAGTAGCAGCGCTACGTCGAGGGTTTTGCAGGCCCAAGATGGTGGAAATATGACAGCCAGCCTGTGTGGTACTTGTTCAGCGTTTACCGATTAGATGATTTCGATGACGCAGATCTCCGCGGCATCTCCCCTGCGGGGGCCCATCTTGATGATGCGCGTGTAACCGCCGCCGATCTTCTTCTCTTCGTTGCGCTTCTTGAACTTGGGGCCGTATTCGCGGAAGAGCTTCTCGACCACCGGGAACTTATTGTCCTTGGTGCGCTCCAGGAAATCTTCCTTGTCCTCGTCCTTGCCCTGCACCTCATGCATGGGATACAGGTACGCAAGCATTCTGCGGCGGGCGGCCAGCCTGGCGGGCGCGTCGTTGACGACGTCCAGCATCACGATCTGCCCTTTTTCGTTGTGGGACTGTTTCTGCGCGTTCACCGTGTTGTCGCATTCCTTGACAGCCAGCGTAATGATGCGCTCGGCCATGCGGCGCACCTCTTTGGCGCGCGCTTCCGTGGTTTCAATCCGGCCGTACCAGATCAGGTTGGTTACCTGATTGCGGATCAGCGCTTGGCGCTCCTTGGCGGGCCGGCCGAGTTTACGTTGTGCCATATCGGGGTTCCTCCTTGTGGTAG
This sequence comes from Bacillota bacterium, assembly GCA_023459675.1. Classification (GTDB taxonomy): domain Bacteria; phylum Bacillota; class Clostridia; order Christensenellales; family Aristaeellaceae; genus CAXXOK01. The sequence continues at coordinate 4,544 of JAEWTC010000071.1, read as the reverse complement.
GACTAATCTTTGATGGATTATTCTTCGCTGGGCTTGAGCGAAAGGCCGAGGCCCTGCAGCTTCTGTTCGACTTCCTCCAGGCTCTTGCGGCCGAGGTTGCGAACCTTCATCATGTCTTCCTGGTTGCGCTGCACGAGCTCGGACACGGTGTTGATCCCGGCGCGCTTGAGGCAGTTGTAGGCGCGTACGCTTAAGTCGAGCTCTTCGATGGTCATCTCGAGCACCTTTTCGCGCTTGTCGTCTTCCTGATCGGTGAAGGTGACGGGCATCACCGTATCGGTGAGGCTTACGAACAGGCTCAAGTGCTCGGTAAGGATCTTGGCGGCGGTGGAGATCGCCTCATCGGGGATCACGGTGCCGTTAGTCCAAACGTCCAGAGTGAGCTTATCGTAGTCCGTCACGTTTCCCACGCGCGTATCCTCAATGGTGTAGTTCACCTTGCGGATGGGCGTGAAGATGCTGTCGATCGGGATGACGCCGATGGGCATGGAATGCGCCTTGTTGCGGTCCGCGCTTACATAGCCGCGGCCCTTTTCCATGGTCAGCGTCATGCGCAGGTGCGCGTCTTGGTTCAGGGTGGCGAGGTGGAGGTCCGGGTTGGACATCTCCATTTCGTCGTCCATGGGAATATCTCCGGACTTGAATTCCATCGGCCCCTTGAGGTCCACGATGACGGTCTTGGTCTGATCGGTGAACATCTTAAAGCTCAGTTGCTTCAGGTTCAGGATCAGCTCGGTCACATCTTCCACGACGCCGGGAATGGTGGTGAATTCATGCATAATCCCGTCGATCTGGATGTTGGTGATCGCAGCGCCAGGCAGCGAGGACAGCAGAACGCGGCGCAGGGCATTGCCCAGGGTGTTGCCGAAGCCGCTTTCCAGCGGTTCGATCACGAACCGGCCGAAGGTGTTATCGGCACTGGCTTCCGTACGCTCGATACGCGCTTTTTCAATTTCGATCATGGTTGTTCCCTCCTGTATTGAGCCGATAGGTTAACGAGAGTAGAACTCGACGATCATGTTCTCCTGCAAGCTGAGATCGATATCCTCCCGCTGGGGCAGTGCTTCAATTTTTGCGGTCAGCGTATCCGGGCTGGTGGTGATCCACTTGGGCACCACGCGGCTGATACCTTCCTTGACGATCTTGAAATGTTCGATATCTTTGCGGGTTTCCTTCACGCCGATGACATCGCCGGGGTTGGTGATGTAGGAAGGAATATCCACTTTTTTGCCGTTGACGGTGATCAGGCCGTGGAACACGAACTGGCGGCCCTGCGCGCGGCTGCTTGCCAGCCCGCTGCGGTAGACGACGCTGTCCAAACGGCGCTCCAGAAGCTGGAGCAGGTTTTCGCCGGTGATGCCCTTCATGCTCTCCGCCTTCTCAAAGGTGCGGTGGAACTGGCCTTCCAGCAAACCATAGGCGCGGCGCGCCTTCTGCTTTTCACGCAGCTGTACGCCGTACTCCGACGGTTTACGGGAACGCGCCTGGCCGTGCTGGCCGGGAGGGGTGGGCCGTTGTTCCTGCGCGCACTTGGAGGAGAAGCACTTGTCGCCCTTGAGAAAGAGCTTGGTGCCCTCGCGGCGGCACAAACGGCATACGGAATCGGTATATCTTGCCATAGTCTTTGTACCTCCTTACACCCTTCTGCGCTTTGGCGGACGGCAGCCGTTATGGGGGATCGGCGTGACGTCTTTAATCATGTTGACTTCCAGACCCGCGGACTGCAGGCTGCGGATAGCGGCTTCACGGCCGGAACCCGGGCCTTTGACGAACACTTCCACGGACTTGAGGCCGAATTCCATCGCGGCTTTCGCGGCGGTTTCGGCTGCCATCTGCGCGGCAAACGGTGTGGATTTCTTGCTTCCGCGGAAGCCAAGCCCACCGGCGCTGGCCCAGGACAGGGCGTTGCCTTTGGGATCGGTCAGCGTGACGATCGTATTGTTAAACGAAGAACGGATATGCGCCGTGCCGCGCTCGACGAGCTTTTTTTCACGTTTTTTGCGCGTTACCCTTTTCAGCTTTTGCTTAGGTGCCATGCGTTGAAACTCCCTCCATGCTCATTGGCATTGTTGTACTCGATCCTGCCCGGCCCGGGGTTGTGCCGCGGCCCCGCTATGCTGCGAAACGCTGTGCCGCGCATCGCGGGGAACCTGCTTTCCGGCCGGGGATTGCCGCGAAGAACCTTCGCGGGCGGACGGCGCTTATCGCGCGGCCCGCTTCAGATCAGGTTGCTTTCTTCTTACCGGCTACGGTACGCTTGGGGCCTTTGCGGGTCCGCGCGTTGGTTTTGGTGTTCTGTCCGCGCACAGGCAGCCCGCGGCGGTGACGGACACCGCGGTACGAGCCGATCTCGATGAGCCGCTTGATGTTCATGGACACTTCACGGCGCAGATCGCCTTCTACCTTGACGTTTTTCTCAATGTATTCGCGGAGCCGGGATACTTCCTGTTCGTTGAGGTCCTTGCAGCGGGTGTCGGGGCTGATGGCGGTCTCGTTCAGAATGTTCTGGGACGTGGCCAGGCCGATGCCGAAGATGTAGGTCAAGCCTACTTCCACGCGCTTTTCATTGGGCAGGTCGACGCCTGCAATACGTGCCATGTGTGGAATACACCTCCATAATGTCTGGGGAACCGGCGCTCAAAGCAGTTCATTCCGCCCGCCGAACGGCGGCCGGATCTTCTGTGCTGCGGCGCTTCGGTTTGCCCTCCTGCTGTGAGCCGCCACCCTGGCGGTTCATCGGGGCTCAGGGTCTCTTGTGGTTGGCGGTCCCCCGCCCAAGACCCCGCGCGCATCGGAACGGATTGCGCCGTTCGTACACGCTTTGTTCACGTTGTCAGACATCCGCTATTCACGGTCGCATGCGGTTTTCCGCACGCGCAGCCGCCCGTTTAGAAACAGTGTCTAACTTTTGGATTATAACACAAATATCCTTGGGTGGCAACGATTTGTTCCATCCGCCACGCCCCGAATCTCTCGGCGTTAGTGGCGAACGGCACGGCGGCTACAAGATATAGCGCCTCGCTGCCAAACCTGTTGGATACTGGGTCCAACGTTGCCGCGTCCATGCGGTATCATCCGCATTTCCGCTGAACATGGGGAGTTTCCATCCTGCTCAAAAAGCGTGATACGCAAGGAAGCGAGGGTGGCGAGGGCTGAGCTTACCGTTTTGTAAGTGATGCCCGAGCCATCCCGATGCTGACACCGCAGATCGCGCTTTTTCAGCTGGATGGTCAGCCTTGTTTTTGCTTATGGCGGGGATTTTCGCAAATCACCATCACGCGCCCTTTGCGCTTGATGATCTTGCACTTCTCGCAGATGGGCTTGACTGAGGGGCGGACTTTCATAACACAATACCTCCATAAGATAATGTTCGAAGCGGCTTTCACTGGCCTGGGGAACGGAGTTCGTCAGCCCTTGGAGCGCCAGGTGATGCGGCCGCGGGTCAGATCGTAGGGGGATAGCTCGATGGTCACCTTATCGCCCGGGTAAATACGGATGAAGTTCATGCGCATCTTGCCGGAGATGTGGGCCAGAATCTTGTGGCCGCCTGGCAGCTCCACCTGGAACATTGCGTTGGGCAGCGCTTCGATGACTGTGCCTTCCATTTCGATGACGTCGCTTTTAGACAAATGTGTTTGCCTCCTTGTCTTGTAGGCGCGTACGGACGGTGAGTTGATAGGTCTGCAGTGCTTTGCGGATATCGCTGTCGGCGGTCTGGGCTTTGCTTTCAATTGCGCCGAGGATTTCTGCCGCGACGTGGGGCTGCGGGAGCAGGTGCTTGACTTGCTTTTTCTTGGGCTTGGCAAGCTTGCGGCTCTCCCCGTCGGCAATGAGCACGTACCGGTCGTCTACAAGCCCCACCACCAAGAACGCCCTGCCCTTGTCGTGCCCCTGTTTGGACACGGTAACGCGTCCAATTTCCTGCACCGAGGGTTTCACGCGCGATCCACCTCCGCGAAGACGTATCCGGGGAAACTCAGCAGTTCGGGCAGACCGTGTTCGTTGATCACAAGCGTATGCTCGTAATGCGCGCACGGACTTGCGTCAATCGTTACCACCGTCCAGCCGTCATCGAGCTCCTGTACGGCGGGGTTGCGCATGGCGATCATCGGCTCCACGGCGAGGGTCATCCCCTCGCGCAGGCGTACGCCGTGGCCTGCCTTGCCGAAGTTGGGAACGCTGGGCTCCTCGTGCATGTCGCGCCCGATGCCGTGCCCCACCAGCTCGCGGACGACGCCGTAACCGTTATCTTCGGCCAATTCCTGAATGGCGTGGCTGATGTCCTGCAGGCGGTTACCCTGTACGGCTTTGCGCGCGCCGGCGAAAAAGCACTGCTCCGTGACGCTGATCAGCTTCTGCCTCTCCGGGGTGATCTCCCCCACGCCGACGGTAAACGCGCTGTCGGACTGCCAACCGTCCAGGATCAAGCCGCAATCGACGGACAGGATATCGCCTGCGCGAAGAATGACGTCCGGGCTGGGAATTCCATGCACCACCTGCTCGTTGAGCGACGTGCAAAGCGTTGCCGGGAAGCCCCGGTACCC
>JAEWTC010000070.1 GCA_023459675.1 Bacillota bacterium | reverse complement strand
TCGGTGATCTGCCCCATGTGCTTGTAACCGTCAAAATAGGCCGGATAAGCCTTCTGCACGCGTTCCCGGTGGGAATCCAGCACTTCAGCGCGGTCTTTCAGCATGCCGATGCGGATCAGCTCATCCGTCGCCAGATTGGCGCATTCCTGCGCGTCCATGTTCCAAAAATCGTCGCCTTCGGCGCAGAAGTATTCCAGCCCAATCCAAACGGTATGCTCGGGGTCTTCCACCATATACGGCGACCAGTTGTTGAAAATCTGAACGCGGCCCAGCTTCACCTCGCGGTCCTGCACATAAATCCAGCAATCGGGGATGATGTTGCCCAGCGTTTTCAGCTGCGTTTCGTTTTTCAGGTTCAAGCGGTTCACCAGCAGGCCGACCGTTACAAAATCCCGGTAGGGGAGGCGGTCTGCCATGATTTTCATCTCCACAGGGGCGCTGTCCAGCCCCTGCATCAAATCGCGGATCGGCATGGAGGAAAAAAACGCGTCGCCTTCCACGCGCACGTCTTGACCGTCCTGCATATAATGCACGGCCAGTATCTTGCTGCCGTCGGTTTCGATCTTTGTTACGTCGCAGTGGAAGCGTACGTCCGCGCCGCGCTGCTTTACTTCGTCTGCGACCGTTTCCCAAAGCTGGCCGGGGCCGAATTTAGGATAGCGGAACTCCTCGATCAGAGACGTCTGCACGGCCTGCTGCCGCTTCTGCTTGCTCTGGAAGATCCGCCTGAACATATCCTGCAAAACGCCCAGAATGCTGAGCCCCTTGGTCCGCTGCGCGCCCCATTCCGCGGATATGGCCCGGGGATGCCGCCCCCAGAGCTTTTCGGTGTAGGTTTCAAAGAACATGGAGTATAGCTTCCGCCCGAAGGAATTGATGTAGAAGTTCTCCAGAGACGTTTCCGGCAGCTTATGAAACACGGAATGCAGATAGCTGAAACCTACCTGCAAGGTGGTTGCAAATCCCATGGCTTTGAGCGTTTTCCACTTTAACGTCACGGGATAATCGAAAAAATGGCCTTGATAATAGATGCGGCTGACGCGGTTTCTAATCAGCATCACGCGGTCTTCCATCTGCGGGTCGGGTCCGCCGTCCGCAAGGGGAACGTCGCGCTGCAGCAGCAAGTCGTCCAGGGCGGGCGCGCCTTGCAGCGGCATAATGCTCTGCCACCAGTCCATTACGCGCTGGTCCTTGGAAAAAAAGCGGTGGCCGCCGATATCCATGCGGTTGCCGTGATGGCGAACCGTTTTGCTGATACCGCCGATCGCTCCGCTCTTTTCCAGAATGACGACCTCGTAACCCTGGCGCCGCGCCAGAAGCTCATATGCGGCGGTGAGCCCTGCCGGACCGGCGCCGATCAAGACGATTTTCATTGAGAAAATTCTCCTATCCAACATGAAAAATCTACCGTTCATTTTACCATGGAAAGGAAGCGGATAGCAAGTTGACAAGGCGGTTGAAACTTGCTGTTGCAAAAATTCGGAAAAAAACGTATGCTATTGCGGAGGAATAAACGTTTTAGTAATGGGAGAGTCCATATGCAGAACTATGGCCATTTCGATGATCAGAACCGGGAATATGTCATCACCTGTCCGCAGACGCCGTATCCCTGGATTAACTATCTCGGGAGCGAAGCGTTTTTCTCGCTAATGAGCAATACGTCGGGCGGCTATTCGTTCTATAAGGACGCCCGTATGCTGCGGCTGACCCGGTATCGCTATAATAACGTCCCGACGGACAGCGGGGGAAAGTACTTTTATCTGCGTGACGGCGACACCGTATGGAACCCCGGCTGGCAGCCCTGCCAAACGGAGCTGGATTCGTACGAATGCAGGCACGGCATGGGTTACACGGTAATTACGGCCAGCAAAAACGGCCTGAAGGCCGAGCAATGCGCCATGGTTCCCCGCGGTTTCCGCGCGGAAGTGACCAAACTTACGCTGACCAATGAAACGGCGGCGGAGAAGAAAATCAGTCTTTTCAGCTTCGTGGAATTCTGTCTTTGGAACGCGCTGGACGACAGCACCAACTTCCAGCGTAATTACGCCTTGGCGGAAGTGGAGCTGGAAAACGGCGGCGCGGTGATTTATCACAAGTCCGAATACCGTGAACGGCGCGATCATTACGCGGTGTTTGCCGTCAATGCGGCTGTGGATGGGTTTGATACCGACCGGGAGTCTTTTATGGGCCTCTATAACGGTTTCGGAAAGCCGCAGGCCGTAATGGAGGACAAACCCCGCAACAGCGTTGTTCACGGCTGGGCCCCCATAGGCAGCCATGCCATCCGCAGAACGCTGAAAGCCGGTGAAAGCGTAAGCTTCGTATTTGTGTTGGGATATTGCGACAGCCCCAGAGACCGGAAATTCGAAGCGCCCGGCGTGATCAACAAAGAGGATGCGCATGCGCTGCTCAAGGAATTCCAAAGCGCAGCCCAGTTCGACGAAAAGCTTTTTGCCCTGAAAAAGTACTGGCAGCAGCTGCTCAGCCATTTTACCATTCAGTCCGAAGACGAGAAGTTAGACCGGCAGATCAATCTCTGGAATCAATACCAGTGCATGGTTACGTTTAACATGAGCCGCTCGGCCAGCTATTTTGAAAGCGGAATCGGGCGCGGGATGGGTTTCCGCGATTGCAGCCAGGATTTGCTTGGCTTTGTGCACCTGATCCCCGAACGGGCGAAGGAACGGATTTTGGATATCGCGGCCACGCAATTGCCGGACGGCAGCGCGTACCACCAATACCAGCCGCTGACCAAACGCGGCAACGCGGACGCGGGCAACAGCTTTAACGACGATCCGCTTTGGCTGATCTACGCCGTGGACGCGTATCTGAAGGAAACGGGCGATTTCGCCATTCTCGACGAAATTGTGGATTTCGATAACGATGCGTCCCTTGCTGCGCCGCTCAGTGAACATCTGCGCCGCGCCTTCCACTACACCGCCGCGCACCGCGGGCCGCACAGCCTGCCGCTGATCGGCCGCGCGGACTGGAACGACTGTCTCAACCTCAACTGCTATTCACAGGAGCCGGGCGAGAGCTTCCAAACCGTAACCAACCATGATACGGGCATCGCGGAAAGCGTCTTCATCGCCGGTATGTTCGTCGGCGTCGCGGATAGCTACGGCGAGCTGTTCTCCCGCATCGGCGATGACGCGGAAGCCGCGTTTGCCAAGGCGGAAAAACAGAAAATGGTACAGGCCGTGGAAACCTCGGGCTGGGACGGCGAATGGTTCCTGCGGGCTTACGACGCCAACGGAGATAAGGTGGGTTCCGCCACCTGCGACGAAGGAAAGATTTTCATCGAACCGCAGGGCATGTGCGTGATGGCCGGGATCGGCAAGAACAACGGCATGGCGCAAAAAGCGCTGGATTCCGTGCGTGAACACCTGCTGTTCGAATACGGTGTGGTGCTCAACTGGCCGGCGTATCAAACCTACCGCCTGAATTTGGGCGAAATCAGCTCCTACCCGCCGGGATATAAAGAGAACGGTTCCGTTTTCTGCCACAACAATCCGTGGATCGTGATCGCGGAAACGGAACTCGGGCATGGAGACCGGGCTTTCGACGTGTTCCGCCGTACCGCGCCCGCCTATATTGAGGACCAGAAGCTGCATCGCACGGAGCCCTATGTATACAGCCAAACCGTGAACGGCAAGGAAAGCTACAAGCCCGGCGAGGCCAGAAACAGCTGGCTCACAGGTACGGCGGCATGGAATTTCTACGCTGCCTCGCAGAGCATACTGGGGATTAAGCCGCAGTTTGACGGCCTGATGATCGACCCCTGCCTGCCTTCGCACATCAAAACCGTCACCGTGCACAGGGAGTTCCGCGGGAATGTGTTTCGCATCGCTATCCGCAACAGCGGCGGCGGCGAAAAAAGAAAGGTCTCGCTCGTCGTGGACGGCAAGCCTTTCGCTGGTCAAATGATCCCTGTCGGGCAAAATGGAAACAAAACGGTCAACGTGGACGTATTCGTGGAATAACGCTATTTGTGATACCGCTGACCCGCGTTGATCTTCGCCGCGCGGTACAGCTGCTCCAGCAGCACGATCCTCGCCAGCTGATGGGGAAAGGTCATCCGGCTCATGGACATACGCTCCTGCGCGCGATGGAGCACCGCGGGATGCAGCCCCAGCGAGCCGCCGATCACGAACACGATTTCGCTCTTCCCGGCCAGAAATAAACCGCTCAACTTGCCCGCCAGCTCTTCGCTTGCGGGCTGCTTTGCGTCAATGCACAATGCCACAATATACGCGGCGTCCGGTATTTTTTGCAAAATGCGGTCGCCCTCGGCCCTCAGCACCCGTTCGATCGCCGTATCGGATAATTGCTTTGGCTCGGGTTCGTCGTTCACCTCGACGACGGCGCACGGCATCAGCGTGCAAAGGCGTTTCAGGTACTCCCGCTGCGCCTCCTGATAGAAATTTTCGCGGAGCTTACCCACGCAGACGACGGTAATCATCGGTTTTCGTTCACGCCATCGGCGGTGAACAGCGTCGCGTCCACAAAAATATCGCGGAATAGCCGCTGAAAGTAAGCCGCGTTCCCGCTGCGCAGGTATAAGGAACCAAGGCCCTCGTGAATGCTAACGCTGTCCACGGTGTGCGCGTTGCCGCGGATATCCCGTATCACGCAGCCCTGCCCAAGCTTCAGGCTGTCCTCCTCGGAGGCGAACAAAATAACGCCCGCGCCCTCTATTTCCACACATTCGTCCAGCACTCGAAATTCCATGCGGCACTCCTATATCCGGTACAGATACCCCGTCTCATAACGGCCGGCAACGTGCAGCGTAACGTCGGCGTCAATCACCGCGCCGGCCTGCGTTAACGCGCCCGCCGCGGTTTCATAAGCGAGAGCCGGCGTGTTGTTTTCCTGGCTTAAATGCCCAAGCAACAGGTGGCGCGTACCGCTTTGCAGAAGCTGCACGGCGGCCTGCGCGCCCGCCTCGTTGCTTAGGTGGCCTTTCCGGCCGAGAATGCGCGTTTTCAGCCGTTCCGGGTACGACGGGTTGTTGCGCAGCATATCGGGATCGTGATTGCTTTCCAGAAGCACGATATCCGCGCCCGCAATCGCCTCGAAAACGGCTTTGGGAAAATATCCGAGATCGGTGGCAACCGCAACGCTGTAGCGGCCTGTGTTGAAACGGAAGCCGGTCGGCTCGTTCGCATCATGGGGGATGGAAAAGGGAATGGCTTCGATATCATCCAACAGAATGCCCTCGTCCGCACGGATGACGTTGCGGTGATGCTTGGGCAGCTCGCCCAGGCTTTTCTGCATGCCGTCCCAGGTGCCTTCGGAGGCGTAAACGGGGATGTTCAGCTTCCGGCTGATGATGCCCGCACCCCGCATGTGGTCGATATGCTCGTGCGTTACCAGCAGCGCATGGATGGAGGAGAGGGGAACATGGGCTTGGCTGAGCGCTTCCAGCGTTTGTTTTCCGCTCAAGCCGCAGTCGATCAGCAGACCCCCGCGATCTGTGGACAGGTAGGCGCAATTGCCGCTCGAACCGCTGAACAGGGTGCAAAATTGCAAGGAACAGCCGCCTTTCGGGTTAAGTATGAGAAGGGTTGGAGCTGGGGAGGAAGCCCTCGAAAATCGCCGTATCGTAGCGTTTCAGCGCTTCATCCAGATCCTTCTGGTTGCGGATCGTCCAGGCGATGAGCAGCGGCCGGAATAAAAGCCGGTTCAGCCAGAGAGACGGCGTACGGCTGTGCGAGAAGTCATACGCGATGAAATGGGGGCGCGAAAAGCGGTTCAGCAGCAGGTGCTTGAGCAGGAAGGCCTGCATCGGCTTGATCTCCTTGGAAAGATTGCCGGAGGAAAGCTGCCCGCGCAGTAGCTGCGGCGCCAGCCCGCGAAGGGTTTTTAGAATGATCGGGTGGAACGATTCCAGGCAGTAGGTGCCCTCGTAGCGCTCCAGCAGTCGAAGCGCTTCCCGTACCGTGCGCTTGTACTCGCTGTGGTGCTTCAGCTCGATAATCAGCGGAGCTTTCCCGGCTATGAGCGTTAGCAGGTCCTCAAACAGTGGAATGGGTTCACCGTCGGGAAGGCGGGGCAGATCCGCATATGCCGTTTGCTCGATCACGGCGTTCACGCCGCAGACACGCTGTGTGTTCAAATCGTGATGGATCACCACTTTGCCGTCCTTGGTGGTCTGCAGATCCATTTCCATGCCATACCCGTGCTCCACAGCCAGCGCGAACGCTTTCAGGCTGTTTTCATACACGGCGCGGTTGCCGTCGTGCAGGCCGCGATGGGCGTACAGCACGTTCTTCTGCAGCCCGGGGGGAAACGGTTTACGCGCGGGCGCGATCGCCCACAGGTACAGGAAAAACAAACACAGGAGAACCGCGAATGCGAATAGAGCCCAGAGCGCGAATAACATATCAATCGTCACCTGCGTCGTACGCTTCTAGCCTGGAGGCGGGCAGTACGGGTTTGCTGTCGCCATGCTTTGCCATGGAGATGGTAATCAGCGAAACCGCGACCATCACCGCGGCATAGGGCGCCAGGATGTTGTAGCCTATATACTGCATCAGATAGCCGCTCAGGATCGGGGTTACAATCTGCGCGGCCATGGAGAAGGTGTAATAGAAACCTGTGAACTGGCCGACGTCCGCGCTTTTGGAGATTTCCACAACCATCGGGTAGCTGTTGACGTTGATGGAAGCCCACGCAACGCCTACCAGCGCGAAGATGATGTACAGCGTGAAATGGAACGCGTGGTAAAACGCGAGGGAACCAAAGCACAGCGTGAGCAGAACGACGCCGAATTGTATGGTGCGCCTGCGGCCGAATTTGGACGCGAATATGCCCACGGGGATGAAGCTGAGGATCGCGGCGCCCGTGGCCACCATCAGGCACATGGAGGCGTCCTCGATGCCGTATGCCCATTGCTGCTCGGCGTACTTGGTAAACGCGGTGGTAACGGCGTTATAGCCCATAAACCAGAAGAACACGGAGGAGAGGATCAAAACCAGGCTGCGCCGAACCTCCGGCGCCAGCGAAAGGAACGCCGCCTTGCCACTGACGGAGGGCTTTGCGTCCGCCGTTTCGGTTTGCGCATCATACGCGTCGTTGAAACTGGCGGTTTCAGCCGCCAGCTTATTTTCCCGCACTTTCATGACCAGCACAACGACCGCGATGACCATCAGCAGCGCGACGGCGAGAAACAAAAGGGTGTAATCGTTCAGTTCCAGCACCGTGCCGTCTGCTTGTGCAACGCTGCGTTTCTTAACCAGAAACATGGTGGCGACCAGCGTGAAGACGCCGCCCACCGCGCCCATGAGGTTGATCACCGCGTTGCCCTTGGACCGCAGAGGTTTGGGGGTGACGTCCGGCATCAGCGCAACGGCGGGGGAACGGTACGTGCCCATGGAGATCAGCAGCAGCGCAAGCGCGACGATAAACAATATGAAATTATGCGTTTGATCGGCAAACGGCAGCAGGTTCATCAAAACCACCGAACCCAGCGTACCTAACACGATATAAGGCGTCCGCCGACCGAATTTCGTTTTGGTACGGTCGGACAGCATACCAAACAGCGGCAGCAAAAAAAGCGCCAGCACATTGTCAAGCGCCATGACGATCCCGGAAACGCCGTCTTTCAGCCCGAACGTGTTCTTGAGCACCAGAGGAATCACGTTATCGTACAGTTGCCAGAACGCGCCGATGGACATGAAAGCAAAACCGACCAGCAAGGTTCGTTTCGTATTCAGTTTCATGACAGTTTCCTCCTTTATAGGATTAGAGCCATCATATTATGGGAAAATTTGATTGTCAATATGATTGCGGATCGCCTGAAAGGTTTCCTCGGAGATGTCGTGCTCGATCTTGCACGCGTCTTCGCGGGCCGTTCTGGGGTCGACTCCAAGCTTCGTCAAAAACTCGGACAGCACCTGATGCCGCTCGTACATGCTTTTGGCGATGTCGAGACCTTTTTGCGTGATGGTGATCAGGCCTTCCTTATCCATCGTGATATAGCCGTTTTCCCGCAGGCGTTTGGTTGCGTAGCTCACGCTGGGCTTGGTGACGCCGAGCTCGTTTGCGATATCGATGGAGCGGATGTACCCGTGCTGCAGCTGCATCATCAGCATCGCTTCCAGATAATCTTGGGACGATTTTAGAATCTGCATACCCTCACATCCTTTAATGCTTGTAGCGTACCATGTTCAGCGCTTAAATTCAACAAAAAAGGCGCGGCTCCAGCCTGTTGAAAAGGCCACAGCTGCGTTGTCATCTGCGCGATGACGCGGGCATCACGTACGTCCGTGTACGCTCAGACCCGCGCCTCGCTTGCTTCCTAGCATATGCGGCCTTTTGAACAAGCTGGCAGAGTGCCTTCAATACAAGGTTGTTTGACACTCTGATGTCGCGGCGTTACGCCGCGCCTTGTCAATTTCAATGTGTGCGCGCGCCGCAGCCTGCGTGGCAGTTCTGGCAATTGCCGCCGCAGCTGTTCCGCCCGTTTCTGCGGTCCGCGATCATCTTCCAAACGATGCCGCCGACGATCAAAAGCACGATGCCGCCAATAATCCAAGTAGCCATACGAAATCTCCTTTACGCTTCCAAGCGTTTATTCTTGCGGGTTAACAGATACACAATCCCTGCCAGCAGCAGGATGGCCGCGGCCGTAAACGCCGTAAACCCTCCGCCCATGAACAGCATTCCCAGCTGGAATACGATCAGCGCCACCGTATAGGCAAACAGCGTTTGATACCCGATGGCAAACCACGTCCACTTTGCCGAGTTCATCTCGCGCCGGATGGCGCCGATGGCTGCAAAGCAGGGCGCGCACAGCAGGTTGAACAGCAGGAAGCTGAACGCGGCAAGCCCGCCGTAGCCGCCGCTGCTATCGTCAAACGCCTGTACCAGCGGGTGCAGGGTCGTTTCAATCTCCTCGTCGCTGCCTTCATCCAAAAGGGCAAAGGCTTCGTCCGCGTCCGCGGCGGTGCCGAACAATACCCCAAATACGCCCACCACCTCTTCCTTGGCCACCAGCCCCATCACGGTCGCCACGGTGGATTGCCAGCTGCCAAACCCTAGGGGAGAGAACACCGGCGCTGCGATACCGCCCACCCTGCCCAGCATGCTGTGGTCCATATCGTCCACCGCGCCGAAAACAAGCGGGCCGTCCGGCGTCGTTTCCACGATGGCGGCGTTGGGCTGCGCGGCGGATTCCGGCTGTTTGGGCGCCCAGCCGTAGCCGGACGTAAACCAGATGAATATGCTCGCGACGACGATCACCGTACCGGCGCGCTTGATGAAGCTCCAGCCGCGTTCCCACATGCTGCGCAGCACGTTGCCGGCGGACGGGGTATGGTAGGCGGGCAGCTCCATCACAAACGGCGCGGGCTTGCCGGAGAACATCTTCGTTTTGCGCAGCATGATGCCGGAAATGATCACCGCGGTCACGCCGATGAAGTACGCGGCGGCGGCAACCCAGCCCGCGTTGTGGAACAGAGCGCCCGCGATCAGCGCGACGATCGGCATCTTCGCGCCGCAGGGAATGAAGCTCGCGGTAATCACGGTCATCCGGCGGTCGTGCTCGTTCTCAATCGTGCGCGAGGCCATCACGCCCGGTATGGCGCAGCCGGAAGCGATCAGCATCGGGATAAAGCTTTTGCCCGAGAGCCCGAACCGCCGGAAAATGCGGTCCATGATGAACGCGACGCGGGACATATACCCGACGTCTTCCAAAATCGCCAGCATCAGGAACAGCACCAGCATCTGCGGTACGAAGCCAAGCACCGCGCCCACGCCGCCGATAATGCCGTCGCCGATCAGCCCGACCAGCCAGTTTGCCGTGCCGATGCTTTCCATCCAGCGCATCAGCGGCGCCTGTATCCATTCGCCCACAAAGGTATCGTTGGTGAAATCGGTGACGAGCGTGCCGATGGTGGTCACGGAAATGTAGTAGACAAGGAACATAATCACCGCGAAGATCGGCAGCGCCAGCACGCGGTTGGTCACAATCCGGTCAATCTTATCCGAAGCCGTGAGCGAGCCCTTGGTTTTGCCCTTCTTCACGCATAGGGATACAAGCCGGTTAATATAGGCGTAGCGCTGATTGGTGATGATGGATTCCGCGTCGTCGTCCATCTCGGCCTCGCAAGCCGCGATGGTTTTTTCTACCTGCGCCTGCACGCCCTTGGAGAGGTTCAGCTCCTGCAATACCTTCCCGTCGCGTTCGAACAGCTTGATCGCATACCAGCGCGACAGGGACGGGTCCACAATGCTTCCCTGGTGCACAACGCCGTCCGCGTGGTGGTGATGCTCGGGCTCCTCGCCGTCGCGGTGGGTGATCAGGTCCTCAATGTGCGCCAGCGCGTGTTCCACGCTTCCGGCAAACACGTGGGGCGGCTCCGCGTGCGTTTTTTGCTGCGCCAGCGCCGCGGCCTTCTCAGCCACCAGCTTGCTTCCTTCGCCTTTGAGGGCGGAGGTTTCAATCACTTCGCAGTTCAGCTCTTCGGCCAGCTTACGCAGCTGAATCACGTCGCCGTTCTTGCGGGTGACGTCGATCATGTTGAGCGCGATCACCATGGGGATGTTCAGCTCCGATAGTTGCGTCGTGAGATACAGGTTGCGCTCGATATTGGTTGCGTCGATGATGTTTATCAACACGTCCGGCTTTTCGTTCACCAGATAGTTGCGTGCCAGCACCTCTTCCAGCGTATATGGGGACAGGGAATAAATTCCCGGCAGATCTTGAATGATGATGTCGGCGGAGCCTTTCAGACGGCCCTCTTTCTTCTCCACGGTTACGCCGGGCCAATTGCCAACGTATTGGTTGCTGCCGGTCAGGGCGTTGAACATGGTTGTTTTTCCGGAATTCGGGTTACCCGCAAGCGCAATCTTAATGCTCACGTTTTCATCCTCCTCAGAGTTCTCTGGTTAGCGTCCACTAACCATGTGGCAAAGAAAAAGCGGCGTTCGCCTGCGCTACTCCACTTCGATTAACTCCGCGTCGCCTTTGCGGATGGAGAGCTCGTATCCGCGGACCGTGAGCTCCAGGGGGTCGCCCAACGGCGCCACCTTGCGCACGATCACTTCCGTGCCTTTGGTCAAGCCCATGTCCATAATCCTGCGTTTCAAAGCGCCCTCGCCGTGCAGCTTTAAAACAACGGCGCGCCCGCCGATCGCCACGTCTTTCAGCGTTCTCATTGCGTTCCTCCTTACACCATAATGCGCGTTGCCAAGGTTTGGTCCAGCGCGATACGGCTGTTCTTAATCGAAAGAATCAGATTTCCGCCCATCTGGTTGACCACGGTCACCTCTTCGCCGACCACAAACCCCAAATTTGCCAGGTGCTTGCGAACGTCGTCGCGCCCGGTGATCTTCTTGATCACGTTTACGTCCCCGATGGATACCATGGACAAAGGCATCATGCATGGCCTCCTGCTCTATTCCAAATGAGTTAGACGGCTTTAACCGTGCTCGTTGAGTTTAACATCTCTAACCACGCGTTGTCAATAGAATTTCCGCCGAATTTCCGCCCGATTTTCACCTTCGCCGGTTTTCA